>SIBT01000007.1 GCA_009695015.1 Candidatus Nomurabacteria bacterium | reverse complement strand
CCCCATGAAGGTGAGTTTATCCAAAATAAAATCACGCGTCTCTTCATATTCAAATATGTTAGAAAATATTGCTACCGATTTTTTAAAAAAAAGATTGGAGCCAGAATATAGGCTCTCAATCTGCATTTGGTTAAAATTATTTCGGCTTATAAAAAAAAGATCTTCGCCTTTTGGAATAAACTTTATAAACTTTTCATAACTGATGAGTTTATTTTTTGCATCGTCTCCTGAAAAAAGATATAACATAAAATATATTATATCTTGACTGACTTTTTATATTCAAGATAAGGAGTACCGTATTTTTGAGCGAGAATATTTTCTTGTTTCTCTAAAAACACAAACCTCGAAATAATAAAGGAAACAATAGTGGTTAAAATTATAAAAAGAGCATTGGCAATAATTCCAAATCCCAACATCAATAAAAAAAGTCCCCAGTGTGTCGGACTCCTAGTATAACAATAAGGCCCTTTGCAAAAAGTTTCTTTATTTAGATTCTCTATTTTTAAATTTCGCGAAGTCTGTTGCGCCCAAAGAATCAACAAAGTTGCAAATATTAAGAAAACAAAACCAACTGGCAGTAAAATAGAGCTTGTTAAAATTTTAAACTTAAAAATAATATCAAAACAAACACCAACTAAAAATAAAATAAAATACAAACTGTACGAATGTGCCAAAATCTGATGTACTTTGCTTCTGTGTAATATTTCTTTACTTGAAACCTGTTCTGTTGTAATATCATTCTCCATCTTTATATTCTAACACAAAAATAATCATTTTACATTCCCAAAATTGTCTCCACAACCTGAATGCACTTCGAGTGGAATTTCGGTTTTATAATGCAAATATGATCTCTCGATCACGCCCTGCATAGCATTTTTGATTATTTTATCAGCTTGTATTAACACACTTTCTTCTACTTCATACACTAGTTCATCATGAATTTGTAAGACCAAGTGAACATGATTTAATAGCTCAGCTTTTTTTAGATCTTCTTCTGCATATTTAATAGCAAGCTTGATAATATCCGCAGCAGTGCCTTGGATCGGTGCATTCGTAGCTGTGCGCTCGGCTATGTTTTTTAAAAATGGAATTTTAGAATTTATATTTAGAAAATATCTGCGCCTACCGAATAAAGTCTCAGTAAAAGTATTTTTTAGCGCAAACTTTTTTACTTCTTCTAAGTAATCTCGCACACCGGAAAATTGATTGAAATAATTATCGTAAAATTTTTGTGCTTCCTCTCGAGTACCTCCGAGACTCTTACGTAAAGCAGAAACTCCCATGCCATAAATAATTCCAAAGTTTATTACTTTTGCTTCTCTACGCATTTCTCTATCAACTTTTTCTATTGGCACACCAAAAACAAAAGATGCGACTCCGGAATGAATATCTTTCCCCTCTTTAAAAATCTGGGTCATTTTTTTATCGAGAGAGACCATAGCCGCCACACGCAGTTCAATCTGACTATAATCAAAAGCGCAGAGTTTGTAGCCCTTTTGTGCCACAAATCCGCTTCGGATTCTCTTACCCAATTCTGTTTTAATCGGTAAATTTTGCAAATTCGGATTCTGCGAAGAAAATCTGCCTGTGGTGCTACCATTTTGTAAAAATTTTGCATGTAATCTCCCGTCATTTCCAGCCATTTGCGGAATCACATCAATATAAGTAGAAAGTAATTTTTGTAATTCTCGATAAGATAGTATTTCTTTTATGATTGGATTTTCTTCTTCTAATTCCTCCAGAACTGAAACCTTAGTAGAAAAAGATCCATTTGCACTTTTCTTTGCTGATTTACCTCTTGACTTAATACCCATTTTATCAAAAAGCACTTCGCCTAATTGCTTTGGAGAATTTATATTAAACTCTACCCCCGCCATTTTATATATTTTTGCAGTCAATTTATCTAATTCTGTATGATATTCAACTGATAAATTTGTAAAATATTTTTTATCGATCAAAATTCCGTGATCTTCCATCTGTTTTACTACGGACATTATAGGCTTTTCAATTTCTTTAAATATTTTGTCCAGATTTTCTTCTTTTAGTTTTTTAAAAATGAAGTCATACGCATTTTCGAAATAGCTCTCGCCAGCAAACATTAAAATATCATCGAGCTGTGGATTTGAGATATCTGAATTGATGAGCCATAGAGCGATACTAGCTTCTTGGAGCTTGATTGGATCAATTTGCTCTTTATTTTTTTTTGTCACCTCACCACCCTCTCCTGTCAGGAGAGAGGTTGGGGGTGAGGTTTTGTGATCCCAAAAAAAGTTTTTCAAGCGTCCAAACAAACTCCGAAATTCAAACAGAGCGAAAACTTGTTCTATTTTTTTTAAATCTACATTTTCCCAAAAAGTTTTCTCCGGTAAAATAAATTTCATCGGTGCATCGGTCCTGATCTTGGCTAAAGTTTTTGAAAACAGCGCTTCTTCTTCGTTATTTTTTAATAATTCAATTATTCTAGGACTACAACCAGCCTCAGTAAATAATTCTGGATTTTTTTTCAACTTTTTATAAATTTCTTCAACGGTGCCAAATTGACTAATGAGCGTCGTCGCAGTTTTTTCTCCGATACCTTTGATACCTTTGATGTTGTCCGAAGTGTCCCCGCGCAAACCTTTATAATCCGGCAAAAGCTCTGGCTTAAATCCAAAACGAGCTACAACTGCATCTTCATCGTATAAAATAGTATCATTGATTCCCTTCTTAAGAGTATAAACTTGTACTTTTTTATCATCGATTAGTTGCATCGTATCCATGTCGCCTGAAGCAATAATTATATTCAACCTCTCTTTGTTAAGGAGAGGTTGAGAGGTGAAGTTCTTCATCTGCTCTACAATAGTCCCCAACACATCATCCGCCTCAAAACCGATAGCATCATACATAGGCACACCAAAAGCCTCGAAAATCTGACGAGAATTTTTTAATTGTGTTATAAGTGCATCGTCCGTCTTTGCCCGACCAGCTTTATAAGCATTATAAGCCTCGTGGCGAAAAGTTTTTCCCGGCAAATCATAACAAGCCACTATATAATCCGGTTTTAAATCCGTAATAATCTTCATGAGCATAGAAGCGAGACCATAAAGAGCTCCTGTAGGCTCCCCTTTGGAAGACAAAAACTCCGGCAAAGCATGATAAGCCCGGTGAATAATAGCGTGAGAATCGAGTAATATAAGAGTTTTGGGATTTTGTTTGTCTTCTTTTGGCATTATTAAAATTATAACACTATATCTTTTTTTAGTTTATCAAATATAAAAAGAAAATCGCCCTCCAACTGCTTTCGTTGTAGAGCGATTAATGTTGATTTTGCCAACAATAACAAAGTTACTGTTGTGTGGAGAGAATGATACGCCGACACACACATTCCCAAACTTCTTCTTCGGGCGAGAATTGTTCCACGCGCACCTTGAGCCGACCAGGAGAGATAATGAGAGGCCGACACAAATCACCAAAGGGGTTGCTACCCTTAAACATAAGGGCAGCGTCGTTAGCACCTACAGACTGAAGGGCTTTCGCGATCTTTTCAGGACCGCAAACTCCGTCCAACATACATCGAGGTTTTCTCAGTTTCAAACAACCTCTTGGGGTAAATATTTGCCCCCTCGTCTTCATCGAAGAGAGATGTTTATAATACCTAACTTTATTTTTCTCGTTACGCACGATTTTATCTTTCCTTTTGTTTTGAACAACGTTCACCTGTTACTTACAGGTATATTCCGAACGCCTCGGACAGGTTGTAGGAATTCCTGCGTTTACTAATTTCGGATTCAATTATATACCTTTTTTATTAAAAAGTCAAGAGGGTTTATGGAATTAAAATAATGTATTATTAGAATATACATGTCTGATTTTGATGAAGAAAAACAAAATAAGCAACTGGATGATTTACATAAACAAGAAGAAGAAGAACTGGTGGCTACTCTTGCCGAGAGTAAATATCACCTCCCTTATATCGACCTGTACCGCATCGGCGTAGACAATGAAGCCCTGCGTTCCATCTCCGAAAAAGACGCACTCGAAATGAAAGTCGCTCCTTTTAAACTTTTTGGGAAAAATATTTTCATCGCAGTACGCACGCCATCAGACGATTTATTTAAAACATTAAAAGATGCAATGGAGCGTCATAGCTTGGTACCGACTTTTTATATGGCTTCGGAGGCGAGTTTGAAAAAAGTCTGGAATAGATATAAAGAAATCTCAATGGCAGAGAGTTCAAAGATCGGAGGATTAGACATCTCTCCGGAAGTTTTGAGAGAAATCGCCAAAAATATCACGCAGATTCAAGATATTGAAAAATTGGTGATCGAAGCGCTGGAAGGAAACAAAATTCATAAAATTTCTCGCCTGCTGGAAATAATCTTGGCTGGAGCAATTGCCATCAAAGCTTCAGACATACATATAGAGCCAGAGAAAGACAAGGGCCGATTGCGACTCCGCCTCGACGGCACCCTCCAAGACATAAATTTCTTTGGGCTCGATGTCTATCGTCTGCTAAATTCTCGCATTAAACTCCTCTCCGGCATGAAACTCACTTCCAAGATCGCACAAGACGGACGTTTTAGTATTATGGAAGACAAAGAAGAGTTGAGTATCCGTACTTCCCTTATACCCGGCGCATATGGCGAGTCTATTGTCATGCGTATTCTCGATCCGAAGTCTATCGCGGTAAAAATTGAAGAACTAGGAATCGAATCCAATCTCTTTTCTGTAATCGAACAAGAAATCGCAAAACCAAACGGAATGATTTTAGTTACTGGTCCGACTGGTTCTGGAAAAACAACCACTCTTTATGCATTCCTCCGAAAAATTTACTCTCCAGAAATAAAAATAATTACCATCGAGGATCCGATCGAATATCATATAACCGGCATAACTCAGACACAGACAAATGAAGAGCGCGGCTATACCTTTGCTGAAGGACTTCGCTCAGCATTACGCCAAGATCCAGACGTTGTGATGGTCGGAGAAATTCGAGACAAGGAAACTGCCGAAACCGCGGTGCAATCCGCCCTCACTGGCCACATCGTCTTCTCGACCCTGCATACGAACAACGCTGCCGGAGTGATTCCACGACTCATCGACCTCGGAGTCAACCCAAAAATTTTGGTCTCCGCTTTATCGCTTTCTATTGCGCAAAGACTAGTGCGTACACTCTGTCAAAGTTGTAAAAAAGAAAAGACTCCAACTGATGAAGAAAATAAAACTATAAAATTAGTCTTGGACAGTATGAAGACCGAAGGGAAAAATTTCTCTAAATACAACATAAAAACTGATGAACCTTTTAAAATTTTCTCTCCGGTCGGCTGTGATAAATGCAACAAGATAGGCTACAAAGGACGCATCGGAATTTTCGAAGCACTCAAAACAGACGAATCTATCGAAAAAATAATTCCAGAAAATCCAAGCGAACATGAAATTAAAAAAGTTGCACGCAGTCAAGGCATCCTCTCGATGCGTCAAGACGGCATAGTAAAAATTCTAAACGGCATCACATCACTCGAAGAAGTTCAAAGCGTGGTGGACTTGAGCGAGGAGTAAAAAAATACAATTGTTAGAAATTGTGACAGCAGTTTTATTTAAAAATAAAAGCCAGCAAACTTTTCGGTATTGCTGGCTCTGGTTGATCAGGTTTTTTCACCTGACGTCCGACTTTCGTCGGACGATTTTTGGTTTCCGTGGTTTCTTTTTTTGAATCCACGGAGAGTACAACACAACCCTAATATTAAAGATTTCCCTCTCTTTATGTTGAGGCCATGCTTCCCGCGTGTCAGAATCGCACATATTTTTGTTCCCTTTCTGCTTAAAGAATATCAACACAATAGAATTATGTTAAATTTTTTAACATTCATCTTGTAATTTGGACTTTTTGTAAAATCTGTTAGAATATTAAAAGAATTTAAATATATGATAAAAATACAACCAATTGTACGAGAAATACTACTAGAAGAGCTGGAAGCTCAA
This sequence comes from Candidatus Nomurabacteria bacterium, assembly GCA_009695015.1. Lineage (GTDB taxonomy): Bacteria > Patescibacteriota > Minisyncoccia > Phycocordibacterales > UBA9973 > UBA9973. The sequence continues at coordinate 18,742 of SIBT01000007.1, read as the reverse complement.
TTTGCTTTAGTAAACGGCTATATGAATATGAGTAGTTATGCGCATCGGATACGTGTCACTGTCGAAGAGCGCGCAAAAAAACCCGTAACCATTACGAGTCTAGTAGTTTCTCTTTCGCGTCTACGGAAAGAATTTAAAAAAGAAAAACCTCTCATTCAAGAAGTTTCAATAAAAAATATTACGACCAAACTCCCCTTGTCGGAGACAGTTTATGAGAGTAATCCAAAATTTTTAGAAAAATTTGAATCGCTACATAAAAAAATATCCATCACTCGAGAAGATTTATTTATCGCGACTATCGGCACTCACGAAATAAACATCATCTCTTCATCTAATTTAGCCGATAAAATCATAAAGTATTTTGAAATAAAACCAAAGATTATAAATCACAATCTCGCCGCCATTGGAATCTCTTTAGATCCAGAAGTTTTTGGTACACCAAATGTTTTCTTTTCACTTCTTTCAGTAACCGCTCGCGCTCGAGTAAACATCGAAGAACTCATCTCAACATCGACTGAATTAATTTTCATAATTACAGAAAAAGATTTCAGTAAAACTGTCGCCTTATTTTCCGAACTACATCGAAAAATTTAAATTTTATAAAAACAAAAGAAAAAAGCATTAATCTCTAAACAATCCTTTCCTAGCTAGGCTAGAAGAGTAACAAATTATTAGAGGATAGACCCAGTAGAAATAAATCTCTACCAGAACGTCCTATGCAAATCCGTATAACCGATGGCTGATTGCTTAGAGATTAATGCCTTCTTGATAAAAATTTGGCAAAATCTTCGAAATTCAATTGTACTATATGCTACTCACAGTAAATGCTATAATGTGTATAGCTATGTTGATATTGTGTTAATAACTATACTACATTGTCAATATAGCATATTCATAAACTAATGTCAACCCAGTCGCTCACGAGCGACTGGGTTGAGCCAAAAATGACTAAAGAAACAAATAAAAAAGAAAGCGCAAAAACTGACGACGTCGTTTTAGACCAAACATTGCGCCCTACACGCTGGGACGAATATATCGGCCAAAAACACATAAAAGACAACGTTAAAATACTTTTACGAGCTGCGCAGGAACGAGGACATATCCCAGAACACATTCTTTTCTACGGACCACCCGGACTAGGAAAAACAACACTTGCGCACCTTATCGCTAAAGAAACTGGCCGACAAATGAAGATAACTTCTGGCCCAGCTATTGAAAAAGTGGGTGATCTGGCTTCTATCCTTACAAACCTCGCCTCTGGCGACATCCTTTTTATCGATGAAATTCACCGACTCAATAAAATGGTGGAAGAAATTCTCTATCCTGCTATGGAATCGGGTGTTTTAGACATCATCATCGGCAAAGGTCCATCTGCGCGCACTATACAGCTCGACCTACCACCTTTTACACTGATCGCGGCCACCACTCGAGTCGCCCTCGTATCTTCTCCATTACGTTCACGTTTTTCCGGAGGAGTTTTTCGATTAGAATTTTATTCCAATGAAGAAATCGCAAAAATAATTGAGAGATCGAGTAAACTTTTGGATATTGTTTTAGAAAACGATGCTTTAAAAGAAATTGCAAAGAGAAGCAGATTCACTCCGCGCACCGCAAATTATTTTTTGAAAAGAGCGCGTGACTTTGCCCAAGTAAATCAAGTAAATCAAAAAGATAAGAAAAACTTGGATCAGAAAATTGTGAAAGATGCGCTTAACATGCTCGCGATTGATGACATCGGACTAAATTCTTCTGATAGAAAATTCTTAGAAATATTAATCGGAAAGTTTAACGGTGGACCAGTAGGAATCAAGACTATGACTGCTGCTTTGTCTGAAGAAGAAGCAACGATCGAGGAAGTAATCGAGCCATATTTGATACAGCTCGGGCTCCTCGAACGCACCGCTCGCGGAAGAGTCGCCACAAATAAAGCTCACGAACATCTAGGATTCGATATCAAAGAAGGTCAAGGAAAATTGCTATAATTTCTCTGAATTACAAAAATTAGGTAAAAAAAACCACAAGGTTTTCTTTTTGAAAAACCGTGTGGTTTTTGGATAGTGTTGGAGGGTATATTAAGACCCTCCAACACAAGCAGTGAATGGCGGCTAACTTTGCAACCAAAGTGCCGTGCCATCGCGATCGCGCCCGCCGGAACTGTGCGCGTGCCGGAATTCGTAGCGAGTTGCCTGTGTACCAGCTTGGAGAGGGCTATGGGCGCCCAGATGTATTTTTGTCTTCATAACCATATCTGTTGTTTTTGTGTTGACTTGAAACACAAACTTTAACACCTCTTAATGATGTCAAAAGAACTGTGTTTCGTATTTAATGATAAACCAATATATCTATATGTCAATTTTTTTATACGGATAGGTATGGATAACTGTGTTTCCTCCCCTCCTCTAAGGAGAGAAAAAATAAAAATCGCTAGACGATCTTATGGATAGTCTTAGCGATTTTAATATAGAACCATGGGCAGTGTTATGAGGAAGGATCCCACCACCCATGGTTGACAAGATACCCCTGACTGAGGCGCCAAACTACTTGCCTATGCGAAGTCTGTGGATTTATGACACCCACTATCCAGCAACCCGCGCCCAAGGTATCAAGTCTTTTATATAATATATTAAACGTATAAAAACACAAAAAGTTATTCACACATCCAAAAAAGTGTTAAAATTGCAAATATGATACGCATTTTAGGAATAGACCCAGGGTTTGAAAGATTGGGTATAGCTGTATTAGAAAAGACTGAAGGCAACAAGAAAGAAAAAGTTGTTTTTTCTGAATGTTTCAAGACTTCAGCGAAGTTAGAATTTTCTGAAAGATTGAAACTCATCGGCAATGAAGTCAGAAAAATAATAAAAGAATACAAGCCAGAAGTTTTGGCGATTGAAACTTTATTCTTAAATACAAATCAAAAAACGGTGATGCGCGTCGCCGAGGCGCGTGGAGTCGTGGTGTATGAAGGGGCACGGGCTGGGCTTCGGATATTCGAAGCCTCCCCTTTGCAAGTAAAAGTGGCCACGACAGGGTACGGCAGAGCAAGTAAAGAACAAGTAATAAAAATGGTCAATATTTTAGTAGATAATCCTGTTAGAGACCGCGAGGGCTCGAAGCATATCTCTTCCTCTAACGGAATAGATGATGAATTGGATGCTATAGCGATAGCCTTGACTGCTTTTGCTCACTCTAGATCTTAAACGTTAGTTATCTTTGTCAGGATCTTCGTCACCTAATCCAAAATCATTTATTTCTTCCGGTGTATCTTCAGCATCAACACCACTAATTTTAAAACCATCTTCTATTTCATCATTGTCATCGAAACTCATATAAAATTTTTATTTAAATTATACTAAGCGACCTACTAATGACTATTTTGTAACAAAATCTGAAATAGTTGGCAATAGAATATGTGGATAACTTTTACTTATAGTAAAATTAATTTGCTAAAATTTTTACAAATCTCTTTTTTCCTATTTTTAAGGTCAGATCTTTAGAGATTTTAAAATCAGCATCAGTGATATTTTCATTTTTTGATAAGTCATGAATTGCTCCTCCTAAAACAAGCCTTCGCCACTCACTTTTTGAAGACAAGATTTCATTTTTAACTAGAAATTCGCTCAGTAATTCTCCAATATCCCCTTTTATTTCTTTTATCACTTTCGGAATTTCCTTTTTTTGAAAAGTATTAGAAAAAGCTTCCTCGGCTTGCTCGGCAGAAGTTTGATTGTGAAGTTGAATGACTACAATAGATGCCACGCGCTTTTTTAAAGCCATAGCGTCATTTTTTAGATTAAATTTTTCTATTTCTTTCATTGACACATCAGTCAAAAGTGTGAACATTGGAATAATAGCGTCATCCCCGAGAGACATAATTTTTCCAAACAATTCGCCGGCCGGATCAGTAAGTCCGATTACATTTCCTTCACTTTTCCCAATCTTTACACCTTTAGAGTCCGAAAGTAATGGCGTAGTCATCACAAATTTTTCCTTTCCTTTCATAGTTTTCATAAGGGTGCGCCCAGCGAGCATATTAAATGTCTGATCAGAGCCACCCAATTCTAAATCCACGTCCATCGCCACAGAATCGTAACCCTGAAGAAGCGGATACAGAAATTCTCTAACATTTATGGTCTCTCCGGCTTTCAGCCGTTCCTGAAACATATCTCTTTCAATTAATTGCTGAACAGAAAAATGTTGGGCAATATATAAAATATCTACCAAGTTTAGTTTGTTCAGCCAGTCGCCGTTGTACATTATTTTAATAGGATTCTCTCCATTAAAACGAACTATTTTTGAAGCCTGAATTAAATAATCTTTCGCATTCGCACGTAATTCTTCTTGAGTAAAAAATTTCTCTCGTGTCTTTTTTTTACCAGTTGGATCCCCGGCTTGGCCAGTGCCATCTCCAATCAAGAAAATAACTTCATGACCCAGATCTTGCCATTGTCTGTGTTTTCGAAAACCAACCATATGTCCGAGGTGAAGCTTGTTTCCTGTCGGATCAAATCCTTGGTATAATCGTAATTTTTTACCAGAACGTAAAATTTCTTCTAGTTTTTCTCGTGAAGGATAAATTTTATCTACCCCCCTAGTAAGCAATTCATTTATTTTATCTTCTGTTTTTTCTTTATTTTTTACCACTTTCATACTCGGATTCTAACACATTTGCTGATATAATTGAAATTATGAATAAATTGTTCAAAAATAATAGATTCTGGAAAAATATGATCATGTTTTGGGCTGGTATTTTTATTTTAATGATTAGCATCATCATCATTTGGCTTTCTTCGCTAAAGATCCCAGACTTTAACTCTTTTAACGACCGAAAAATTGAGAATTCTATAAAAATATATGATCGAACAGGAAAAATACTACTCTATGACATACACCGAAATACAAAAAGGACAGATATATCCTCGGAAACTATGGGAATAAATATTAAAAACGCCACAGTAGCTATTGAAGATTCTGAATTTTATAATCACGGTGGAATAAGAATCACTTCTATTGTTCGAGCTATCTTGGCTAATTTTTTTGGCACAGGTCGTACTCAAGGAGGCTCGACTATCACTCAACAATTAGTAAAAAATGCTCTACTCACACAAGAAAAAAGTTATACTAGAAAAATAAAGGAATGGGTACTCTCAATTAAAATTGACAATTCTATACCGAAAGAAAAAATTTTAGAATATTACTTAAATGAAGCTCCTTACGGCGGAAATATTTATGGCACAGAAGAAGCAAGTAAAACTTATTTTAATAAAAATGCGCTTGATTTGACACTAGCGGAAGCAGCTTATCTAGCATCAATTCCTCAATCCCCAACAACGCTCTCACCTTATGGAAAAAATAAAGCAAAATTAGAGACTAGAAAAAATGTTGTGTTAGGAAGAATGCTGGAGCTTAATTTTATAACAAAAGAAGAATACGATAAAGCCAAAAAAGAAGTTGTGATTTTTATTCCACAAGAGACGACCGGAATCAAGGCGCCCCATTTTGTTTTCTTTATTAAAGACTACCTGGAAAAAAAATATGGGAATGAAACAGTAGAAAAAGGCGGACTTAAAATTACCAGCACACTCTATTATGATTTACAAAAAAAGGGAGAAGAAATTGTAAAAGAAGGCGCACTCCAAAATGAAAAAGACTGGAATGGAAAAAATGCGAGTTTGGTGGCGATAGATCCAAAAACAGGACAGATTTTAACAATGATAGGTTCTCGAGACTATTTTGACAAAGAAATAGATGGAAATTTCAACGTAGCTACTGCTTCGAGACAACCCGGATCATCTTTTAAGCCTTTTATTTATGCCACAGCCTTCAACAAGGGCTTCACACCGAGCACAGTGTTGTTTGACCTACCTACAGAATTCCAAACGACCTGTGATGCTTATGGCGAAGCTCTACCTGGACGCAATCAAAAAGATTGTTATATGCCTAGCAACTATGACGACAAATTTCGTGGACCAATGACCTTGCGAGATGCTTTAGCACAATCAATCAACATTGTAGCTGTGAAACTTTTTTATTTAGCAGGACTTTCTAGTTCATTAAAAACAGCAGAAGATATGGGTATCAGCACTCTAAGTGATATCAACCGCTATGGACTTACATTGGTTATTGGAGGTGGTGAAGTATCACTTCTAGATATGACATCGGCTTATGGAATTTTTGCAAACGACGGAATAAGAAATCCTTATACTGGAATTTTGAAAATAGAAAATGGAAGTGGAAAAATTTTAGAAGAATTTAGCCCAAATACACAAGAAGTTCTATTTAAAAATACCGCATTAACTATCTCTGACATTCTATCGGACGAAAAAGCTCGTGTGCCAACTTTTGGAACACACTCAGTTCTTTTTATACCTGGAAAAGATGTAGCGGTAAAAACTGGAACGACAAACAATAATAAAGATGCTTGGACCATAGGATATACGCCCTCTATTGTTGTCGGTGTGTGGGCGGGCAATAATGATAATATCCCTATGAAAAAAGGAGGCGCTGCTGTGGCGGGACCTATTTGGAATAAATTTATAAGTGAAGCATTAAAAATAACACCCTCCGAAAATTTTGAAAAGCCAAACTTAGATTTTGATCCTAAAATAGTAAAACCGGCGCTTCGTGGATTTTGGCAAGGAAATGAAAACTTTTTTATAGATAAAATTTCAGGAAAACTAGCAAGTCCTAACACCCCAAAAGAAACTATGGAGGAGAAAGTGGTAACGAGCGTTCACTCAATTCTTTATTGGGTTGATAAAAATAATATTTTGGGAGCGCCACCAGACAATCCAAGCAATGACCCGCAATTCAATCATTTTGAAATACCTATACAAAATTGGTGGGCGCAAAATAGTGGAAAATATAATATAACGACTATCAGTGATAGACCGACGATGGTAGACGATGTGCATATTGATTTATCAAAACCAATCATCTCAATTGTCGAACCAAATAACTTTATAAGTTATCCAGTCAATCAAAAAATAAATATAAAAATATCCAGCTCTGGTATTTATCCAATTATTAAAATAGATGTTTTTGTAAACGACACGTATTTAGGAACATATAACCCCGCAACAGTATTTTCTTTCATCCCCAGAGAACTAGAAGACTTAAAAACAGAAAATGAATTAAAAATAATAGCTTATGATAGTATCTACAACAACAGTGATACTAGTTTGACCTTTAAAGTACAGAGATAAATTAGGTAATCTAAGATTAGCTGGAATATCCACTTCACTCCGACTTAAGTCGAAGCACCCCTTAAAAGGGGAATTTCTACCTATTCATCGGCATGATGAGATATAGAAATGAGGAATCGGAGACAGAAGATATGACTAATGGGCTCGCAGATCCTGAGAATTTTATCGATACACTATCTGTGGTGATTGATTGAAAACAATCTAAAAAATATTTATAATTAAAACCAAGCTCTATATCTTCTCCGGTTATCGCTGCATCTAGATAGGTTTTATTTTCTCCGACGTCATTGTTGGCCGAGGAGAGCTCAAAAACTTTCTCTTTCGGTGAAATTTTTAAATTTACTTGATTAAATTTATCTGAAAAAATATTAGATATTTTAAGCGCATTTAGTAGATCTTGCTTTAAGACTGTGGCGGTAGTCGTCGAGGTTTTGGGAATAATCTGACGATAATCGGGAAAAACTCCATCAATCATTCTGGAAGTCAAATAAACATCGTCAGAAGAAAAAGAAATTTGATTTTTATTAAAACACACCTTTAAAACAGATGGAGAATCTCCAAAAACTCGAAGTATTTCAGCAATATTTTTATATGGAATAAGGATTCCTCCGATTTCTGGAATTCCTTTTACTTTAATCTTTTTCTCCGCCAACCTAAAGGAGTCCGTAGAAACAAATACTAAATTGTCTTCATTGGTATACAAAAAAACACTTGAAATCTCGGGCTTTATATCGGAAACAGAAGAACTATAAAAAACAGATTTTATACCGTCGATTAATTTTTTTGAGTCTATTTCAAAACTTGTCCCAGAAACCCTAGGTATTGTTGGAAAATCATCGTATGGTTGACCTTTTAGTTTTATTTTACTTCTTTTGGTTTGAATAAGTAGATTTCCATCTATGCTTTCTAGAAAAACGTTTTCATTTTGAAAAACATTAGAAAAAATACCATTGAGTACGGAACCAGAAATAGCTACAAGTCCTTCTTTTTCTATTTTCGCATGGATTTCAACCTCAATACCAAGACTTAAGTTTGTTGATCGAAGTTTTAAAGATTTTCCTGATGAAATTAAAAGAATTGAATTCAAAACAGGTAGTGTTAGGTTTTTCCCAGTAATTCTTTCTACTTGTAAAATTTTACTTTTTATCTCTTCAATTTTACATTCCAATTTCATATACTTGTTTGTGTTTATATCTTATATATTTAATTTATTAATACTATTAGGTGTGTTGATAAGTGGATAACTTTTTTAGTTTATAATTTATAAGGAAATGTGTCGATTTTGGTTTTAATTTTAGTCTAATAACTTCTAATTACTTAAACATAATTCGTATCTGCTCTAGTTCTTGTAAAAGTTGTGGGTCGTTTTTTAGATCATTTTTAATTTTTAAACATGAGTGTATTACTGTTGTGTGGTCTTTTCCACCAAGTTTTTGTCCAATTAAGGGGTATGATACATTAAAGTCTTCTCGGAGTAAATACATTACCACCTGCCTCGCTTTAACTATCTCTTTCTTTCTAGTTTTTTCATAAATTGATACTTCTTCTAGTTTGTAATACTCGCTGACTATCTTTACAACATCTTTTATAGCCATATTTTTCTTAGGCTTCATATTGTTTTTTAATAGATTTTTTACTTCTATTAGTGTTAAAGGCTTATTTTTCAAGCGATACTGGCAAACTATGATATTTAAGTTTCCTTCAAGCTCTCGAATATTACCATCTACAGCCAGGGCCACATACTCCAATATTTCTTGGTCTAGATTAATATCAAGTTCTTGTAATTTTACTTTTAAAATAGCTAGACGAGATTCATATTCAGGCGGAGAAATATCCACAATCATTCCAGCCGCAAAACGAGACTTTAAACGGTCCGCTAGCTCCGGGATATAATTTGGATGTTTATCAGAAGAAAAAATAATTTGTTTATTGTTTTCATGAAAAGTGTTGAATGTGTGGAAAAGTTCTTCTTGAATTTTTTCCATTTTACCAATAAACTGGATGTCGTCGATGATTAAAAGATCATATTTACGATATTTCTCTTTAAAGGAATTTGCCTTATTACTCTGAAGTGAATTTATAAAATCAGTGGCAAATTTTTCCAAGGTCATATAATGTACCTTTTTGTTTGGATATCTATCTTTTATTGTGTTTCCTACAGCTTGAATTAGATGAGTTTTACCAAGACCAGTGCCTCCATAGATAAAAAATGGATTATATTTGGTGCCAGGATTATCTATGATGGCGAGACTTGCGGCATATGCAAGCTCATTAAAAGATCCCACAATGAAAGAATTGAAATGATAGCGCGGGTTTAAGTTGTCTTCTGGGTTTATATATAGATCTTTTAAGGGTAATTCTTTGTTTATATAGCTCGTATTTTCTCTTATTGTAGTCAATTCTTGTTTCACTATTTCTGTTTTAGTGATCATATATTCTACCGCGCGCATATTTTCATAAGCATCAGCTACGGTTTTTGTAATGAGTTTGTGATATTTATTTATAAGCCAATCACGTACGAATTCATTTGGCACACCAATATGAATAATACCCTCCTCCTCCTTAATAATTGATGTATTTTTGAACCAAGTGCTAAAATTGGCTCTTGACATACCTGCTTCGATTTCAGTCAGACAATTTTTCCAAAGTTGCTGGGTATTCATGATTCAATAATATACTATTTGTAAAATGTTTGATACTTTACAAAAGTTATTAACCTTGTTGATAATGTGTGGATAAGAATCTCCCCTTCATCTTCTCTTTAATAAAGAGAGGATGAAGGGTCAGATGAATTGATTTCTACTTTAGAATGTTATAGTATTAATCACATGTCATTCACATACAAACCTAAAAAGAGAAAAAGAGCTCGAAGTCATGGATTTTTAGTCAGATCTCGGACTAAAACTGGCAAAAGAGTGCTTTTGCGAAGACGTCACAAAGGTAGAAAGAAACTCAGTGTTTAGTTTGTTTTTAGCTATTTAATTCATTTTTATAGTGGAAAAACTAATGCTTCCTAAAAAAAATAGAGTTGACACCCAAGAGGTAAATAAAATTTTTAAAGAGGGAGAATTCATTAATTCTTTGAGTTTAACTTTTAAATTCTTTATTGTTTCTGGGACTGAAAGAAAAATTTCGTTTATTACTCCCAAAAGTGTTGCTAAAGGCGCAGTACAGAGAAATCGTCTAAGACGTCTAGGATATTCTGTATTAAAAAACTACTTAAACGACTTTCCTTCCGGGGTTATAGGTGTTTTTATTTTTAAAAAATATCAAGACAATGTTTCCATACTTTCCAATGAAATTAAAAACATTCTCAGTAAAATTAATTAATTTCTACCAGAAATATATTTCTGGTTTTTTAAAACCAAGTTGTGTATTTTATCCAACGTGTTCAGAATATGCAAAACAAGCGGTAGAAAAATACGGTACCATAAAAGGTTCTTATTTAGCATTTTTAAGAATTCTCCGCTGTCATCCTTGGCAGAAAAATCATATAGATCCTGTCATTTAGATTTTTTCTTAATTTTCTAGCATTTTTTTCAATATTCGTATAGAATGATGGGATGCTATCACATATCTGGAATATCGTTTTATATGATCCATTAGTGAATGCCTTGGCTTTTTTGGTCTCTGTTATACCGGGCGGGGACGTCGGTATTGCTGTTATAATTCTTACTCTTTTTGTTAAAATTATACTTTTTCCGCTGTCTCAGAAATCCATCGAAAGTCAGGCGGAGATGAGTATCCTTAGTCCTGAACTTAATAAAATCAAAGCAGGTGGGGCAAGCAAAGAAGAACAAGCCAAACAAACTTTTGAACTTTATAAAAAACACAAAGTTAACCCTTTTTCTGGATGTCTTTTGGTTTTAATTCAGATTCCTATTATTTTTGCTTTATATTATGTTTTTTTTAAAGGAATAAATTTTGAAAGTGGAATACTTTATTCTTTTATTCACATTCCTGAAAATATCAATATGATTTTCTTGGGAATTCTGGATATAAGTAAAAAAAGTATAATTTTGGCAATTCTGGCGGGAGTATCTCAATATTTACAAGCTTACTATATGCCAAAACCTAATGTTTCTTCTGGCGCTCCCGGTGGTTTTGCTGAAAGTTTTGCTAAAAATATGCACATGCAGATGAAATACATTTTCCCATTTGTTGTTGCTTTTATCGCTTATAGTATTTCCGGAGCAGTGGCATTGTACTGGATTACCAGTAATTTATTTATGGTGGGCCAGCAGATTTATGTTAAGAAGGAAAAAAACTTTAAGATGGTAGTGAAATAGATGCTATTCATTTTATGAAAAAAAGTGAAATCCAAAATTTAATAAAAATATTAATTGAAAAAACCGGAGTTATACCAAGTGAAGTTTCCATTACAGAAGATGGTCCAAATAATACCTGGTTTTCAGTTGAAGTCAGCGATCCTCATCTTTTTATAGTACGCGACGGAGAAGGACTTTATGCATTAAATCATCTTGTACGAAGGATGGTGGAAGCTCAAATAAATCCGTCTCTTTCAGAAGGCGAAGAAAAATCCGATTTAAGTTTTTTAATCGACATTAATGGTTTTCAAAAAAAGCGCGTAGACAACATTCGCGCGGTGGCTCATATGATGGGAGAACGAGCCAGATATTTCAAATCAAGCATCGAAGTCGATCCAATGTCAGCTTTTGAACGCAGAATAGTGCATGAATTTTTATCTAATGCAACCGACCTAAAAACTGAATCCACTGGTATGGGTCCCACTCGTCGAGTGGTGATCAAATACGTTGGTGGGATTTAGGAAATTAGAATTAAAATTTATTTTAATTCTAATTTCCATAGAAAAGAATCTTTTTTGTTTACAAAAAATAAATAATTTTCACTTTCATCTAGAGTAAGTTTTATACTATCAATTTCTTCTCCTTTTGTAAGTGTTGCTAGATCTAATATTAAAGTTGTATTTCCTGTTTTCGCGTCTATTTTCCAAATTTGATCATTAAAAGACACTTCTCCTTGATACCAAGTGTCCGGATAGTCGCCTGAATTAATTGATTTTGGAACAGCACAATAAATAGCATCACTTATTTTACTCCAAACACATTTTTCGGGTAGAGTCCTCACTCCTAATAGATCTGAATTTCTTGTATCTGTGTGATAAATATTAAGTGATAAATTGTTGTTTCCATAAAGAACTAGTTTACCATTTGGACCAACAAGCGTCGTCAATCCATTTATTTCTCCCAATACCTTTGTTAGATTTTTACCAGATCCGTCAATAGTATATATATATCCAGGAACACCTACTGAAGGTTTGGTCGTAAGAGTGATAATGTTGTCAGTTGGCCACTGTGATAGCCACTCTGTGAAAGGAGAATCAAACACTTGGACTTTTTTATTATTTTTTAAATTTAAAGTTGTACCGATCATACTCTCTCCACTAGTCCATAAGTAAAATACTTTTGAAGTATCGGGCGATATGCTTATATCTTTAACATTATTGGGTAAAAAAGACCCCTTGATTTCATTATTTTCTGTCATATCTCCTCCTAATAATTCTTTTGGTAGAGCGCCGACAAAAGTTTCTATAGTTCTCTCATCCCCTTTTAGATATCGCATCGATACAAATTCTCCACGATTTCCAAAATATGCTTCATATACTTTTGGTATTGTAGTCGTAGAAAATTTTCGTTCTTCTATTTTATCCGCGAATGTTTGATAAATGTTTCCAGTTGCTTTAGCTACATATCGTAGAGCAGGCATGAATTCAGTCAATGGTGGAGTTGGTTTCGTTGTTTTTAGACCCCCCGCACCCCCTTTAGCAGGAGGGACTCCCTCCTCTGATAAGGGGAGGGCTAGGGGTGGGGTTGTATTTACTATGGGTATTTCCTTTAATCTTTCTTTTATAAAGACTGTGAATCCTGCTATAGGCATGCTGGAAATTTTTATTAATTTTACTTTCGGTGTCTCTTCTTCCACATTGGGCTCATATCCTGAGACATCAACCGGCGAAGTCTCAATTCCTTTGGTTGGCGGTTTACTGTTTCCAAATGGATTAAATTGTGAAATGAAATTTGTATCTATTATGTCATCTATTGGAGTAGGTGTTTTTGGGCGTAAGTATAAAAACCCTAAAATCGCAGTTGCCACAAGGGTTGAGACTATTATTAGAAGTATAAAATTTCTTTTTGACATTGTTTTTATTATGGAGCAGGCCCTAATAATGGTCGATTGGTGTTGGATCCAGAATAATTAACATTAAACTGAGTATTTATTGGTGTAGGTGTTGGAGTGGTGGGTGATGGATTCACACATTTACCATCTTTTATAACTTGTGGAAAAATACATAAATCACTCTTTAGCAGATCTGGATTTATTGTAAAAAGAAGCGCGTAAGCGCCGAGAGCTATCAGGAGTCCTAGTAATGCGTTTCTTATTCTTTCTTTACCTGCTTCTTTGCTTGATATTAATTCACTTGTCATGTATTCTATCCCACCGATCACAATCATCACTACAGACAAAACTGCGCATAAGCCGATGAATATTTTTATCATCAAATTTAGATAATTTCCTAGACCTTCTCTAGGATTAACCTCTTTAAGAGGTGTGCCACCAGCCCCAGGAAGTGGAGCTAATAGTTGATAATTGGTCAGTGGCGTTTTTGCGGTAATGATATTAACGGGACTAATTAAAATTATCCCAAAAAAACTTAGGCATAAAATAATTTGTATTTCTTTGTATAAAGATTTTTTCATAATTTAAAATTCTATATTTATTTCCTTATTAGTTGTTTGAAAAATTTTATCACGATTTTCAATATTAAGTCTTAATATGGACGTTCCGTGGGTCCCGGCTTCTGCCTGAAGTGGCATTAAATATTTTTTAAAACTCGTTAAGTTCACCCTATTATCGTTGATAAACCAACTCCATATTAGTATCGGATTTTGTATTTCTTTTGGTGAAATAAAATAAGGTGCCGCCTCCACCAACTCTCTTCCTTGTATTTTATACATATCAAGGAGTGTTTTTTCCCAAATTGTTCCAAAATTGTTATCATTTTTGTAAAATAATATTTTTGGTTGGGTTGTTTCTATGTCTATACTTACGCTTGATGAATATTTTTGGTCAACAGTTGATGCTGTGACTGATATATTGTTTGAATCTTCTAAATAATCATTTATGTAAAGAAAAAAGTTCTTACCGTAACCTGAACCATCTACATTATTGGTATAATCTTTTTTCCAATAGTAAGTCATATTTTGCGAAGAAATAATACTGCTACCAATTCTCACTTCGGGCATAGCCACCACTTTTACTTCACTGTCTGGCGTCGGTAGAGCTTTACCACGATAGAATGGTGGAACATACGAATCATTGGCTTGCCATAATAAAACCATTACAGAGGGTTTTATTATTATTTTTGTGTTTATCGCGCCGTTTGGTAAAGAGACTGTGGCGGTGATGTTCATCTCTTCACCTGCGGCCGGCGTTGTAGTTAAAAATGATTTTTTTCCAATTCCCGAAGAAGTAGTTTTACCATTTACAGACCAAGATATGAGAACACTATCTAAATTATTTACATAACTTTTCAGATTAATACTTATGTTTTCATAAGGTGCTGGATTAGGAGGGATTATATCAACTAAAATATCGCTAGATGATTGAGCATTTACTTTAGGTATGGAAATTACCCCAAATACTAAAAGTATAACAATTAAATATAATAATGAAAGTCTAAACCTCATAGATTAATTGTACCATATTTCTATTTAGTGCCTCTAATTTGCTCTGCCTCTTGCTCCTCCTTGGCTTTCTTGTTTGATAATATTTGTGAAGGATCACTTGTGATAATTTGGTCTTCGGTATAAGAAGCAATGATTTTTATGGCTACATGTTTTAAGCCTGCGAAAAATATACCCTCCCCTACACTTGATTCTAAAAGGAGATATTTTTCTTCATCGGTAAGATTGAAAGTTTTTTGTAAAATATCTATTGTGGTCGGAGATTGTTTTAATAAGAGTTGAATAGAAGAGTTGGTGATTATAGGCACACCATATGGGGATTTCATAAAATCAGCCGCGTCTTGGGTGATAGTGGAAAGACCTAGATAGTATTTTCTACTTCTTTTAGCAATCGAATAAAGGAAAGAAGCGGTGTCTTCGGATTTCATCATCCACCAAGCTTCGTCGACTACTAGCAAACGCTTTTTTAAATTCTTGCGTATTGCATTCCATATATAATGCATAATGATATACATTGCGACTGGTTTCAATTCATCTTCCATATCGCGAACTGAAAAGACAATAAACTTTTTATTGATATCTATATTGCTTGGTCTATTTAAAAAAGTTGCCCAAGAACCTTTGGTGTATTTTGCCAAACGTTGTACGACAGAATCACTTCCATCCATTCCCCCTAGAACCATTTCAAAATCTGAAAGAAGTGGAGGTTCGATATTTGAAAAATCTGATTCTGGAGTGATATCTTTAATGGCGTAAGTTTCTGAGATGGCTCGGTCAACCATTGAATCTTCTTCGGGTGTGAGTCCTCCGAGCATCAATCGGAAAAGCCCGACTAAATTGATGGTGTTTGATCGTAGGACGTCTTCCGCTGTCTCATCTTCGTGTGGCATAGGTAAATCAAAAGGATTTATGTGGTGGTCGGAAGAAAGAGAAATATTAAAATATCGTCCACCGACGGCTTCTGACAAGAATTCATATTCTTTTTCTGGGTCTATGACTATAACATCAATATCAAACATTAAAGACCTTAGAATTTCCAATTTTGTTGCGTAAGATTTACCTGAACCTGATTTGGCAAAAGTTACTGAATTATAATTCTCTAAACTGAACCTGTCGAAGATAACGAGAGACGAATTATGTCTATTAATACCATAAAGTATTCCTTTATCAGAAGTGAGATCAAAAGATATAAATGGAAAAACGCTGGAAAGTGGTTCCGAGTTTAATTTTTGATGAATATTTAATAAATCAGTGTTTATCGGTATAACACTTTTAAAACCGGTCTCTTGTTGAAAAAGCGCTGGTTTTATATATATTAATTTTGATTCCAACATTGATTTTATTTCACTTTCTATCTTAAACAACTCCAAGTCGTTATCGGCATAGATAGTTATATAAATACCCACATCAAACATTTTTTCTTGCGCTTGGATCAAGTTGTCGCGCAGTCCTTCGAGATCTTGATACGCAGTATCAAGCATTGGATCGCGCACCATACCCTTGCCTTCTCGTATGTTTATTTGGCTTTGTACTTCGGCGACTTTTTTCTGAAATTGTCGCAACATCAAAGATGTGTCTATCGGATGGATAAAAATTGAAATATCAAAAACTTTATCTAAATTGATTATTGGAGAAAACCAGTTATCAGTTAAATATCTCGGATAAGATATTATGAAAAACGTGCGAGCTATCTTGTCACCTAGGTTTATGGATTTTGATTCGATTTTAAGCGCGGAAGGCGCTATCACATCTTGAAGTTCTAGAGTCGCTGACTCATAGATTTGTTCTGGCAATACGCCCAAAGTGGAAGCCTGTGCTTCTTCAGAATAGGATTTGTTTACTTTGTTTGTTTTTTTAAATAATTTATCAAAAATTCCCATATATTTGTTTCGAAGCAAGATCTAACACATTAGGTCTTGCTTCGCTTACTCTAATTTAATCTTCCCTTCCACTTCTCCCGGATTGAAAACTTTATAAAATACTTCCACGACTTCCTCAGTGCCCAATTGGATTGATTTTATACCACAACGACTAAGTCCTTGTTGTATTACACTCACTCGTTCTTCGAGTTGAGACACTTTTTCTTCAAAGTCTTCTTGCTTTGCCAGTTTCATCTCTTCTTTATTTTTTTTACTGAATAATCTTTTTAGTATTCCAGAATCTGATTTTAAGATGGTGTGGGTATAAGGCACTACAACAAAAAAACTTTTTGTCATTATACTCACACTCTCGGTAAAATTTCTAATAAACTCTACATATTCTTTTGTTTGTAATTTAAGCAAGGGTTCGCTTTGTATCTTTGCTCTGTCTTCTAAAAGCAAAAGATAAGGTCGAATATCTAGTCTTCTGGATTGGACTGATATTTGGATAGCAAAATCTAAAGTATTGAGAAAATTTTGAAATTGAAATATCGTCGCCTTTTGTTCGTCCTCTGATTTTAAAGATAGATTGACTGAATTAGCGAGTACGATTGCTCGCAGGCCGCCGTCTTTTAACACGATTATTCCATCACGAACTTCCTTGATGGGCACGAACTCTTGAGTTGCTTTTGCATTTAAGGGCATAGTTTTACTTTATAACTTATTTTCGTGTTTATTTAAATCTAACACATCTAAACTCCAAGCCAAATCTCGCAATTTATTTCCTCCCAGTCTTACTGTATCTCTATTAATTACTTCTTTCTCGTTTTTTATTTTGTTTAGTTGTTCAGTGTTGGTTTTATTTGTACGCCTTTTCCAGATATATAATTTACTCTGTATAAAATAATTAAATCCTGCTTCAATCATATTGAGAAAAGGTTTGTTGTTTGGTCGATAACGGGCTAGGGCTATCGCAAATCCCGCTACTGCCAAGATAGGTATAGCGCCAAAAAAGAGCCCTAGTAGTTTGTAAAGTACAAAACATAAACCCGCTCCGCCGGCCAAATACACAAACTCTTTAAAAGTAAATGGACCAAAAATCTTGTCTTCTATTTCTAAAAATTGTGGTACTTTGAATTGCATAGGTTTTATGTTCTATTCCTCTGGCGACAGACGATACGGATCGGCATTTTTTGGGTATACTTTTGGCTTCTGTGACACAAACATAGTCACTTCGTTTGCGGTTTTGGTAATATTTTCTAAAGAATGTTCAGTTTTTACCATTGGAATTTTGAAAGAACCAGATAATTTTTGGGCTAGTATCGGATTTACCTCTCCAGTTAACTCTAATTTTTCTGGTACTGGCAAGATTTCTTTATTCCCCTCTTCCTGGGTGCTATGATCTAGGTCGGAGCGGGGTGGAAGAGTTCGCCTAACCCCCTCTAAAGGGTATTCAGGAAGAGGAGAATTTTTCTGGAATATGTTTTTTCTTTCCGTGTTTTTAATTAATTCTGCCTGTATTTTTCTAAAAACTAGATTATTCATTTCGTTGACTAATTCATTTACAGCCGCTTTAGGGATTTTCATTCTAGTTTCGAGTTCCTTTGGATAATTCTCCCCACTTACAAGTCCCGATAGGAGTAACTCTGTTTCGAGCTCAAGATCACCGAGTTGCTCAAAAGTGTATCCATATTTACTTCGGAGGCTCAAAATAGCCGCTTTCCAGTCGACAGCGTCGATGGCGTTTACAGTTTCTAACGGCAATTCCCTCCTCGCCTTTTCTATTTTTATTTTTAATAAATCTATTACTTCATCCATATGGTTATTATATATTAAATCTTTCTTTTAAGTTTCCTTTTTTATGGAAAATACAGGGAGGACTGTTTTTTGCGCGTTGTTTTGTATTTCTGCAAGAGTCGGAGGAATGGGTTCTTTTTTATTCGTCTCTTGC
>SIBT01000006.1 GCA_009695015.1 Candidatus Nomurabacteria bacterium | reverse complement strand
AGTGCTGGTCGGTAAGATTCAGATGGCGGCGCTTTCACGAGTGGACATGTTTGGCAAACCAATGAATGATTTTTATCTTTACATCGATGAGTTTCAAAATGTGACGACCGACTCGATTGCTTCTATTTTATCCGAATCTAGAAAATACAGACTTTCTCTTAATATTGCCCATCAATATATCACTCAACTAGAAGAAAAAATAAAAAATGCTGTTTTTGGCAATGTTGGTTCGATGGCTGTGTTTCGAGTTGGTACTGAAGATGCAAATTTCTTAGAACAAAAATTCAAACCTCAATTTACGGCTGTTGATATAACTAAACTCGATAACTACAACGCATATATGAGTATGTTGGTGAATGGTCAGCCGGTAAAACCTTTCAATATCAAAACTCTTGCGCCAGAGAAAGGCAATTTGGAGATTGTAGATAATTTGAAAGAACTTTCGTATATAAAATACGGTAGAGACCGTGCCGAAGTAGAAGCTGAGATTATGGGAAGGTATAAAACGATGGAGTAACATTATTTTCTTTAAATTTTGCAAAATCGGCTTGATTTTGCTAATATAAAATATATGAAAAATTTACATGAAAAAACTTTAATTATCTTGAAACCTGATGCGATTCAGCGAAATTTGGTGGGGGAAATTATCTCACGTTTTGAAAAAAAAGGTTTAAAGATCATAGGTATAAAAATGATGAGCTTACATGACACCCTTCTTGAAGAACATTATGCGCACATTAAAGACAAGCCTTTTTTCCCGGGTGTTAGAGATTTTATGAAATCTTGCCCATCTGTCGTGATGGCCTTTGAGGGAATCAATGCAGTCTCTGCAGTTAGATTAATAGTGGGGCCCACAAAGGCTTGGGAAGCAAACGCTGGAACTATCCGTGGAGATTTTTCTTTATCTACTCAATCCAACATCGTGCACGCCTCCGAATCAGTCGAAGCTGGTATTATTGAAGTTCAACGCTTTTTTAATAAAGATGAAATCTTTGAATACAACAAAATTGATGCTGACTTTGTCTATGCTGAACACAAAGAATAATATCTAAATATCTATGTACGAAGTTGAAGTAAAAGCGCGCTTAAAAAACAGAGAAGATGTTTTTCAAAAACTTCAAGATTTAGGTTGCAAATTTGGTATTGAGCTTCACCAAGTCGATTCTATTTTTATTCCTGAGGGAGTAGATTTTCCGCCTCCACTAAAAGTCCCAGTTTTAAGAGTTCGGAAATCGAATGACCAGTATTTTTTTACATTAAAAATTCCACAAGGAAGTAGGCAGGATTGTATTGAAAGAGAGTTGGAAATAAAAGAAGGCGATAAAATGATCGAAGTACTTAAGCTTTTAAAATATCAAAAAGTGCCGACGGTTGATAAAAAAAGAATAAAAACTAATGTAAATGGTATTGAGATAGTCCTTGATAATGTAAAAAATTTGGGTGAATTTATTGAGGCAGAAAAAATTGTAAAAACATCTAATCCTGAAGATAGAAAAAAGATGCAAGAAAAATTGTTTGTTTTTCTCGAAACTCTAGGTATTTCCAAGAAAGATAGAGTTCTCGACGGCAAGTACGATATTATGCTTTACGAGAAGTTAAAAAAGAAATAATTTATGTCAGTCACCATAACCTATTTTGTACATGGTACTACTACTGACAATGAAAATAAAATTTCTTCTGGATGGTCGGACGCTGAACTTTCCGAATTAGGGATAAAACAATCTATTGAACTCAAAGATAAGATTAAAGATAAAAAATTTGACGTTGTGTTTTGTTCCGATTTAAAAAGAGCGTTTGATTCTGCCCGACTTACTTTTGACGGAATTGCTCAAATTATTACCGACACAAGATTGCGTGAGTGTAATTATGGTACATTAAATGCTTCGCCAAATTCTATCGTAGAGCCAATGTGCGAAGGTGAGTGCATTTCAAATAGATTTCCGGAAGGGGAAAGTTATGAGGATGTAAAAGCTCGTATAGAAAATTTTTTAGAGTTTTTGAAAAGTAATTATTTTGGGAAAAGAGTAGCCATCGTTGCCCATAAAGCTCCTCAACTCTCTCTGGATGTATTGCTTAAGGGTAAGGCGTGGGAAGAAGCTTTGGCAGAAGATTGGAGAAAAACAAAAGCTTGGCAACCAGGATGGGATTATCAGCTAGATTAAATAAGATTTTTTGGAAGAGTTAAGGTATTTTAAATAAATTTTTTAATTATCTCCGAAATTTCCTGTAATTCTTTTTCTGGTGTAGCTTCTCTACTGCCAGGACGATAAAGGAATTTTCTTGGTTCATATTCCGTAATTCCCTCATCTCCTTCTTTGCGGGGGAGTACATGTAGGTGAAAATGTGGTACTGATTGCCCTGCAATTTTATTTTCATTCCATGCATAATTAAAACCTTCTGCCTTAAATGCTTTTTTAAGTGCCTTAATAATTTTCAATCGCAATTCTTCAATCGACTCTTTTTCTTCAGCAGTCAAATCTTCATATTTTGCCACACATCTTTTAGGTGCTATCAGGATATGTCCTGGAACTATAGGAATGTTGGTAGGGAAGACCCATGCTAAATAATTTTCTATGATTGTGCGTTTTTTTATCTCTATATTTGAGCAATATACGCAAGAATTTTTAACATTTTTTTCCATAAATGGGATTATAGCATTAGTCTTTGGTAAGTGGTATTATCCTTATAATTATGTCTTTATCTAAAAAATGCCAAAGCTGTAAAAATGATTTTTTGGTTGAAAATGAGGATCTGTCTTTTTATAAAAAGATGCAGGTTCCTGCGCCGACTTTTTGCCCCAAATGTCGACTTTTTCGACGATTTATGTGGTGGAACGAGCACTTCTTTTTCAAGAAGAAAGATGAACATACAAGTGATATGGTATTTTCTATGTATTCTCCTTCATCTAGGGTAAAAATTTATGAGCATCATTATTGGTGGAGCGATGAGTGGGATCCTAAATCATACGGTAAAGATTATGATTTCAATGACGTATTTTTCAAACAATTTTCAGATTTATTACACATGGTTCCTTTGTGCGCCAGATCAATGAATAATTGTGTAAATAGTGATTATTCTAATAATGCCACAAACGTTAAAAATGCTTACTTGTGTTTTAACACTGCGGATAGTGAGAATGTATCTTATGGTTTTCATTTTAAAGGAAGTCAAGATTCCGTAGATTTTTACGAAACGAAAGATTCTCGTCTTTGTTATGAAACTTTTTCATTAGTAGACTGCGAAAGAGTGTTTTGGAGCAGTAACTGTGCCGAGTGCTACAACGTATGGTTTTCCGATAATTGTAGAAACTGCACTGATTGTTTGGGTTGTGTCAATCTTAGAAATAAAAAATATTGCATTTTTAATAAACAGTATACAAAGAATGAATACGAAAAAGAATTCAACAAACTTTATGACGGTTCTTTTTCTAAAATCCAAGAAATATCGAAAAAGATAAAAGATTTTAAGATACAATTTCCCAGTAAATATATACACGGCAATAGAAACAAGAATGTGACAGGGGATTATATATATGCTTCAAATAATGCTCATGAATGTTTTGAGGTTCACAATGTAGATAACGCTTGTTTTTCGCAATTTATAGGAAGATCTAATGACGTCTATGATTTTACAAGTTGGGGTGGTGTATCTGAGTTGATTTACGAGTCTGTGAGTTGCGGAGAACAATCTCAAAATTTAAAATTTTGTTATGAGTGTTCGTCAGCGTCGCATGATCTAGAGTATTGTATTCAATGTCATTCTTCAGCGTATTGTTTTGGTTGTGTAGGTCTGAAAAAAGCAAAATACTGTATTTTCAATAAGCAATACTCAAAAGAAGAATATTTTTCTCTCCGTTCTAAAATAATAGAGCATATGAGTATTATGCCGTATATTTCTATTGATGGATTAATATATAAATACGGAGAATTTTTTCCGATAGAACTTTCTCCTTTTGTTTATGAAGAATCTTCGGCTTCAGATTATTTTCCAAAAAATAATTATTTAAAAATACCAAATAATTATGATATTGAAATATTGTCCCATGAATTACCAGAAAAAATTTCTGATATAGACGATTCGATTGTTGGTAAAGTAATTGGTTGCAAAGATGTACAGAATTGTGTACATCGTTGTGTCGGTGCTTTCAAAGTAACTCAAATGGAATTACAATTTTATAAGCGTTTTAATATACCAATACCAAGAACGTGCCCAAATTGTAGATTTTACACTAGAATGGAGAAATTAAATCCAATGATATCACGAGCTGCTAGCTGTATGTGCAAAAGTTCTTCTCATGGTCACAAAAACCAATGTTTAAAGGAATTTGCAACCAATTACGCAATAAATAATCCTCAGATTTTATATTGTGAAGATTGTTATAAGAAAGAAATATACTGAAACAAAAAAATATCAATGTCTAGTTGCTACACTTTCTTCATTTGATATACTTTAAGTAGGGTTATTTCCGATTATTACCTAGAACAATAATTTATGGGAGAGTCGATTGAGTTAGACCTTGGTCTATCGCATCTCTCACCCACTTAGCAAAACGCTATGGTAATATTTCAGAAATAGTCCTAAGAAGTATCCCCGCTATGCGGGGTTTTTTCTTGCAAATTGTGATAAAATATTGAAATGAAGAGAAAAACGCTTTCAAAATACTTGGTATCTATAATATTTTTAATTTTTTTGGTGAATTTGCTTGCTAATAAATTATACTGGTATTCTTCTATCTGGTATCTCGATATGATCATGCATTTTCTTGGTGGATTTTGGCTTGGACTTTTATTTCTTTATTTTTTTACTCCTCAAAATATTTCTAGTAAGTTAATTTTTAAAGTCTTTTTTTTTGTGTTTCTTGTTGGCACTTTTTGGGAAGTGTTTGAAATCTTTACGTATAGTATCACAACACTATACCCTTTTGATTATTTAGATACTATTTCTGATCTTTGTTTTGATTTGATGGGTGGGGGGATGGCTATTTTTTATTTTTTTGGAAGAATTATGTTTAAGACAGAAAATAAAGTATAATGACGGAGATGGAAAAAACTGCAAAAATAACGTTCTGTGGGGGAACTGGCTCTGTGACAGGAGCTAATTTTCTTTTAGAGGTGAATGGGAAGAAAATTTTAGTCGATTGTGGACTTACTCAAGGGTTTAAATTGGCGGATGATATCAATTGGGATCCCTTTCCTTACGATTCAAAAGAAATAGATATTCTTTTTGTTACTCATGCTCATGTGGATCACCTTGGTCGAATTCCGAAACTTATCCATGAAGGATTTCGTGGAAAAATTTATTCGACCGAACCCACTCATGCACTAGCTTTGCCGATGCTCGAAGATACTGCAGGTATATTGTCAAAAAATACAGAATTAAATTTAGATAAAATTTATAATGAAGAAAATGTTAAATTGGCGCTTTCGCTTTGGCAGGGTTTTACCTATCATGAAGTAATAAAAATCACCTCTGATTTAGAAGTTTCTTTTTTAAATGCTGGACACATTTTAGGTTCGGCGATGGTGCAGTTTGTTTATAATGGCAAAAAGATTCTTTTTACTGGAGATTTGGGTAATTCACCCTCGATGCTCCTTCCTGATACTGAGAAAGTTACTGATGTGGATTATTTAATAATGGAATCTGTTTATGGTGACCGAAATCATGAGTCACGCGACGACCGAAGAAAATTTTTAGAGGAAATAATCGAAGATAATTATAAAAGGAAAGGGACACTTATTATTCCTACTTTTTCGCTCGAACGTTCCCAAGAACTTTTATTTGAACTTAACGCATTAGTAGAAGGTAATCGCATACCTGTCATGCCCATTTTTCTCGATTCACCACTCGCGATTCATTTGACCGAAGTTTTTAAACAATTTAGAACTTATTTTAATGAAAATGCGCAACAAGCAATGAAGAGCGATAAATATTTATTCGATTTTCCTGGACTTCATAGCACTCTGAAATCAGAAGAGTCTAGAATGATAGGCAATGTGCCCAATCCAAAAATAGTTATCGCTGGGAGTGGTATGTCGACCGGAGGACGTGTGGTGCATCATGAGAGGCATTATTTACCAGATCTGAATAATACTCTTCTTCTTATTGGATATCAGGCTGTGGGTAGCCTTGGGCGCTTGATTCAAGAAGGGATTAAAACAGTGCGTATAAATGGCGAGGATGTAGTAGTCAGATCACATATTGTGACTATCTCTGGATACTCTGGACATAAAGATTCAGATGGACTGCTTTCTTTTGTGGAAGATATGCAAGACATAGTCAAGAAAGTTTTTGTAGTTATGGGTGAACCGAAGTCATCAATGTTTTTGGTGCAGAAGCTCCGAGACAATTTAGGAATCGATGCTTTTGCGCCAGAACAAGGAAGTAGTGTTTCATTATCTTGCTAAATCATATATAATGAAATAATGAATTCGTATTCATTAAATGCTCCGATTAAACACGGACATAACCAAATAAAAATTTGTGTCTCCGGCGCGGCTGAGACGGGCCACTGTGGGATAGATGCGTTAGATAAAGCTAAAGAGCTCGGGCGTGAGATTGCTAGGCAAGGATTGGTGCTCGTCACCGGAGCAACGACCGGGTTTCCTTTTTGGGTTGCTATGGGAGTAAAAGAACTTGGTGGAATATCTGTCGGATTTTCTCCTGCTGCATCCGAAAGAGAACATGTGGAAGTTTATAAGCTTCCGCTTGATTACATGGATTTAATAATTTACACCGGTTTTGGTTATCCGGGGCGCGATCTACTACTGACTCGCTCGAGTGATGCGGTGATATGTGGTTGTGGACGTGTGGGCACTATTCATGAATTTACGGTTGCTTTTGAAGATAACAAACCAATTGGTATTTTTGAAGGACCATGGGAAATGGGAGCGCAAATCAAAGAAATTGTCGAAAAAGGACATCGTCCGAATGCAAAGATCGTTGCAGGATCTGACCCTAAGAAACTTTTAGAAGATCTTATTGTGCTGATCAAAAAAGATAAAGTCGGGGAGTATAAGATTTAGAAAAATTTGATGTGACCTTGACAGACACCCAATGATTTCAAGGATTTTCCTCTATAATTTCTTGACATTGACAAATAGAGTGTTATTTGATATAATAGTGATAGCAAGAATCCTTGTGACTGTTCCAGCAGATTCTGGATTGTACATTCAAAAAAGGATAATACGATGACTGAAAAGATCACGTCAAACCAAGAAAATCACATCGCCGATCTCGTAAGAGACGCGGTCCGTGCGTTGGGCTTCTCGAAAGATGAGGCTCAGGAAATCATCAAGGCGGGCGGCACGTTGCAAGAGCAAGTGAAGCCCATCCTGCAGAAACTCGCCATGGTGGACCAACGCTTCGGTCCTGCGGTGAAGACCTTCGAGTTCACGGTGCCTGCCGATTACGTGCATGACACCCAGCTCGATACCTTCGCCAAGAAGACCAAGAAGCTGAAGACCACCTACTACTTCAACGACGAGCTGAACAGCAAGAACTTCGCCAAGGCGACGAACAAGCTGGAGCCGGGCAAAACCTACAAGGTGAAAATCTTCCCGATACTGGGAACGGTAACGAGCGAAGACTGCATGAGCTTCCTCGCAAAGCAGAATGCGATCCGCGTGGGCGGGCAAGGCATCACGTTGTTGCAGGACCAGAAGGCGGACGAGTTTCCGGTGAGTAAGTACACGGTGTCATTCGATCAAAAGGATGCGCTGTGGACCGACTCCGACGGCGACCACAGGGTGCCGTACGTGTATCGCTACTTGGGCGAAAATTGGAAGTTCTGCCTCGCTTACTTAGGGCGTGACCTTCACGGTGACTTCTGCCTGTTGTGCTTCTGCGACTTATAGTTCTTGGTCGCTTGGTACCTTGTGTTACATCTTGGGTCTTAGACCCTTTGAGCTCTTACTTCAGTAAGGGCTCTTTTTTATTTTTAATATCGGATATACTGATATTAAAAATAAATATATCGTAAAATCTTTATAAAGTATAAAGTGTAAAAAACTACTTTACCGCTTCCAAAACTTTAGCAAAAGTTGCTGGGTGATGCTCGGCGAAATCTGCTAGAATTTTGCGGTCGAGCAAGACGTTTTTCTTTTTTAGATTATCTATCAATTTAGAATAAGTTGTGCCGAGCTCACGTGCGCCAGCGTTTATCTTTATATTCCAAAGTTTTCGGTTGTGTGATTTTTTATCTTTTCTATGTGCAAAAGAATAATTACCAGCGTGGAGAATAGCCTCTTTTGCTTGGCGTTCTTTAGTACTGCGTCCATGACGAAAACCTTTGGTTTGTTTTAAAATACTTCTTCTTCTTTTTAATGCATGTACTCCTTTTTTTACTCTGGTCATGGTATTGAAATTAACTAAACGGCATCAAGTGCGACTTTGGTTTATTTTTAATAATAAAATTTTGAGTTTTCTTGCCAGCGAGTTGGCGAGTGCGGGATTGTTTTGCATTGAAATGATTAAAGCCAGGCTTGCGTGAAAGTATCTTGCCACTTTTGGTGATCTTTAATCTTTTACTATATGATTTATTTGTTTTCATTCCTTTCATTTTTTTTATTTAGCTTTTTCGATTGTGGTAGTTAAGCCCTTTGGACCTTTTTTATATGCATCTGATATTTTATAATCTTCCGTAATCAAATGTAATACTCTGTCTAGCCTTTCTCTTAAAAACTTTTCATCCATATACTTCGCGCGTCCGGCGAGGAAGAGTTCCACTTTCACTCGATGACCTTCTTTTATCCACTTTGAAGCAGTTTTCGCTTTGAGCTCTAGGTCGTGGTCTCCAGTGCCTATTTTTATCTGAATTCCTTTTGTCTCTGTTTTGTTCGCTCCAGCCTTAGCTTTCTTTAATTTTTTGTTCGCCTCGTATTGATACTTGCCGAAATCCATTATCTTGGCGAGTGGTGGAGTAGCATTTGGACCTATCTCAATCAAGTCCAAACCTCTACTTTGAGCCATTTCTAATGCATCTTTTATACTCAAAACACCGAGATTTTTATTTTCACTGTCTAAAACCCGAAGTTCTACGGCACGTATTTGGTTGTTTATTCTTTCACGCAATGGATATTAATAGTGCCAAAAGTATCTTTGACTAATAAGAATATAGCGTATTCGAGGCTGAAAGTCAAACATTGTGATAATATGTACCTATGTCTTACGCAGAAAATAGAAAAGCTAGATTTAATTATGAAATTTTAGAAAAATACGAGACAGGTATTGAGCTTTTGGGTGTGGAAGTAAAGTCTGTACGAGGAGGGCAGATGTCTCTCGAGGGAGCTTTTGTTATTGTGCGTGGAGGAGAAGTGTATTTAATTAATGCGAACATTCCGCCATACCAAGTAAAAAATACTCCAAAAGATTATGATCCACTTCGCAATAGAAAACTTTTGCTGACTAAAAAAGAGATTAATGAACTCGCAGGAAATGAGAAAAATAAAAGTTTGACAATTGTGCCAATTTCAGTGTATAATAAAGGCAGAAAAATCAAAATAGAAATTGCTTTAGTAAAAGGCAAGAAAAAATTTGATAAACGCGAGACGCTAAAGAAGCGTGATACGGATAGAGAGATTAGAAGAACTTTGAAAACAGCAGAGTAAGTTTTGCCCCTCGCTAAAAAAGCTCGGGACAAATTTGCTTTGCAAATTTGGGGATGCAAGGCATAGACAGTAGGCCTTTTGTATTGATGCATATCGAGCATGGACGTAATCTCGTAAAACTTCGTTCAATAGCTTAATTGCAAAATTAGCTTCTAAGGTGAAAGCGGCAGTCTCTCCATACTTCGGTATGAATAACTTTGCTTTCGCTTCAGTTTCCGCTTCGGCCTAAACTGATGTCTCTCTTATAGACTTCCGATATATAAGTAGAGGCACAATATTATCGGGATAGCTTGAGCGAATGTTCTGACGCTCTCGCAAAACAAAAGAACTCGATTAAAAAATATTTGGCTCGTTTAAGAATTTTTTAATTTAAACCAAAAAGCGAGCTATATATGTAGACGTCTGTGCAAAAACCTTCTGCACACGAGTTCAATTCTCGTCATCTCCACAATCACGAAAGTTCGGAGAAAAAATATTTCACCTTTTATGTTTTTTGTGCTACCATTTGCAAATGGATTTTAATTTTCTTAACAAAAAAGGAAACCAGAATACAAGCCAAAGTAAGGGTAAAAAGCCCAATAGAGGTTCTAATTTTTCGAGCAGTATTGCTAGCGCGATACTCATCTTTATGCTTATTACAGCAGTATATTTGGTAGTATCTGACACTGCTCCAACTGTCCCTGAAATTCCAATTTCCGATCTGGCTAAAAGCGTGGGGGTGGGCGAAGTTAAAAAGATTTTAGTCGAAGGAGAAAAGCTCACGATTACATATCAAAACGATGAAATCAAAAAATCCAAAAAAGAAGTCGGCTCGGCTCTATCGCAAACACTTTTTAATTATGGTGTTACCTCCATTGCTCTCGCGAAAACTGAAATAGAAATAAAAGACGAAAGTGGATTTATGTATGTACTTTTAAATCTTCTTCCATTTTTATTGCCAATAGTTTTTATTTTGTTTTTCTTTTGGTATTTATCTAAGCAAGTTAGGGGCGCGGGGATGCAGGCGCTTTCTTTTGGTCAGTCTAAAGCGCGCATTACGGATCCGAATGATAAGAACAATAGAGTGACTTTCAAAGATGTGGCTGGGTGTAAAGAAGCAAAAGAAGAATTAAAAGAAATTGTGGATTTTTTGAAAAGTCCAAAGAAATTTTTAGACATTGGAGCGAGAATTCCAAAAGGAGTAATTTTGACAGGGGCGCCGGGAACCGGAAAAACTTTGCTTGCAAGAGCAGTCGCAGGGGAAGCTGGTGTGCCTTTCTTTCATTTGTCGGGAAGTGAGTTTGTAGAAATGTTTGTGGGAGTCGGAGCTTCGAGAGTGCGAGACCTTTTCAAAATGGCCAAAAAAGCGGCACCGGCGATAATCTTCGTCGATGAGATAGATGCGATCGGACGGACGCGTGGAGGAGGATTTGGTGGGGGAAATGACGAGCGCGAGCAGACCTTGAATCAAATATTGGTGGAGATGGACGGCTTTGAGCCGAATGATAAGGTCATCGTGATGGCGGCGACCAATAGGCCTGACGTGCTAGACCCAGCGCTTATTCGTCCCGGACGTTTTGATCGAAAAGTGCTGCTCGATTTACCAGATCGCGCGGACAGAGAAGAAATATTAAAAATTCACGCAGTCAAAAAACCTCTCGCTGAAGATATTAATTTGAAATTAATCGCGGAACGCACTCCCGGATTTTCTGGTGCTGATTTGTATTCATTGATGAATGAAGGCGCAATCCTCGCTGCTCGTGAAAATCGCAAAAAAGTCTTCCAATTTGATCTCATTCGAGCGATTGAAAAAGTAATGCTCGGACCTGAACGTAAAAGTCACTTGCTTTCCAAAAAAGAAAAAGAAATTACTGCGTATCACGAGGCAGGGCATGCTATCGTGGCTTCGGTGTTACCTTATGCAGATCCAGTGCATAAAGTTTCCATTATTGCGCGAGGAAATGCTGGAGGCTATACTTTAAAATTACCTCTTGAAGAAAGGCGTCTGCAATCTAAAAAAGAATTTATCGATGATATCGCGATGTCTCTCGGTGGATATGTGGCAGAGCAAATGATCTTTGGAGACATTACGACTGGTCCTTCTTCGGATTTGCAAATGGCGACGAATTTGGCTCGGGCTATGGTCACACGCTGGGGAATGTCTGATCTCATTGGGCCTATTGCATTAGTCGGCGGAGGTGGCAGGTCACAATACGGTGAGGTTGTAGAGAGAGAGTATTCAGAAGCGGTTTCTACAAAAGTTGATGCGGAAGTTTCCAGAATAATAAGTGATGGAATAAAGTCAGCGCAGATCGTGCTCTCTGAACACCGAAAAGCTTTTGATGCTATTGCGCGCAAGCTGATTGAGGTGGAAACCTTAGAGCAAGAAGAATACGAGAAAATACTAACTGCACATGGTATAATTTTAAAAAAGAAGGATCTGCCCACGACAGCTACGGTATAATTATTACATACAAGAGAATAAAATCTAATGTTGAATAATTTTTGGAGATGGTATGAAAAAAATTATAGAATCATTGCGCCACTCACGGCTCTACTTTTTTTATTGCAGATTGTGCATCTTTATTGGATGACAACTGATGTCGTTTTCTTTCGAGTATTCGGAAATCCCTTTTGGGATCCAGGTGCATTTTGGAATACTATCATTGCGTTGGTGGATTATACGGAGATACCGGCGATTATTTCAAGCTCCGTTTTCTATGTTCATCAATACAGGCAGGATAAAAATTTAAAATGGCGAAGTATTTTTTTCCTTTTTCTAATCAATTCTCAATGGTTACATTTATTTTGGATCACCGATGAAGTCATCTACGCACAATTTGCAGGTACGGCGGCTGTCATCATACCCGCGTGGCTTTCCTGGGTCGCGATATTAATTGATTACTTAGAACTGCCAGTCATGTATGACACAATCAAAAAAGCGATTGCATCTTTGCGCAAAACTGTTTAATTTTGTAGTATTACTCTGTAAGTGTTTTTGATCCGTCCTTAGCTCAGTTGGTTAGAGCACAGAGCTTATACCTCTGGGGTCCTTGGTTCGAATCCAAGAGGACGGACATTACTCAAAATGAAATTCTCCCGCTTTACTTTTCACTTTAGTTTTAAGTAGAGGATAGTTGGCAAGCTCGGGGTCTTTTTCGATCAAGTGGATCGCTTCAGTGCGGGCAGCTTCTACCATTTTAATATTTTTTATCGCTTCCATTCCGAGGTCGGTGATGCCCCACTGTTTTGTTCCTCCGAGTTCTCCGGCGCCACGCAGAGTCAGGTCTAATTCGGCGAGTTCGAAACCATTTTTTGCAGTTTTTAATGCTTTTAATCTGTCTATCGTTTTTTGACTTTTCGCTTCAGCAAAAATATAACAATAAGCTTGATGAGTGCTTCTGATTACGCGCCCGCGAAGTTGGTGTAGTTGAGCCAAACCAAAACGCTCTGCGCCTTCTATTATTATTATAGTTGCGTTTGGAACATTTACCCCTACTTCCACTACTGATGTCGCGCAGAGAATGTGAATTTTTCCTTCGGTAAAATTTTGCATTACTTCTTCCTTTTTTTCTTTACTCATCTTACTATGTAATACGCCGATTTCATATTCAGGGAAAATTTCTTTTTTTAATCTTTTCGCTTCTTCGACTGCTGACTTTACATTGAGTGCTAATTCTTTTTCTGGATCGGGTTCGAAAATCCGAGGGCAAATTACATATAGCTGTCTGCCTTTTTTTAATTCTTCTCTGATTTTTTCATAAGTTTCTTCGCGCTTATTCGGAGTAATTATTTCTGTAATTATTTCTTTTCTTCCGGCGGGCATTTCATCGAGAAGAGAAAGATCTAGGTCGCCATAAATAGTGAGCGCGAGAGTGCGGGGGATGGGAGTCGCAGTCATTGAAAGCAAGTGGGGAGCGATGCTATCCTTCCTTGTGAGTTTTCTTCTTTGTGCTGTGCCGAATCTATGCTGTTCATCAATCACCACTAAAGCTAAATTTTTAAATTTAACAGTTTTTTGTATAAGTGTATGTGTACCAATCAAAATCGGTATTTCTCCATTCGCTACCCATTTCAAAAGTTGGGCTCGCGAGACAGTAGTCCAACCTTCAGGATTCGTTTTGGATGGGAATTTTCGGCAACCGGATCCGGTAATTAATCCGACATTGATCGGTAAATACTGAAAGTATTGTATAAAAGATTCGAAATGTTGAGTGGCGAGTATCTCCGTAGGCGCCATATAGCCAACTTGCAAATTTCCAAAGTTTTGGATTTTACCGGAAGCTTTATCGAAGGGCCTAGTATTTACAACAGCGTATGCGGCAGTCGCAGCTACTGCGGTTTTTCCAGAGCCTACATCACCCTCGAGCAGTCGAGACATCGGGAAATTTTTCGCCATATCTGTCAATATCGTCTCAATAGATTTTTTTTGCGAATTAGTTGGTTCAAAAGGAAAACGTTTCAAAAAATCTGTCACTTCTTTGTCGGAATTTTTTATTTGGAAAGATTTATTTTTCCGATATTCAAATTTATCGTGCTGGCGTTCAAGCTGAATACAAAAGACTTCTTCAAAGGCGAATCTTTTTCTAGCCGCCTCTGCATCTTTCTCATTTTTTGGTTTATGAATCCAAATCAGAGCGGTTTTTAGCGTCGGTAAATGGTATTTTTTTAAAATGTCTATCGGAACGTAGTCTTCTATATTCTCTAGAGTTTTTTTTCTTAATATTTTTTCCAGTGCGTGATAAAACCATTTCGAAGTTATGCCACGAGTTTCAGCATAAATGGGATATGAAAATCCTTCGTTTTTTATATCTTTGCCAACAAAAAGAGAATCATGAGCGTCTATCGGCATATCTATCATCTTTTCAAATTCTGGATTGGCCAAGTAAACCCCATTCTTGCTTTGTGTTATTTTACCTGTCAACTTTACGGTCTCTCCGTCATGAAGCATCTTTGCCAGATATGCTTGGTTAAACCAAATTATTTTTATTTTACCCGAAAAGTCTTCGATCTGTCCTTCAGCCATGGGAATTTTGGAGTGGAAACCTTTTTTAGTTTTCAAGTTTGAAACTTTTCCATAGACAGTCGCCATATCGCCGGGAATTAAATTTGCAATTCTTTTTACTTGACTGATATCGCTATATCTAACAGGGAAGTGGAAGAGTAAATCTGCCACAGAAAAAAGCCTTAGTCTATTTAAGGCTTTTTTCTGATTTATGTCTAAGCGGAATTTTGTTTCGAGTTTGTCATGAAGCTCCATATTATGCTATAATATACTCATGACCCCGCTTTTACAATCACAAATTTTCTTTTTTATTTCTTCAATTGGCTTTGTTGTCTTGTGGATTTTAGTTGCAATACTTTTGTTTTATTTTATTCGTGCAATTAATACTTTTAATAAAATTCTTGAAAAAATAGAAAAAGATGTAGATAGTATTGGAGATACGACCAAAGAAATGCTCGACGATATGAGAGATAGTATGATATTTAGATTTCTTTTTAAAAAGAAAAAGAAAAGTCGCAAATTTTAAGGGGATTTTACTTTCTAATATATTTATCTATAACAATCTCGTTTTTTCTTTGGCTTAAGCTCCTCTGAAAGACGTTTGAGAAGATGGACAGTATGTTCGGCGTTGAGTGTATAGAATACTTCTTTTCCTCGTCGTTCGTCTTGTACAAGTCCGGTTTCCTTAAGAATGCGCAAGTGCTGGGATACAAGTGGTTGGGACTGCTTTGTTTTCTTCGTAAGCTCACCGACTGTCTTAGGTCCGGAAAACAATGCTTCCAGAATGTGATAACGCGGGGCGTTTCCGATGCCTTAATAGAAAGTTAAAATAATCTATACTTGTTCGTGATTACTCGGGTCACTCCGATACTAAATTATGGTGGCGGAGCCGGCGAGATTCGAACTCGCGAGGGGGTTTAAATCCCCTACATCTTTAGCAAAGATGGACCTTAGACCGCTCAGACACGGCTCCTTTCAATATTTTAACGACTTAATCACTTTAGCATATTTTTATTATTTTCCCATTTTTTCTGTTATAATCTATCTGTATTTTGGATGAGTGACCGAGTGGCTTAAGGTAGCGGTTTACTAAACCGCCGTCCCCTTAAAAGGACCGTGAGTTCGAATCTCACCTCATCCGCCAGTACTATACAAGATTAGTACTATCTAATTTAAATTGTTATAATAAAATTATTAGAAATTAATTATTTTATTTTTATGGAAAATAAAGGAATCAAAGCAGGCGTAGGTTCAGCGTATGGATCTGATTCTTATGTAGTCGGTGTAAATGCATGTCAAGAAGCGATAGAACAATTAGGCGACAAGAACCCCGATTTATTAATTGTTTTTTCTTCTGTTAAATACGACCAAGAAAAAATGCTAGCCGGCGCGCGCTCAGTAGCCCCGAGCGCATTACTTGTGGGTTCTTCAACTTCAGGAGAGATTACGACCAATGGACCAGTCAAAGAAAGATCCGTGGCTATTATGGCAATAAAATCACCAGAAATAAAATATTTTGTCGGTGTTGGAGAAAATATTTCAGCTAATCCCAGACTGGCTGGGAAAATAGCTGCCGATAAAGTAAAAGAGCAAACTGGTGATGCGCTCAAGGCTTTTATGATGATACCTGATGTTTTAGTTGGGAATGGTGCGGATATCGTTCGCGGGGTATTGGATTCTCTGGGCGCTCATTTCCCTGTTGTTGGTGGCGCCTCCGGAGACGATTTTGCATTCAAAAAAACATATCAGTATGTAAATGATAAAGTGTATTCAGGAGGAGTGGTGGGACTTGGATTGACCGGTAATTTCAAGATAGGTATCGGGGTTAAGCATGGATGGATTCCAATAGGTGAGCCAATGACAGTTACAAAGTCTAATGGAGCGGTTATTCATGAAATTAATAGTGCTCCGGCGGTGAAAATTTATGAAGATTATTTTGGCGCAGAAGAGGCGAAAATATTACACACAGAAGCATTAGCAAAATTAGCAATTACCTATCCGCTCGGGATGAAGGTTCCGGGAAGCGACGAATTATTAATTCGAGATCCTATTACGGTGGATGAAAATGGTTCAATTACTTGCGCAGCTGAGATTCCAGAAGGTTCCGAAATTCGTCTAATGATAGGTAGTCGTGAAGAAGCTGTAAAAGTGGCCAAAATTGCTACCGAGGATGCCATTTCCCAATTGAATGGCAGCACTCCTAAAGCAGTTATCATATTCAACTGTATCGCTCGCAATAAACTTTTTGGTGATAAATCTGGCGAAGAAATAAGTGCAATTCAGCAGGTTGTCGGGAAAGAAGTTCCTTTAATTGGTTTTTATACTTATGGTGAGCAAGCTCCGCTCGGAGGCGAAGTCAGAAATATAGAGAAATGCAATTCGGCTTTTCATAATGAAACGGTGGTTATTTGTGTTTTGGCTGATTAGTATGACCAATTCCACACCAAAAAAGAGAAGTTTTAAAGATTTGTTGAAGAGTTTATTATGGAAACTTGGCTTTAAATTTCTTTCCTTGTCGGAGGTAGAAGAGATGGAAAGAAAACTTGCTAAATTAGAGCAAATTGCTTTTGAGTTCAATGTGAGCACCAAGCTTCTCATTAGGCGAGATCTAGAGCTTTCCAGAGCTAACGAAAAACTTCAAAAGTTTGATGAAATAAAATCTAATTTCATTTCAGTTGTTGCCCATCAGCTCCGGACACCTCTCTCTGGTATAAAATGGACTTTATCTATGCTTATAAACGGCGATATGGGAGTCTTAAATGATACTCAAAAAACTTTCTTAATGAAGAGCTATGAGAGCAATGCTCGGATGATTGCACTTGTGAATGATATGTTAATTGCCGACGGGATTCAGTCTGAGAAAGTTCATTATGTATCTACATATCTCAATATAATTGACCTTATGGATAGTGTTTTTTTTGAAATGAGTTCACAAGCTTTAAAGCGAAATATTTCAATTAGGTACAAAAACAAATTCGAAAATTTACCACAGGTATATGTCGATCCGGTAACAATACGCGCAGTTCTGCAAAATTTGCTGGAAAATGCAATTAAATATATAATAGACAATGGAGTGATTGAAATAGATGTAAAGAAAGAAAATAATTATTTAGTTATTTCTATTGCCGATAACGGCATTGGTATACCAAAAGACCAACATAAAGATATTTTTCTAAAGTTCTTTCGAGCGAGCAATGCCATCAAACAACAAACTGATGGTTCGGGGCTTGGTTTGTACATCGCAAAAAATATCGTTGAAAAAAATGGCGGAACGATTTGGTTTGATAGTATTCTAGGCAAAGGAAGCACTTTTTATTTTACTATTCCATTATCAGAAAATCATTTAAAAGACGATGATTCTTGGACCAATTCGACAAAATCAGAGGGTGGTGAGTATGTCGAATCCACAAGCTCCCATTCGAGGGTTTGAGTAGTTCTCTCAATGCTTGCTAAAGTTAGAGTCGTGGTGATAAAATAGAACTATGAAAAAGATTTTAATAATTGAAGATGATTTATTTCTAGGAGATGTTTTAAATCAAAAACTAACCAATGAAGGTTTTGATACTATACTTGCTCGAGATGGTCTGGAAGGTTTTGAAAAAATAAAATCTTTTAAGCCAGATCTTATTTTGCTAGACATTATTCTACCAAAAATGAACGGCTATGAGATACTCGAAGCCAAACAAAAAGATCCGTCTTTAGCCGATATTCCTGTTATTGTTGTTTCAAACTCTGGACAGCCCGTTGAAATCAATCGCGTGCTAGCCTTAGGAGTTAAAGATTATTTTATTAAAGCTCAATTTGATCCAGAAGAAGTCTTGTTCAAGGTGCGAGAACAGCTACAAAAAAATGGAAAACTTTTTAGTTCGGTAAACGCTTTAGAGGGTGCTATGAATCAAAAATTAGATATAGTAAGTTTAGAAGGTAAAAAAATAGTCTGGGTTGAAGACGACCAATTCCTCAATGATATAATCGGACGCAAACTCTCTACAACAAAATGTATTTTTTTTCATGCAAGTGAAGGCGAGGAAGCTTTAAAAATTATCAATAAAGAAATGCCAGATATTATAATGCTGGACATTATTCTTTCTGGTATGGATGGTTTTGAAATTTTACGTAGAATTAAAGATGATTCAAAAACTGCGCATATACCAGTCATTATTCTTTCCAATCTAGGACAAGCGAGCGATATTGAGAGAGGTAAAAATCTCGGCGCAGTTCGTTTTCTTGTCAAAGCTACACTTACTCCTGCTGAAATTATAGATCAAATAAAAGAAGTGCTGGCTCAGGATAAAATATGATAAAATTAAGACGGTCGTCTGTTAAAAGTTTTTTAACCAAATTTATTTATGATTAAAGGAGATCATTAAAAACAGTTAAACAATAGTTTACTCAAAGATATATAACAAAGGGCAGTAAGTATAGCTGTCTTTTTAGGGTTATCAATTTATTTTATGTTGCAAGTCAATGAACCATATGCGAAAATAAGTTCCTGTTCTTATTGTGGGGATGCTCCCATAAATCACCATCTTTCTTTTTTAGAAAGTGTGGTATCAATTACTCTGGATAACTATGCCAAAAAATTTATAAAATATGTTCCTCGTGGCGTAAAAAGTTTTGCTGACTTAGTGCCTGCATTTTTATTTAGAACACTGGCTTTTTTAAAACTTGCAGAATTCTCAGGAGATATTAATAAGGCTAACAGTTTTCGCTCTAGAATTATCTGGGAAGAAGCGAAAAAGAGGGGGATAATAATGGAACAGGTGATATTCCTCGGAAAACCTTTAGATCATTATCGGGCAGTCCTCCAGATTAAAAATAAGAGAAAATTTTTTTATTTCGAAAGCATTCCTTTGCGACCAGAATTTTTGGATATAAATAAAAACTGGGATGATAAGGTTGTAATGAAGCGAGAATTTAGAAAGTACAATATTCCGATTCCAACATATTGTGAATTCTCTATTTTTTCATTTGTACACTTTCAAAATATTGAAGATATATTTTCTAAATTCAAGAAGCCCATAATTGTCAAACCACGAGTGGGATCCCGTGGCCGGCATACTATTACCAATATTCACACCCTCTCACAATTTACGGAGGGTATCAAGGTCGTCCGCCAAATATGTTCTTATTTTATTGCCGAAGAACATTTACAAGGCAGTGTTTGCAGGGCAACTTTGGTGGATGGAGTTTTGGCAGGATTTTATAAAGGAACTGCTCCGACCTTAGTAGGTGATGGTAAAAAAACAATCAGAGAGCTTATTATAGAGGCAGATAGTAAACGTCAAACTCGAGTTCTTTCGATTCGCATTTCCAAAGAATTACACGATCATATTTCTCGATCAGGATTTAAGGTTGACGATATTTTGCCCATAGATATACCTCTTTCACTTTCACATCGCATCGGCAGATTGTTTGGCGGAAGAACTAAAGAAATGATTGAAGATCTGCATCCAAGTTTCATTCCTATTTTAAAAAAAGCTGCGAAAATAGTTAATTTATCGGTGGTGGGTTTTGATTGCATCATACCCGATCCTTCGATCGACGAAGCTTCTCAGAAGTGGGGGATTATCGAATGTAATTCATTGCCGTTTATAGATTTGCATTATTATGCTCTAGAGGGTAAGCCCAAAAATATTGCTGGCATGATTTGGGACTTGTGGAATTAAGATTAAGTAAAAACAATATTATTTTTTCAAAAACAATTTCCACTCTTGCTTAAATAAAAATTTACAAATTTGAAAGATGCTATAAGTAATAAAATAAGCCGATAGAACATCTATTGAATAGTGTATGTGTCCAAGGAGCACAACTACTGCAAAAAGGATAGAAAAACCGAGGAAAATTACTCTGAGATTTTTATCCCCCCAAAACATTAACGCGAGCAGAAACGGCAGCCCAGTGTGTCCAGAAAAAAAAAGATCATTGCCGGTAAAAATGCCAGTAAAAACCGGATGATTAAAAAAAGATGAGCTGATTTCTACCCGAGTCGGGAAGGCACTGATGTGGGTTAGAATAACAAAGAGTGATCTTATCAAAGTAAAGAGAGCAATACTTTTCATGGCGAATGGTAGACTTTGTGGTTGCTTAAATCCTATAAAAAGACCTATCAAAAGCAGCAGTATCGATCCATATACAAAAATTCCATCTACATTATAGACTTTGATATTGGAGAGTATTAGATCTGCTACCGGTGTGCTAGGCAAACTATTTACATAACCACTGATGAAAAATTGCATGATAAGACTTACGACAAGCAGAACTAAGCCACCAAAAAAAGATATGAGAAAATTTTTATCCGAAAAGTAGATTTTATATGATTGCATAATCGTTTAAGTATACCAGTTTTTTTTATTTTTCTCTATAAAAGATTCCAATGTGTTTGCTATTTCTTTTACATTATTTAGCACCAGAATGTGATCAGTGTCGGGAATGATTGTGATTTCTGCATTTTGTATTTTTTGAGACAGAGAAATTGCTTTTTTCACTGGCACCATGGTGTCTCTGAGGCCGTGCATAATCAGAGTCGGAACTTTTATTTTTTCTAAAAAATATTCCTGCTCTAAGATCAAGGATTGTCGTAGGATATACATATGGACACGAAGGGTCGTATTTTTCACGTCGGCGATGGTTCGCTTTATGTCCCAATCAGTCGAATTCGGATGTTTGCCATAATCCACATGGCCACGAGGTTTTGCATTAAATGGAAATGAATTAAAAATTTTAGTTAGTTTTAAAATAGGTCGCAGAATTTTTCCAACGAACCCTTTTTCTAAATCAAACATCGGAGAGAGAAAAACTATTCCAGCCACATGCTCTGGATAAAGCTTTATATATTCGCCTGCAATCAGTGTCGCAAAGGAATGACTGATAAGGAT
This sequence comes from Candidatus Nomurabacteria bacterium, assembly GCA_009695015.1. Classification (GTDB taxonomy): domain Bacteria; phylum Patescibacteriota; class Minisyncoccia; order Phycocordibacterales; family UBA9973; genus UBA9973. The sequence continues at coordinate 3,646 of SIBT01000006.1, read as the reverse complement.
AAATTTCTCTATTTTGAGGTATGAGATCAGATCTCGTAAATCATCGGCAAAATATTTTATTTCATAATCTGAGTAATTTCTAAATTTTCTTGATTTACCATGTCCGCGAATATCGTAAGTCAAAATATTATATTTTTTTTCAAATATTTTCTCATAAGGAATCCATGCGGAAGATGAGCCCACTAGCCCATGCACAAATACTAAAGTCGTTCTATCTGGTCTAAATTCGTTCGTTCGATAGTATATTTCGTCTTTAAAAAGACATTCTTGCACTTTTTTATTTTGTTATTTTTCTAAGGCTTGATAATAAACTTCTTCTAATAGATCAACACTACGATGTATATTATAATTTTTACTTTTTTGCAAACTAACTTCACCCATCTTTTTACGCAGATCAACGTCTGTAATTAGTTTGAGTACTTGATGCGCGAGGTCTTGGTGGTCCCGTGTTTTAAACAAGAATCCATTACCATCCACAAAATATCGCGACGCGCTCATCTCTGCATCAGAAATAATGATAGGTTTACCACAAGCCATTGCTTCCAAAACGACCATACCTTCGAGTTCAGCCAAGGACGGCAAAACGAAAATATCACTCGCGTTGTAAGCCAATATTTTATCTTCTTCACTGACCAATCCTAGAAAAGTGACATGTTTGCTAATTTGGAGCTTGTCGGCTAATTTTTCCAGTTTTGGTCTTAAATGTCCACTGCCAGCTATCATCACGTGTGTATTTGGATGTTTTTTTATAATGTGCGGTATTGCATTGATTAATGTATCAATTGATTTTTCTGGAAATAGTCTTCCCACAGATAATAATTTTACTTTATCTGTCGGTATGTCAAATCGCTTATAAAAATCTCCAATCACCTCCATTGATAAAGGTTGGAATTCTTTTAAATTTATTCCATTACTTATCACGACTGACGGGTGATTTTTTTCGTTTAATTTTTGAAGCAAATTGCGCGCCATTTCTGAGGGATAGATTAATACTTCTGATTTTCCGTAAACCCAAGTCAGATATTTATTCCATAAATTATTAAGAATGGGTTGAATCATTTTGGGCATATCCATGAATAAATTTTCTGGTTGAGAATGAGAATGTGCCACTATTTTTATATTTAATTGTTTAGCGGCTTTGATCGCGACAATAGTACCAGACATTGGCAAAATTATGTGAACCACATTTATTTTTTCTTCTTGAAAAACTTTCTTTAATTCTTTAACAGTTGGAAAAGCTAGATTCCATCCGCCGGATTTTGGAACTGGAAGACTGCGATAGCGATAGGCTTTTATGTTCTCATGATGACTGTGGTTTTTATGCTCGGCTGACTTGGCGCCGATAAAGATCACGTGATGTCCGCGCTCTTTTAGTAATTTTGAAAATCGCAAAGTTGAGACGACTACGCCAGATTTATTACTTCCAATTGGATCACAGATCATGGCAATATTTAGTTTCTGTGTTGATGTTTGCATTATAAATTTATTTTTTTACTTATTTTATTTTTATAACTCTGAATAAATATAATGATTACAGTAACAGATGTTATCACACTTACGAGAGCTGCATAATAATTTAGATATTTTCCAATAACCACATAGGCTCCTCCAAAGAATATACCAATCGTGAGCATAATGGTAGATTGAATGAGAGAAAAAATTGCGCAAATTTTGAAATATTTTAAGTAGGAGACACGAGACGCGCCAGCTCCGACGAGTCCTAAGGAGCCGATGCTATACACGAGCTTCGACACAATGATCGCTTTTTTGTAATTATTTTTATAATAGTTTTTTGCTTTTTCTAATTTTTCATCAGTGATTTTAAAATAAGGCAGAAATCTTTCGCCGGAGTAGCCAATAAAATAAAATATTGCGTCTCCGATAATGTCGCCCAGAACCATCACTACAAAAACTAAAAAAATATTAAAAATTCCAAGCGTCGTAAAAAATCCACATATGACAGAGATGATCGGCCCCTCGACGATGGCAAGCAGTATCATGATGAAATATTTATATGTTAACAGAAGTTCAATCATTATATTGTTTTTTGTTTATCTAAAATTATTTCTAATTTTTATTTTCACCTATTAAATTTGAATTCTATAACAGAGTTTACTGCATCATTTTCGTATTGTTATTATAGCAAAAATCAATTTCTAATGCGCCACGGTGAAGGCTATCACTTTTCTTGCTCCTGCTTTTTTTAGTGTCTTTTTTGCTTCATTGAGTGTCGCGCCGGTGGTGGTGATGTCATCTATCAGAATTATATTTCTACCTTTTATTGAATTTATATTTTCTTTTTCTTTTTTTATCGCAAAAGAGCCGACAATGTTTTTCAGACGTTCTGCGCGGTTTTCTATTTGCGCTTGATGTTCTGTCTCTTTTGGTTTTATTAAAATATTTTTTTCTAAACTGAAGGTTAATCTACCATCTTCGCCATGGCGTAGATGGTCTATTTTTATTAATTCACGACAAATTAATTCTGCTTGATTATATCCGCGCTCTTTGTATCTTTTTTGTGAAAGGGGAATGGGGATTAAAATAACTTTTTGAAAGTTTTCCATTACAGACAAATCAGATAATTCTTCTAAAATTTTATCATACATTATTTCTGCTAAAATACTGGCCAGTCTTTTCTTGCCTTTATACTTGAAGAGCCACAACGCTTTTTTAATAGGTGGATGACGATAGTCATATAAAGGGAAAATCCATTTTGCGCTTTCACGTTCTGCGAGAGGAGCATTTGATAAGCACATTATACATAAATCCGAGCCCGACACCCCGCATGAGATGCAATTTACAGGGAAAATTATACTCAATAGAGTGTTTAAAAATGGCATAGTATGATATAATATTAACACAAATGGAAAATCCGTTAAATTCACTAAAAAAATTTCTTTCAAATTTAAGTAAGTTGGGAAGTGGAGCTGGCGACAGCGCCATTGGGATTGATATTGGTTCTTCCTCGATCAAGGTGATTGAAATTAAAAGAAAAGGAGGCAAGACGATACTTGAGACTTATGGATCGATAGCTCTTGGTCCTTATGACAATCTTGATGTTGGACGTGTCACTAATCTCTCGGTTCCAAAAGTCTCGGAGGCTCTAAAAGAAGTTTTAAAACAGTCTGGAATAATTTCTACTTCGGGAGTTTTTTCTCTTCCTGTACAATCAAGTTTGATTTTTGTCGTTGAATTGCCAGCTTCTATTAAAGAAAGTGAATTGGCTCAAATAATCCCCACAGAAGCTCGCAAATATATTCCAGTACCGATTACAGAAGTCTCTCTCAATTATTTCATATTACCCAAAAAAGAACTTTCCTTTGAAGAGATGAATGATCCATTGCGTCATTCTGACATTTCTCCTGATATAAAAAAGAAAGAAGATGGGGGTGCAGTAGATAAGACAAATGTGCTTGTCGTCGCGATACAAAATGATGCAATTTCTAAATATCGTTCTATTGTTTCAGAGTCTTCTCTTTCAGCATCTTTTTTTGAGATTGAAATATTTTCTTCGATTAGGGCGAATTTTGAGCACGAACTTTCTCCGGTGCTGTTGATGGATTTTGGCGCTTCGCGTACCAAACTTTCCATAGTTGAATTCGGCATGGTTAGAAGCTATCACACGATAGATAGGGGAGGAGCTGAT
>SIBT01000005.1 GCA_009695015.1 Candidatus Nomurabacteria bacterium | reverse complement strand
GTTTCCAAGTCTTTAAGCATTCCTTTTGGTGAGGCGGAAAAAATGAAAAAAGAGTTCGGTCTTTTTGGGAATCCATTAGAAAAAAGTTTATCTGATATCATCAAGATTCATATTGACTACATTTTTTCTGAAACCAATAATGTATTATTAGAATATGAGAAGAGGTATAATAGGACTATAAGTAAAGTGATATTCACCGGCGGTGGATCTCTTTTAAAAGGGCTTTCGGAAGTAGCGGCAAATAATTTTCAAGCAGAGATAGAAATTGGGCGTCCATTTTCCAAGGTTAATGCTCCAGTATTTTTAGAAAAAGTTCTCGAGACGATGGGTCCCGAGTTTGCTGTGGCGCTCGGACTCGCGCTACGAAAATTACAGTAAATCCGCACACTTAATTTACATAAAGCAACTTCGTTGCGCGCCCTTTGGCGTATTATACAAGTAAGTGTTCGGGTAAATTTCGAGTTATACACATTTTGTTTCATTTAAATTTGTTTTTGTAATATAATAAGATGTAAGATGGAGTCAAATTTCCAAACATCATTTATACCTAAAAAACCAATAGTGGAAGAGCGTGTCATAAGGACACGATCTGTTGGTTTTCTTACTATTATTTCTTTTTTTATTTTATTTGCTGTACTGCTAATAACAGGTGGCCTTTATTTTTTTAAAGTAAATTTAACGAAGAATATTACACAAATGGGAATCGACTTAAATCTAGCCAAAAATCGTTTTGAGCCTTCGAAGATAACAGAGCTCAAGGTGTTCGACAAGCGCCTGCGCGCATCCAGTGAAATTTTATCTAAACATATAGCTATCACTCCTATTTTTGCTGCGCTTTCTGCTATTACCATGAAAACTGTTCGTTATACTCAATTTGGTTATGGTATTGGAGCTGATGGGAAAGTCAGTGTGAAAATGACTGGTCTTGCAGTAGGCTATCGTTCTATTGCTCTTCAATCAGATCTGTTCAGCACTAGAGATGAAGGTAAAAATTTTATTGATCCTATTTTTTCTAACCTAACCCTTGATGATAAAGGCAATGTTATGTTCAGTTTAGAATTTTCGGTCGATCCAACTTTTGTTGATTATAAGACAACACTCGCGATAGAAGAGAGTCCCACTTAAGTTAATTTTTTATGATGCGATTTATTTTACCTCTCATTTTAATAGGAATCAGTGTTACTGTTTTTTTCGTATATTCTAATCCTATTTACAGTAATATTGGAGAACTACGTATGAAAACAGCATCTTTTAATGAAGCGCTTTCTAATTCTAAAGCGCTTGAAAGTGAACGAGATAAATTAACAACTAAAGATAATTCTATTGATCCGAATGATAAAATAAGACTTCACAAACTTTTACCCGACAATATCGACAACATACGTTTGATTTTAGAAATAGAACAAATAGCGTTACCTTATAGCATGATCTTGAAAGATATTAAATACAGTCCAAGCGTCGATAAAAATAACACTGCTCCGGTCGGGGGAGATGTGCAAATAACAGAAGGTGGAGGGGAACAAACCTCGCAAGACTATGGGATTTGGGATTTGGAGTTTAATACGACTGGTACTTACGATAATTTCCTTAATTTTACAAGAGACTTGCAACGCAACCTCCGAATTGTGGATATATCATCAATCCAATTTTCATCTAGTACGACGACTGAATCTAATAAAACCCCCAGTTCTCTCGTTCTTGAATCTTACGCATATAGTTTTAAGATTAAAACTTATTGGCTAAAAAATTAAAATAAAAAAATGCCAACAATAAAAAACATCATAATATTTATAGTAATTGCCATAATCTTTGTATTGATTTATGTGTATTTTATTAAAAAAGATACCGATACAGCTACCTTGGTTTCTTCGGTAACTCCCTTAGTTACGTCAAGCGGAGATACCCTCGCAATAGAAGATAATTCCGCAGTCGCGCAAGAGTTTCTCACTTTACTCCTCAGTGTTAAAAGCATAAAATTAGATGATGCTATTTTTTCTGATAATGCTTTTATTAGTTTATATGATTCTAGTATTACACTTATACCAGACGGAAATGAAGGAAGAATAAATCCATTTGCTCCACTGGGAACTGATAATCCACTTCCAAATTAATTATGAGTTTTTTAGAAGAGTTAGCTAAAGAAAATATAATTGAGAAGAGCCAAATAGGCGAGATAAAAAATCTTGCCGAAGAGAAGTACAATGGAGACCTAGACGAAGCTTTGATTAAATCTGGGGTAACAGAGGAAAAAGTTCTTGAAGCAAAAGGAAAATATTTACAAATGCCAGTGAAGAAGGTAAATATAGAAGGAGCTTCTTTTGATGCTCTAAAGTATATTTCAGAAGATTCATCTATACATTATCACTTTGCTCCAATTGAACTCCGGGAGGGAGTATTGGAAGTGGGTGTCACGAATCCAGAAAATATACAAGCAATGAATGCTCTGCAATTTATTTCTACCAAGCTGGGTATTCCATTTAAAATATATCTTATTTCTAAAAGTGATTACGAAAGTATCATGGAAGCCTACAAAGGTCTGGGAAGCCAGGTAGAAGAAGCACTTGATGAATTAAATCAATCTGAAGTAAAAAATCTAAGTGAGGAAAATTTAAGTAAAGAAATTAAAAATATAAAACCAAATGAACAAGAAAAAATAGTAGAAGATGCGCCAGTTATAAAAATAGTTGCTGTTATATTGCGTAATGCCATAGAAGGAGGCGCTTCGGATGTGCATATTGAGTACACTGGAGAAAAAGTAAAGGTGCGTTTTCGTGTGGATGGAAGTTTGCATACCACTATAGTATTACCGTCCAATATTTACAGTGGCATAGTTGCGCGTATAAAAATCCTAGCTAAACTACGACTTGATGAAAAAAGAAAACCCCAAGATGGGTCGTTTAGCGCGAATATCGATGAACGCAAGATTGATTTTCGTGTTTCTACGATGCCGTCATATTATGGTGAGAAAGTTGTTATGCGTATTTTGGATTCTGAAAAAGGAGTTAAATCCTTAGACCAACTAGGTCTATCAGAAATAAATTTAAATATGATTAGAGAAGCGATTAAAAGACCATACGGACTTATTTTGATTACTGGTCCGACAGGGTCTGGTAAATCTACGACTTTATATTCGATGATGAACGAACTTGATAAAGAAGGAAGCAATATTGTGTCGCTCGAAGATCCTGTGGAATATCATATGCCTGATATTAATCAATCACAAATGATGCCTGAGATAGGGTATACTTTTGCTTCAGGACTTCGTTCGATCTTGCGTCAAGATCCGGATATAATAATGGTTGGAGAAATACGTGATAAAGAAACAGCGCAACTCGCTATTCAGGCTGCTTTGACTGGACATCTTGTTCTGTCGACCCTCCATACGAACAATGCCATCGGCGCAGTGCCTCGTTTGGTAGATATGGGTGTTGATCCATATTTAATTGCGCCGACTCTTATCCTTTCTATCGCCCAGCGTCTGGCTCGAATGACTCATCCAAGTTCACGAAAACTTGTGCCAATGGATGAGAATATTAAAATACAAATCGAAAAACAGATGGAAGATTTGCCAAATGAGTTTAAAAAAGACATTGGAAATAGAAGTGAAATGTATGAGACGGTTCCTTCGAGTGAATCTCCTTCTGGCACGAGGGGTCGTATTGCTGTTTTTGAAATGTTTAAAATAGATAAGGAAATGCAGAATGTGATATTAAAAAGTCCTACAAATGGAGAGATTTACAAAGTAGCCCGCCGACATGGTATGATGATGATGAGAGAAGATGCAATGCTAAAATCTTTAGATGGCATTATTCCTTACACTGAAGTGTACAACTTTAGCAATGAGAATGAATAGAATTCTCTTTCTCTTGACAAGAGAGGGCTATGGGTGGGGTTGGGGATTGTATACTAAAGTCATTTTATAGTATAATTAATTTATATGGAAAGAAAAAATAAGATTTTAATAGTTGATGATGATAGTTTTCTTTTAGATATGTATGCGCTCAAATTTAGCCAAAATAATTTCGAGGTTTATACAGCAGTTTCTGGCGCCCAAGCGATAAATAGACTTCAAAGTGAATTTCATCCGGATGTTATGTTGATAGATATAATTATGCCGGAGATGGATGGTTTTCAAATGTTGGAAAAAATAAATGCTGATAAATTATCTCCAGATTCTATAAAAATAATTTTGTCCAACAAAAGTCAACAATCAGATATTGATCGTGGTAAGAGCTTGGGAGTGGCGGGTTATCTTATAAAAGCGAATTCTACTCCAACAGAATTAGTCAATCATGTGATAAATATTTTAGAGAAGAAAGTTGTAATTCCAAAATAAGAAATAAAATGACAGATTATAAGAAAACACTTGAAGAACTTATTTTGACTGTTATTCGCGAAGGCGGATCGGATTTGCATTTAGCTACTGGACGTGCGCCGATTATTCGTGTAGTCGGCGAACTCATATCTCTTGTAAAACAGCCAATTTTTACCGATCTGGATACGCTTGGAGTTTTGGGTGAAATATTACCCAAGGCTAAGGTTGATCAATTTATGGAAAATAAAGAAGCGGATTTCGCTTATGATTTTCGTGGAGAAGCGCGATTGCGTGGGAATGCTTTTTTTCAGAAAGGTCTGATTTGTATAGTTTTTCGATTAATACCAAAGGTAAAGACTATCGCGCAATTGCACTTACCTTCCATTCTCAGTGATTTATCTCGCAAGAAACAAGGTTTTTTTCTGGTAGTTGGTCCTGTTGGACAAGGTAAATCAACCACTCTTGCCGCAATGATTGATGTAATCAATAATGAACAGGCGCGCAATATTATAACGATTGAAGATCCAATTGAGCATGTATATGTTCCCAATAAATCGATAATTAATCAGCGTGAAGTTGGTATTGACACCCATGATTTTCATATAGCTCTCAAATCAGTTTTTCGTGAAGATGTGAACGTAATAATGGTTGGTGAGATGCGCACTCCAGAAACCATAGCCACAGCTGTGACGGCTGCTGAGACGGGGCATCTTGTTTTTTCGACTTTACACACAAATAATGCGTCTCAAACAATAGACAGAATTATCGATTCTTTCCCGGGTGATCAGCAGGATCAGATTCGTGTTCAGCTTTCTTCTTCACTCCTTGGTATTTTTTCTCAAAGACTTATTCCTAGGATTACTGGAGGGTTTATCCCCGCTTACGAGCTTCTTTTAAATAATAGTGCTGTGTCAAATTTAATTCGTGAAAAACGCACATATGAAATAGATGTAGTTATAGAAACAGGAATGGAATCTGGGATGATCGATTTCAATCATTCACTTTTAGAACTTGTGCGCGCTGGAGAAATATCCATAGAGAATGCTTATCAATATTCTCTCAATCCAAAGGGCTTAGAGCGTATGATATAATCTTATGTTATTTGCATATAAATCGATAGATTCTCAGGGTTTAAATAAAGAAGGGTCAATCGACGCGCCCAATCGTGATATGGCGATAAGTGGCTTGCAAAGGAGAGGGCTTGTGATTATTTCTATCAAGGACGAAAAAGAACACAAATCGATTTTTGAAATTTCCTTTTTTGAAAAAGTTTCCAACAAAGATGTCGTCATTCTTTCCCGTCAGATTGCCACCTTGTTTGAAGCGCAAGTCTCTGCGCTAAAATCTTTTACGATGCTGTCTGTCAATACAGAAAACAAACTTCTAAGTCGCAGGTTGACGGAAATTGGTGATGATCTCCAAGCGGGGGTGTCTATTTCTGGTTCACTTGCGAAGCATCCAGATGTATTTTCAAGTTTTTATGTGAATATGGTCAAGGTGGGTGAAGAAACAGGGAAGCTCAATCAGACATTTCTATATTTGGCGGAATACTTGGATCGTCAATATTCCCTTACTTCAAAGACGAGGAATGCGCTCATTTATCCGTTATTTGTTGTTATAACTTTTTTTGTGGTGATGACTTTGATGTTTGTGGTTGTGATTCCAAAACTTTCCTCAATTATTTTAGATTCTGGCCAAGACGTGCCTTTTTATACAAAAATAGTCATCGGAATTTCAAATCTTTTCGTTCATTATGGTTTTTTTGTTCTGATTTTCTTGGTGTTGCTAGGTATCTGGGTTTGGAGATTGTCTATCACAGAGAAAGGAAAGACATATATTGATTCATTAAAACTCTCTGCACCAGCTATAGGTAACTTGTATAAAAAGCTCTATCTTTCTAGAATAGCCGACAATTTAAGCACAATGCTTAGCTCCAGCGTTCCGATAGTTCGGACTATAGATATTACAGCCGAAGTTGTCGGCAGTCGTGTTTATAAAGGACTCTTGGGAGATGTGGCATATGGAGTAAAGTCCGGTCTTACGCTTTCGGCCGCATTTGCTAAACATAAAGAAGAAATACCCGGCATTATGATACAAATGATACAAGTAGGTGAAGAGACGGGTTCATTGGTCTCTATTTTAAAAACCTTAACTGATTTTTATAAACGTGAAGTGGATGATGCGATAGATACACTCGTCGGGCTCATCGAGCCGGTGATGATCGTGGTTTTAGGTTTGGGTGTTGGGATACTTTTGGTTTCTGTCCTCATGCCGATTTACAATCTGGCTGGAGGGATTAATTAGAATTCCCCCTCCCCCCTCTTTTAAGGAGATGGGGAGTAAAGGCTGTGGATAACTCGCTTGCATATATTCTCCTATCTATGTGATATAATTGTTATATTAAAAATAAGTCGAAATTATTATAAATTATTAATTAATATTTCAGCTCTAGGCTGATCCGCCTCGGGCGGGAAAAATTATGAAAATGAATCTAAAGAAAGGTTTTACGTTGATCGAACTCTTGGTGGTCGTAGCAATCATCGGTATTTTGGCGTCTGTTGTGTTGGCTTCGCTTAACACTGCGAGATCAAAGGGCGCTGATGCAGCTGTAAAGGCAAACTTGTCGGGTACAAGAGCTCAAGCAGAGATTTTGTATTCTGATTTACTTTGTTATGGTACTGCAGCTGGTTGTAATACAGCTGATTTTGCTGCAGCTGCTTGTCCTACGTCGGTTCCTATTGCTCCTTTAAAAACTGTCTTTGAAAATGCTCAAGTTATGTCCGCGATTGCAGCTGCTAAGCTTGCTTCTACTGGCGTAACTGGTTGTACAGCAAAAAAAGACGGTGCTGCATGGGGTGCTGTTGTTCAACTAAAGGGAGACACAACGAAGGCCTGGTGTGTAGATAGTACTGGAAAATCGAAAGAAGTTACGGAAAACTCAGCTATTCCTGTTGCATTTGTCGCAGGTACTATACTAGCTGAGCTTTCAGCAACAACCTTTACTTGTGTTGAATAGTGGATAGTAGAAGGTAAAAAGCCTATTCCCACAAAAAACCACCCAAAGGTGGTTTTTTGTTTTTGTATTTAGTATAATAGATAGAGTAAAGAAAAGGTCTGATTTATTAATATTTAAAATTTTTTATGAAAATGAATTTAAAGAAAGGTTTTACGTTGATCGAACTCTTGGTGGTCGTAGCAATCATCGGTATTTTGGCGTCTGTTGTGTTGGCTGCGCTTAACACTGCGAGAACGAAAGCAGTGGATGTTAGCATTAAGGCTGCTATGGCTGGCGCTCGCTCTCAAGCCATCTTATTTTATGAGGAAAGTCAAACTTATGACTTGGTGTGTAGTGATCCGGCAGGTGTGAATCCAATGGTATCAAATGCCGCCCAAAGGCTTTTACCAACAAATACACCCCTAACAGCTATTACAGACGTTTATTCATATAGCGCTGAGGGTGCCGCTGGTTCTTCTGTGTGTCATGATAGCGCAGACGCTTGGGTGGCTATTACATCTCTTAAAACTCCAGTAGATTCTGTCAATGTTGGTTGGTGTGTTGATTCGACTGGGGCTTCTAAGGAATCAATATCGCTTGAAGCTGACGTAACAGCTTGCCCGTAATGAAGTTTTGCGAAGATTTTACCCAGACAGCGCCTAAGGCGCTGTCTGGGAGATGGTTGTTGTAGTTATTTTGTGCTTATGTTGATATAATAGAGCCATGACTTTATTGCTTGTGATTATCTTTTTTATCTTAGGCCTCATCATCGGCAGCTTTTTGAATGTTGTTATTCTTCGACTTCATACTGCGCGGTCTCTCGGTGGCCGGAGTGCTTGTATGTCTTGCGAGAACAAGCTCTCTTGGTATGAGCTTATACCGCTTTTTAGTTTCTTGGGTCTTAAAGGAAGATGTCGCACTTGTAAAACCAAGATCTCAATCCAATATCCTGTGGTCGAGCTTGCGACTGGGCTCATTTTTGCATGTTTATTTTTAAAATTTCAGGGTCTTTTTTTTGTAGATATTTTTAAATTTTTCATTACTTATGATTATTATGCCGCCATGTTCTCGATCTTGATGGTTATAGCTGTCTATGATTTAAAACATAAAATAATCCCTGATGCGCTTTCTTTTATTTTCGGTGCGCTTGCTTTTATTGGGCTATTTTTGTTTTATAACAATGATTTTTATTGGCATATACCGTCAATGTTAGAATTTTCTTCAGGTGTATTTATGGCGCTTCCTTTTGCTTTTATTTGGTTTATATCTTCCGGTCGGTGGATGGGGCTCGGAGATGCGAAGCTCGCTCTTGGTCTCGGCTGGTTGCTCGGTTTTATGAGCGCGCCTTCGGGTTTGGTAATAGCTTTCTGGACTGGGGCTATAGTCGGAATCGGCCTCATTCTTCTTTCTAAAATTAACAAGAAAAGTGGTATAGGGATGAAAAGTGAAATCCCTTTTGCTCCGTTTTTGGTTTTGGGCGCGTTTTTGGCATTTATTTTTGACTTACATTTTTTTTGAATTTTTTTGGAATATGATGATGTATGTTTAAATTGAGTAAAACAATAAAAAATAATAAACAAAGGCTTGCCCATCGTCAGGCGGGGATGACATATGTGGAACTCATTGTCGTTTTGGGCATTTTTGCTGTTATGTCTTCCATTGTGATGTTTAATTACGGGGAATTTCAAGCAAAAATAGATATTAAAAATTTAGCCAGTGATATTGCTTTGAAAATAGTTGAAGCGCAAAAGTCCTCTTTGTCGGGAAAATTGTCTATCCCACCGCCCATCATATCTTCATGGAAGCCATCTTATGGCATTTATTTCAATTCATCTCTAGCTCTTGATATTGATGGTATTCCTTTTAACAAAAAATTTATTTATTTTGCTGATTTAGATAATGCTAATGGTTACAATATTGTAACAGAAAAATTAGATACCATAAGTATCATGAAGGGTTATTTTATAGATAAAATAGATAGATGTACTGGCACCGATTGTTCGCCAATTGTTCCAATTAGTCCGCTAGCTATAACTTTTAAGCGACCAGATTCTAGTGTATCTTTCAAAGATTCAACGGGCACAACATTAGCTTCGGGTTTCGATTATATTAAAATTACTATTAAATCACCCAAGGCGTCTACTGCTGCAATAAAAATATATCCTTCGGGTAGGATTCAGGTGAATTGAGTATTTATAAAGCAATGAAAAATAAAATTAACAAACAAAAAGGTTACACGATAATAGAAACGATGATTGCTGTTTCTCTTTTTTTAGTTATTGTTACGATAGGTATGGGCGCGCTTTTAAATGCTAATTTACTTCACAATAAGTCTCAAGATATGCGTTCTATTATGGATAATTTAAGTTTTATTATGGAAGATATGTCTAAAAATTTGCGAACAGGATACAATTATCGCTGTATTGATGCTCCATCGGATTTCAATGACGCCAATGTCAGTATAGCAGAAAGTGGTGTTGATTGTTGGGGAATTGCTTTTGAATTTGCCACTGGTGATCCGACTAATAACACCGATCAGTGGGTTTATCAAATATCGAATGATACACATATTTATAGAGCAACGACAGGTCCTTATACTAGTTCGTCTAATTTTCTTCAATTAACTCCTGATGAAATTGTTATCAATACTACAGCTTCTAAATTTTCAATATTGGGCGCAGAAGCTCCATCAGCTACGCCATCTAATAAACAGCAACCCCTTGTTACCATTAGGTTGGTCGGGGACATAACTTACAAAGGTGTAAAAACCCCTTTTTCTTTACAGACTTCAGTGTCGCAAAGGGCGATAGATATTTAAAATATTATGAATAAATTTATACAACAAAAGAATAAAAGTCGCAAGACCCTGAGCATGTCGAAGGGCTTTAGCTTAGTAGAAACATTGGTTGCTATATCTATCTTTACTGTGTCATTACTTGGGATAATGTCTGTCTTGGCATCTAGTATTTCTCATACCAATTACGCTAAACAAAAAATGATAGCTACATATCTGGCACAAGAAGGCATTGAATATATGAGAAATATACGGGATGATTTTGTGCTTTATGATAACTGGAGTAATTTTAAAGATGCGCTTAACCAAGCTAAATGTGACACTTCTGGAAATCCAAAAAATTGTTATGTAGATGACCAAAGCTTAGATTTTACTGATCCTAATATGCCAACCACAGATTTATTGAAACAATGCGCAAATGGGGGGAATGGTGATTGTCCTGTTTTACGATACAATTCCATTACAGGTAAATATGGTTATGCTTCTGGTGGTGTGGACTCTGGTTTTACTAGAATTATCCAAGCGACATATCCATCAAGCGATGACATTAAAATTTCCTCGACTGTTTCATGGAATCAGGGTTCTGGAAATTACAGCGTAACTTTTTCAGAAGATTTATTTAATTGGGTGGAATAGCATCGCACTTTAATGGACGATTGCGCGACATGATTTCGTTAAATCAAATGATTAAAAAAAATATAAAAAATAATAAAAGGGGGTTTGTGCTACTTTTTGCAGTTACGCTTTCCGCCATTCTTTTGGCTATAGCCTTAGGCGTTTCAAATATTGCGCTTAGAGAAGTGAAGTTTAGCACCAACACTCGCGATACAAATAACGCTTTTTTTGCGGCAGATACTGCCGCTGAGTGCGCGTTATATTATGATAGAACCCCTGGCTCCCCTAATAACTATCCCAACGCTTTTAAAGCTTCACCAGACTCTATGAATTGCGCTGGTAACTCTATTGTGCCCACACCTTCGGGTGTTCCAGATTATTGGACTTTTGTTGTTCCTAAATTGGGTTCTGGAGAATTGGGTTGCGCTATAGTGACTGTGGACAAGACAAATTCAGCACAATATATTATCCTTTCCAAAGGATACAATACTGGAAGCGGTGGGAATAATTCTTTAAACTGGACTTGTAATCCAACAGAAAATAGTGTAGAACGTGAACTAGAAATCAAGTGGAAAGTAGACTAGTAATTAAATTACTGATTTCGGTATGAAAAAGTCTGATGCAAAAAGAATACAGCCAAGAATCCAAAAATTGCGCGCAGAAATCGCTCGCTTAAGAGATGCTTATCACATAGAAAACGCGCCGAATGTGACTGATGACATTTATGATTCTCTAACTCGTGAGCTTAAAATGCTCTTAGAAGATTATCCCGAATTTGACGATATTAATGCGCCGGAGAACAGGATAGCGGGCAAGCCACTCGACAAATTTATCAAAGTCAAACATGAAAGTCGTATGCTTTCTCTAAACGACGCTTTTTCTTATAAAGAACTTCAGGATTGGGAAAAAAGAGTTAAGAAGCTTTTAGGTGGAGATCGACAAGTAAATTATTTCTGCGAAGTAAAATTTGATGGCTTAGCAGTATCTCTTGTTTACGAAAAAGGTCAACTCATAAGAGGCGCGACGCGAGGAGATGGGTTTGTAGGTGAAAATATTACTCAAAATCTTAAGACTATAGAGTCCATACCCATCTCCTTGATAGGGAGAGGGGTGAATGATTTCCCGGATTACATAGAAGTCCGCGGTGAAGCTGTGCTCTCAAAGAAAACTCTAGAGGAGCTAAATAAAAAAAACGAGAAAGAAGGAAAAACTCTTTTTGCTAATACTAGAAATGCAGCAGCTGGGAGTTTGCGCCAGCTTGATCCTGCTCTTGCTGCTGAAAGAAGATTAGATTTTTTTGCTTATGATATAAAGAATCTCGTGATGAATGGAGCTAAGCCAAAAAATCATTCAGTAGAACATGCATTATTAAAAGAATTAGGATTTCCTGTCGATCCGCACGATGCAATTTGTAAAAATTTAAAAGAAGTGATTGTTTTTATAAAAAAGTTTGAAAAAATTCGTCCTGATTTTCCTTATGGCACGGATGGAGTTGTCATTTCTGTCGACAATTTAGATTTACAAGAGACTTTAGGGATTATCGGCAAAGCTCCACGTTTTATGGTAGCTTTTAAATATCCAGCCGAAAGAGCGACGACAGTTGTCGAGGATATAATTATAAATGTTGGGCGCACTGGAGTGCTCACACCGCTCGCTATTTTTACGCCGACTTTAGTCGCCGGTTCGACGGTGTCCAAAGCGACTCTTCACAACTTAGATCAGATAGAAAGATTAGGGCTCAAGATCGGGGATACGGTAGTTATCGAAAAAGCTGGAGATGTCATTCCGAAAGTTGTCGAAGTTTTGGTGGGGCTTCGAACCGGCAAAGAGAAAAAATTTAAAATGCCGGAATTTTGTTCGGTGTGTGGAACGAAAATAGAAAAAGGGGATTTGGTCGCTTATATTTGTCCAAACAAAAAATGCCCCGCAAAAAACGAAAGATATTTAGAACATTTTGTCTCTGTCTTTGAAATATATGAACTTGGTCCGAAAATTTTAAGGCGGTTCAAAGATGAGGGGTTGATTACAGACGCGGCGGATATTTTTACTCTTCTGAAAGCAGATATTGAGCTCTTAGAAAGGTTTGGCGAAAAATCCGCCGAAAATATTATCAAAGAAATAGAAAGTAAAAAAAAGATTCCACTTTCAAGATTTCTCTGGGCACTGGGGATTCTCCATGTAGGGGAGGAAACTGCACGAGATCTGGCCGAGCATTTTGGCACTTTGAAAAAATTGATAACTTCAGCAAGCTTGCCTGCGCAAACAGGGACTACCCTTGCTGGACTTTCAGAAATAGATAGTATTGAGAACATCGGCCCCGCGGTATTAAAAAGTGTCACTGATTTTTTTAATGATAAAAATAATTTAAATTTTATAAAAAAACTGGAGAAAAATGGAGTGGTCGCGCAAAAAATGGAGAGGAAAAAAAGAGGAAGATTTACTGGACTTAATTTTGTTCTAACAGGCACGCTTTCCAACATGTCACGCGAAATAGCAAAAGAAAAAATAATTGGTTTAGGAGGAAAAGTAATGGGTTCTGTTTCCAAAAACATATCCTACGTCGTAGCTGGAGTTGATCCCGGCTCAAAATTTAACACTGCGCAAAAATTAGGCGTAAAAATACTAAGTGAAAAAGAGTTTGTAAAAATACTTTAGTAGTGCGGTGTGTATTATACAAAGTTCAAATGTATTTTGAAAGCAACCTTGATGCCGTGTTGTTTTTGAATATTGAAAACTTTTTGATAGTTAAAATAAAGATTATATTTTTTTAGGAAACACAATTGATAAAATAATAGATGAAACGAGAGCAAACATAATAACACTAAACGAAGCTACAGAAAATATATGTATATCAAATATCCCAATCAACATTTTAGCTCCGATAAATATAAGAATAAACGCAAGACCTTTTTGTAAATAATGAAAACGGTGTAAAACATTTTCAATCACGAAGAATAATGCTCGGAGTCCCATGATTGCAAAAATATTAGACGTAAAAACAACGAATAGATTTTGAGAAATGGCAAACACAGCTGGAATAGAGTCCACAGCAAAAACAATGTCAGTCGCCTCTATCAACAACACTATCATAAACAAAGAGGTAAAATAAAATTTACTATTTTCTCTAACAAAAAATTTACCGCCATGGTTGCTGTCAGTAAAAGGTAATATTTTATGAGCAAATTTTATAATTTTACTCTTCTTAAAATCTATGTGCGCTTCTTTTTTACTATATAGCAACTTAATACCTGTATACAACAATACTGCACCAAAAATATATAGAACCCAATAAAATTGGTGGATGATAAGCGCACCAGTTCCAATAAAAATACCACGAAAAACTATGGCTCCTAAAATCCCCCAAAACAAAGCTTTGTGATGATATTTTTCCTCCAAATTGAAATAATTAAAGATGAGCAATATAACGAAAAGATTATCCACCGACAACATCTTTTCGGTAACATAAGCACTGAAAAACTCTATTGCTGTTTGCGTGTCTAAAAATAATAAAATTAAAAGACTAAAAACTAGAGAAATGACAACCCAAAATATTGATTGATACAAAGCAGGCTTAAATTCAATTTTATGGCTCTTTCTGTTTAAAAACCCAAGATCAACCACCAAAAATCCTACGACGATGACAGAGAATACAATAGTTAAAATAGTTTGTGCTTCCATATAAATGCATTATAACAAATTTTTCATTTTTTAAACCTCCTAACATAGTTTTTAGGTTATTCTTTTGGAACTTGCTCTTTGCAATCGATCCATTATTGCCAATCCCAAACCAGTCTTGGGCATACTCTCAGCATAAATTATCTTTACTCCCGATTCATCAAGTCGATGTAAAGCAGAAAATAAATTGGCGGCAGCTTCTCGTAAATCTCCTTTCTTTGTCAAAATTTCGACTGTTTTATCCTTTAATTTAAATGGCGGATTTTTGAATAACAAAACGCCAATATTTTTATCATCAGGAATGTGATCTAGAGACTCAATTATTTTCAGAGGAGTTCTTGGCGCGTAATGACTCGGCAGTTGCCCCGGTGATTGAATTTTTTTTGTTTTTGATTGGCGGGACACCTTGCCAATAACTTTCTCAATTTCTTCTAACGAAACACCGCCGGGACGAAGTAATATCGCTTTTCCTCCGACTAGGGATAGCACAGTTGATTCAACTCCAATCGGGCATTTACCATCATCAAGAATGAGATTGATTTTTTCGCCAAGTTGCTTTTCAACGTGTGTGGCAGTGGTCGGACTTAGATGTCCGAAAGTGTTGGCGCTTGGCGCGGCAATCGGGGACTGAGAGAGCTTGATTAGTTTGCGCGCCACTCTATGAGCCGGCATTCTTACAGCCACAGTATCAAGTCCGGAAGTAACAATATCAGGAACAATCGACGATTTTAAAAGAACAAGCGTTAGAGGTCCAGGCCAGAAATGCTTAATCAGCATAAAAGCTTTTTTATCAACTTTGCGAGTTAACTTTTTTAACCAAATCAAATCGGCAATATGAACAATTAGTGGATCAAATTCTGGTCTTTTCTTTACTTCAAAAATTTTAGCCACAGCCTGTGGGTTAAGAGCATCGGCGCCAAGCCCATAGACTGTTTCAGTCGGGAATGCCACCAATCCGCCTTTTTTAATGATAGAACTTGCAAGTGTTATTGATTTTATGGTTGCTTTAAGCTTCATATGATTTTTACTATGGGTTGCAATGAGGGCACATTCCCGGATCAGCAAAGGTCTTTGATTCTGTAGGCTGGTCTTCCACCTTAAATTCGCATTTCTGACATCCACGAACAATCGTTCTCTTCTCCATCCTTTTATTTTCCATATATCTTCCGTAGATTTAAAGTTTTTCTATCTCCTTTAAATCTTTATCTGGAATATATAAAATGATCAGCCCGAGAATAATTCCACCTAGTGCAGTCCAGATATAGTTGCCAGAAAAAAGCATACTGTCCAGCTCGTCCAAGACATACCAAATTCCTCGCCAGATCAAAACAAGCCCGACGACAATAGAAAAATTTTTTGTAAAATACGAAAGTGTAAGGTTTTTAATTTTTTTCATAAAATTGTTTACTTCCAAGAGCGTCCTGTGTCAGTTTTTGCGTTGCTCGAAAGACTTTTATTTTATCCCCAATTTCTTTTGGTTGCTTTCCATAGTATTTATAGTATAAATATAAGAGTTGAAACTAACCCTCACAACTACACTAACATTAATCATACTTTTTCTCAATTCCGAATTCTGGCGGAGGCGGAGAGATTTGAACTCTCGAGACCCTTTCGAGCCTGCCACCTTTCCAAGGTGGTGCACTAGACCGCTATGCGACGCCTCCCAAATAAAACCCCTAATCTTAATTTACATTATTTTTAGCAAAAAGAAAGCTATTTGTGATATAATTTACCCATGTCAATTCAAAGCATCGATGTAAAACTCATTCATTTTTTTCGGAGAATTTCTATGCCGGTCGCGCGGTTTGGTCTATTTGTGATTTTCTTTTGGTTTGGTTTTCTGAAAGTTATTGGAATGTCGCCCGCGAGTCCTTTAGTGCAACAACTTTTCGAGCAAACTATATCTTTTATGTCGTTTAATACTTTCATTGTCCTTTTTGGCTTATTTGAATGTTTAATCGGAATTCTTTTTATCACCCGCGGTTTGGAACGTATCGCTATACCATTTTTATTTTTACATATGATTACGACATTTATGCCATTATTCCTTTTACCGGAAGTTACATGGAGCGGTTTCTTGGTGCCTACTTTGGAGGGTCAATATATAATAAAAAATCTTGTGATCATTGCCGCTGCTATCGGTATCGTCGCAAATTTACATCCCTTTTCTGAATCAAAAGTTAAATCGTGAAAAAAATTTTACTCTTAAATAAGAGAGGAGGTGAAACTCCGCTTGAAGCTTTGAATAGATTTCGTAAAGGTGATTTACGATATAAAGATGTAAAAATGACCTACGCCGGTAGGCTAGATCCGATGGCGAGTGGACTTTTGCTCGTACTTGTGGGTGAGGAAACAAAAAATAAAGAAAAATATTTAAAATTGGACAAAGAATATAAATTCGAAATTCTTTTTGGTTTTGCGACAGACACCTATGATATTTTAGGAAAAGTAATATCAGTATCTCTAAGGCAAGATCTCAGTGGTAAGATGAAATTAGTAGAGAAAAAGATAAAAGATAATATAAAATTTTTCACTGGAAAGTTCATACAAAAGTACCCCCTCTATTCTTCGAAAACTGTAAAAGGGAAACAACTTTTTGAGTATGCGAGAAAGGGTGTGGATGTGGAAGTACCCGAGAAAGAAGTATCTGTGAAAGAATTAAAATTTTTTAAATTAAAAAAAATAAATAATATAAAACTTCTAACTAATATTGAAAAAAGAATTAAAAAAGTTAAAGGAGATTTTAGGCAGAATGAAATTTTAAAAATTTGGCGTAAAAAACTAAATCCTGTGCAAGGCCGAGCCTCGCACAAAAAGAGTGAATTTTTTCTAGCTAGCTTTGAAATAAAATGCGGCAGTGGCACATATGTCAGGAGTATTGTGCATAGTTTAGGAGAAAGGATAAGCATTCCCGGCCTAGCTTTTTCTATAAAAAGAACAAAAATTGGCAAGTGGGGGTGAAGTGGAGTAGAATATGATGATGCTATCAGCCATAATTGCAATAGTTGATCTTTCACTTATTGGATTCTTCTTTCGGAAATTAAAAATGCATCTTAAATTAAATTAAAATCTATGGATGCATTCAAGAAAAAATTCGAAGTGGAATATGAAAGATTAAATAAAGCTCAAAGAGAGGCTGTGAATGCTATAGAGGGGCCGGTTGTGGTGGTGGCTGGACCAGGGACAGGCAAAACACAGATTTTGGCGTTGCGTATTGCTAATATTTTACAAAAGACTGATTCTAAACCAGAAAATATTTTAGCATTAACATTTACCAATGCGGGTGTGATTTCTATGCGTGAACGATTGCTTGGTGTAATGGGAGGTACTGCTTATAGGGTCAATATTTTTACTTTTCACGCTTTTTGCGAACATATTATCAAAGAATTTCCTTTTTATTTTAAAGAGCTTGAAGGTGGAAGAGTTGTTAGCGATTTAGAACGTGTGGAGATAATCGAATCAATAATTAAGAAAAATAATTTTAAAGATCTTGTTTCTTTCCATGACGAATTTTTCTTTTTAAATAAAATTGTTATTGGAATCTTGACGATAAAAAAGGAAGGTTTGACACCGATCGAATTTGTTCAAAGATTACCTCTTTGGAAAAAAGTGCTCCTCTCTAATAAAAATTTGTATTAAAAAAAAGATTTCGGAAAATATAAAAAAGGAGATCTTAAACCCACTGAGGAAGAAAAAATAAACAAAAAGCTTAGTAAAGCAGAAGAACTTGGAGAAATTTTTAGCCTATATCAAACAGAGTTGAAAAAACGCGGGTTTTATGATTTCTCTGATATGGTGCTTTATGTTTTGGAAGAACTTGTTAAAAATCAAGATTTGAAAGCAGATATCCAAGAGAAGTACCAATATATCCTTGTAGATGAACACCAAGATACCAATGAAGGACAAAATACTCTTATTGAATTTCTAACTGATGCTTTACATTTAGAAGGAAAGCCAAATATTTTTACGGTGGGAGATGAAAAGCAATCTATTTATAGATTCCAAGGCGCAAGCGTTGAAACTTTCTCAAAATTTAAAAATTTATATAAGGAAATAAATTTAATAACTCTAACAGAAAATTATCGTTCTACCCAAAATATTTTAGACGGAGCTCATAGTCTGATCGTGAAGTCTCATGACTTAGAGAGAAGTGTCGAGCTTCATTCTAATATTAAACAAAATGAGAAAATTATTATTCGAGATTTTTCGAATTATAAATTCGAACTTCTGTATTTAGCAGAAGATATTAAAAAGCGTATCAGTGATGGAGTTTTACCTTCTGAGATTGCCGTTTTATATCGCGCCAATAAAAATGTATCTGACATAAAGACTATCTTTGATTTTTATAAAATTGATTACACAATTTTTTCGAGAGATAAAATCTTAGATGATCCAAATATTAAAAATTTGGTATATATCTTAAAGGTGATTTATAATCCAAACGATGATCACAATTTAGGAAAAGTTTTTTTTGCTAAGTTTTTAAATTTTGACGCTTATGATGTGGTTAGAATCTTAGAAAAATTTAAATCTCTACGCAAGAAAGATACGAAACACATCTTTTCTATTATAGAAGATAAAAAAAATCTCAAAGAAATTGAAGTTAAAAATGTAGATAATTTTTTAAATTTTGCGAGAATTTTAAAAAAATTAAAAATTGAATCTCAAAATCAAAATTTCCCAGATTTTTTTAAAATGTTTTTAACAGAAATGGGGTATATAAAATATATGCTTTCTTCGTCCGACAGTCGTCTACAAATTGCAAGATTAGACAAATTTTTAGATGAAATTAAAAGGCAGAATCAAACAAAAAGGGATTATGGCCTACTTGATTTTATTTATTTTGTAGATGCTTTTGCTAAATATAATCTAGATATAAATACTACTGACCCAGAAATTATTGAGGGTGTTTCGCTAATGACGGCACATAGTTCGAAAGGTCGAGAATTTGAATATGTCTATATTGTAAATGCCACAAGGAATTCTTGGGAAGGTGGTCGTAATGGTGGGGGTTCGATCACGTTACCCATTTATCAATACGATGGGGATATCGAAGACGAAAGACGTCTTTTTTACGTAGCAATGACAAGAGCTAAGAAGATTTTAAATATTTCCTATGCGCGCACTGACAACGATGGCAAAGAGCACGAAGAATCAGAATTTGTAAAAGAAATTGATACATCTTTTAAAAAAGAGATAAAGATGAAAGAATTTGAAGAAAAAAATATTGAGAATTTAAGTTTATTTTTACATTCTGTACAAAGCTCAGCATCTATTTTTGAACCTAAATATTTAAGAGATCTTTTCTTTAAAAGGGGTTTAAATGTCTCAGCACTCAATAATTATTTAAGTTGTCCAAAAAAATATCTTTATAAAAATCTCATCAGGATTCCAGATGTATATTCACCAACTATGAAATTTGGAGATTTGATTCATAAATCTTTAGAGTTATTTTTCAGTGCTTCTACTCAAACAGAAAAAATTCTTCCCAAGGAAGAGCTGTTGCATAATTTTGAAAGGGAATTGATTAAAAATTATTTTTCTGAAAAAGATGAAGAAAAATTTAGAGAAAGGGGTGAGCAAGCATTGTCTCTCTTTTACGATGAATATGCAAATACTTGGATTTTTAAAGTAAAAACAGAGTTCAACATCAAGAAAGATTTTGAGCTCGACAATGGAGAAATTTTAAGGCTGACTGGATTTGTCGATAAGATGGAAGAAAATAATGAAGATGGAAGTATAAATATTGTGGATTATAAAACAGGTCGAACTTTTTCCGAAAAAGCTAAAGAAGAAAAAGCAGACTATGAAAGACAGATAGTCTTCTATCATTTATTATTGCAAGATTATGACAATGGGCAACTTATTGTTAATAAAAGTATGCTTGATTTTGTTGAAAAAAATAAAAAAGGAAATTTCGAACAATATTCTTTTAGTGTGACGAAAGAGCATCTTGAAAAATTAAGTAAAGAAATAAACACTTTTTCCGATGAAATTTTATCGATGGAATTTTTTAAAAAAGGTTGTAACAAAAAAGATTGTGAGTGGTGTAATATGTAGAATTAAAACCATACTCTTAATAGTCTAAGATCTAGAACACCGAGATATAATCCAATGATGGCAAATACAATGCTCATGATGAGTAATATAATGCATATTTTCCTTGTGTCTTTCTCCATTCTTGGATTGTATCAAAATCTTGTAATTTTTTCTTTTTGAAGCTAATATAGCTGTATGGTTGATAAACAATACGAAATTATTCTTTTCTATAAATATGTCCACGTAGTGGATCCCGAGCGTGTGCGCGAGAGACAAGTGGAAATTTGTGAAAAGTTAGGTCTCAAAGGCAGATGTATTATTGCGTCTGAAGGAATAAATGCCACCTTTGAGGGTACAAAAGAGAATATAAAAGAATATGTTCAAGAATTAGAAAAAGACGAAAGATTTAAGGATATTCATTTTAAATTAAGTGCTGGTACCGGGAACGCTTTTCCAAAGTTATCTATCAAAGTGCGAAAAGAAATTGTTTCGTTACATTTGGGAACTTGCGATATAAATCCAAATAAAATTACTGGAGTACACTTAAAACCAGAAGAATTACATAAGTGGATAAAAGATGATCGTGAATTTTATATTGTTGATATGAGAAATACTTACGAACACAAAGTGGGACATTTTGAGAATTCGATAATGCCTGCGATTGAAAATTTTCGCGATTTACCAAAAGTTGTGGAGCAAATTTCACATTTGAAAAATAAAACTGTACTTACTGTGTGCACTGGAGGAGTGCGTTGTGAAAAAGCTTCGGGGTTTTTAATCACGCAAGGGTTCACAGATGTGTATCAGCTCGAAGGAGGAATTGTGAGTTATATGTCCAAGTATCCGAACGAAGATTTTCAAGGGAAACTTTATGTTTTTGATGCTCGGGTTACTATGGGGTTCTACACAGATGATGTGAAGCATAAAGTAGTGGGTAAGTGTGATAGTTGTGATGAACATTCAGAGAATTATGTAAACTGCGCGAATCCAATTTGCCATCGGCATTTTATTAATTGTGAAAAATGTATATCAAAAAATGAAGGAAAATCTTTTTGCCCGGATGGTTGCGTGCTTTCGCGACATGGAAGAAAAATTAGTTCACTACAAACTAATTACTAAAATAGGGAAATTATAAATAGTTAACGAATTATCCCATCGAAAACTTTAACAGTTTCTAACTCTATTTTTTTGTGCACTTTTTCTATTTCTTCGGTAGTTAAAGTTCTCTCTAATGATCTATATGTAATTCGATAAGCATAGCTTATTTTTCCTTCGCCAAATTTTGTGGCGTTTTCATATTTATCCAGTAATTCTACTTGTTCTACTATTCCTGGCGCTGCTTCACGCACAAAATCAAAGTAATCATTTGGAACAAAGCTATTTTCCACAACAAAGGAAATATCTCGCACGATCGGAGGGTACTTACTCACTTCCACAAATTTTTGTCCCAGTTTGAGTTGTTTTTTCACTCTCTCATCTTCGGACCAAAGTAAGCGAATATCAGGCAGAGACATGGACGCGATCGCCAACCGTTCTAAGCCGAAACCAAACGCCCAACCGTGGTAGCCAGTTAGCCCGAAATTATTCAAAACGCTAATTCTCGCCATACCAGAACCCAACATTTCTATCCACTGGCCATTTATTTCTGCCTCCATTTCAAAACTTGGATCTGTATAAGGAAAGTTGTGGTCATAGAAACGAAACTTTATATCATCCCCAAAAATACTTCGAGCTATTTCGGAAAGTGCGTTTTTTAAATCATCCGGAGTAATTTTTTTCTTATCATCAGGAGAGATATAAAGACCACCAAATTGATGAAAAACATTCATATGTCGACTATCGATCTCATCCTTTCGATATACTTTACCGTAACAAATTGCTCCCAAAACTTCCTTACTTAGGATTCTTTTTTTTATCTCCGGATCATTCAAATAGTAATACCAAAAAACAGTATCGTGAGTGCGAAGCACGTTGTTATCATCCACATAATAAGTGTCAGATTTGCTGCGAGCAGGGTGTCCGGGCGGCATATTAAAGAGATCAAACATTATGTTGGTCGGAAGAATTTCCGGAATTTCAATTACATCAAATCCTTTCAAGCTTTCCGTTTTAGAGGCACGATTTACTATTTCCTTGAGTGGACTATTGGATGTGCGTGACAAGTCAGGCATCGAGAGATAGCGCTTGAGTCTCATGGAATAAACATCATTTTTTATTTCCAAATTTTTCTTAAGTTTTACTTCTTCTGCCGAAGTGATTTTAATATCTGACATTCATATAATATAAAGAAAAATGGAGTAAAAGTAAACCCCAACCATTCTGTATTCTTTTTCATAAATACTAATAAACCACTAGCAAATGCTATATATTTTTGCTATAATGTATTCACATGGCAAAAGAAATGGGTAAGGAAATTACAGATAAAAAGACAGGAAATGGCCATCATTATGATGCTTCAGATATCTCGGTTTTAGAGGGTTTAGAGCCCGTACGGCGACGTCCAGGGATGTATATTGGTACCACAGGCCCGGAAGGGCTTCATCATTTGGTGTGGGAAATTTTTGACAACTCCCGCGATGAAGCGATGGGTGGTTTTTGTAATGATATTGAGGTGGTGATTCTGCCTAATAATCGTATACGAGTGGCTGACAATGGCAGAGGTATACCTGTCGATACTCATAAAAAAACAAAAGTTTCAGCTCTGGAGACTGTGATGACCACTTTGCACGCGGGAGGAAAATTCGGCGGAGAAGGGTATAAAGTTTCCGGCGGTCTACATGGAGTCGGTGCCTCTGTCGTCAACGCTCTTTCTATTTTTTGTAAAGTAGAAGTGCATAGAGATGGTGGTAAATATGCGCAAGAATATTCGAAAGGAAAGAAAAAAGCTACGGTAAAAAAAATTAGTAGTTCAAAACTTCATGGTACTATTGTTACTTTTGAGCCGGATCAGGAAATTTTCAAGGATATTAAATTCGATTGGCATACGATAGTGAATCACATTCGCCAGCAAGCTTATTTAGTGAAAGGATTGAGAATTTTAATAATTGACGCGCGTGAGGTGAAAGATAAGTTTGATGCAGAAGACATTTTTTATTTTAGAGAGCTTGGATTAGAACTTCCATCAACATCTTTTTATTTTGAAGGTGGACTGATTTCTCTCATAAAGTATTACAATAAATTCCAGAAACCTATTGGTGATAGTATTTTTTATGTTGAAAAAGAATTGGACAATGTGGGAGTAGAGATAGCTCTCCAATATGTCGATGATATAACTGATCGGATTATTCCTTTTGCTAATAATATCAATACTCCAGATGGTGGTACACATGTGACCGGTTTTAAAACTGCGCTGACGAGGACTTTAAACACTTACTGCAAGAAAAATGAAATGATGAAAGAATCCGAAGGAGGATTTACGGGCGAAGATGTATTGGAAGGGCTCACGGTTGCTATCTCGGTAAAACTTCGCGAGATTCAATTTGAAGGTCAGACCAAGGCAAAACTCGGCAGTCAGGAAGCTCAAGGCGCGGTCGCGACTGTTTTTGGTGAGGCGTTTAATAACTTTTTGGAAGAAAATCCAGATGAGGCAAAAGCTATAATAAATAAGTCCATTCTTGCGCTCAAAGCTCGCAAAGCTGCGAAAGCTGCAAAAGATTCTATTCTTCGTAAAGGCGCTCTCGAGGGCATGACATTGCCGGGCAAGTTGGCGGATTGTCAGACCAAAGATGCTTCCGAATCAGAACTTTTCTTAGTGGAGGGAGATTCGGCTGGAGGGAGCTGTAAACAAGGGCGTGATCGTAAGACCCAAGCTGTTTTACCACTTAAAGGTAAGATTTTAAATGTTGAACGAGCTCGTATAGATAAAATGCTAGCTTCTAAAGAAATTAAGTCTCTCGTTATCGCGATGGGTACATCTATAGGGGATACTTTTGATTTATCCAAAATGCGTTATCATAAAATAATTATTGCGACAGATGCGGACGTTGACGGTTCGCATATTCGTACTTTACTTTTGACGCTTTTTTATAGATATTTTAGAGCAGTGATTGATGCTGGATATATTTATATTGCTCAACCACCACTTTATAAAATAAAGAAAGGAAAAGAAATATTTTATGCTTATACTGACGAAGAAAGAATAAAAATTGTTGGAAAGGGAAGTGATGTGAGTGAGATCGAACCCGCCGACGCTGAAAGCTCTGGCGAAGCAAATGAAGGTGAAGAGGGTGATGAAACAAATGATACCAAAACTAGATCAAACAAAATACACGTTCAACGCTTCAAAGGTCTAGGAGAAATGAATCCCGAAGAACTCTGGGAGACGACGATGGACCCTAAAAACCGCGTGCTCAAAAAGGTAAATATAGATGATGCCGAAGAAGCAAACAAAATATTCGATATTCTTATGGGTTCCGAAGTTCCTCCTCGTAAATATTTTATCCAATCGAACGCTAAGCTCGCAGAGATTGATATATAAATTATTTCTTATTCTTTATTTCTTCTAAAAGTTTTGTGAGGAGTTCTTCTTTTGAGATTTGCCCGAGTTGGCCAGTGTCACGGGATTCTAGAGTAATTTTCCCGGATTCTATTTCTTTGTCGCCGATGACTATCCAGTAAGGGATTTTGTTTGTTTTTGCATCGCGAACTTTTGTGCCGAGATTTTCATCTTTATCGTCGAACTCTGCTCTGATATTATTTTCTTTTAATAATTCAAAAACTTTCTTTGCATATTCATTGTGATTTGAACGTACAGGAATTATTTTTACTTGTACTGGTGAAAGCCAGAGAGGGAATGCACCAGCTGTGTGTTCTATGAGAATGCCGATGAATCTTTCTAGGGAGCCATAAATGACACGGTGAATAACTACCGGTGTTTTTTTCTTTCCATCTTTGTCTGTATACTCCAATTCAAAACGCCGCGGCTGTTGAAAATCTAATTGAATTGTACCCATTTGCCAGTCACGGCCGATTGCATCTCTCATTACTATGTCTATTTTGGGTCCATAAAATGCTCCATCACCATCTGCTACAGAATATTCCTTTCCAGATTTTTCTAGAACATTATGAAGAGATTTTTCCGCTTTATTCCACGTCTCAATATCACCCAAGTATTCTTTTGGTCTAGTGCCAAGTCTAAATTTATATTCTAAATTAAAAATTCCATAAAATTCTTTACATATTTCCATAATTTCCTTATACTCATCTTCGATCATTTCTTCTGTTACATAATTATGTGAATCGTCTTGTTGGAAGGAACGGCATCGCAATAATCCGTTTAAAGTTCCTGATCTTTCGTAACGATGTAGACGGTCTGTATCAGAAAGACGTAAGGGTAGATCCTTGTAGCTCACCTGCATTGATTTGAAAACAATCATTGCGTTTGGACAGTTCATTGGCTTGATGCCGTACACTTCATTTTCTCCCATGTTTGCGATAAACATGTCATCTTTGTAATGATCCCAGTGTCCAGAAATTTTCCAAAGCTCTGATTTATTTACAAGAGGGCTGGCAATTTCTAAATATCCCAATTCTGTATGTCTTTTGCGCCAATAGTTTTCAAGTTCCTTATAGAGAATCAATCCTTTTGGCAACCAGTATGGCATTCCTGGGGCAGTTTCATGGAACATTAATAAACCTAATTCTTTTCCTAATTTCTTATGATCTCTTTTTTCTGCTTCTTCACGTTGTGTTATGTAAGCATCGAGTTCTTCTTTGGTCTCAAATGCAAGTCCATAAATACGTGTGAGCATTTTATTTTTCTCGTCTCCGCGCCAGTAAGCTCCTGCTACTCGATCGAGTTTGAAAGATTCTGGGTCTATTTCTTTTGCAGGGTGTTCCAAGTGTCCTCCACGGCACAAATCAGTAAATCCACCACAGGTGTAAGTAGTAATTTTCTCACCGCGCTCGGCAATCTCGTTTATTAATTCTGTCTTGTATTCATTTTTAAAAAATGCCAATGCTTCGTCCTTACTTATTTCCCTATGTTCCCATTCTGTCCATTTTGGAAGTTTTTTCATCATTACATGTTCAATTTTCTTTAAATTTTCATCGGTTACCTTTTCTCCGGAAAAATCAATAT
>SIBT01000004.1 GCA_009695015.1 Candidatus Nomurabacteria bacterium | reverse complement strand
TCGACATCAAACAAATGATGGTCAGCGCTAAAGAAGAAGCGCAGAAAATTACCGACGAAGCAAAAAAGTCGTCGGAATCAAGACTGGTAGAATTGAAAGACGAAGAAAAAAAGAAAGATCAAGAATTAAGAGATCGAGAATCAAGACTTATCAAAAAAGATGAATTTTTGGATGCTCGCCAAGTCGAGATAAATAAAGAGGTTGATAATATAAAAGTAAAAGTAGAGGAAGTAAAAAAGATTCAAGAAAAGGTGGTAAAAATGGAGGAAGAAAAAAGGATTGAATTAGAAAGAGTCGCTAAACTCTCTGAAGAAGAAGCAAAAGAAGAATTACTCCAAGATATTGAAAAGAAATATGAAGAAGACATCTTGACCAGAATCCAAAAACTGGAAAATGGTAACGAAGAAAAATTAGACCGTAGAGCGAAAGACATTTTGGCTACTTCTATTCAGCGTCTGGCGTCTAGTACCGCATCCGAGCTCATGACGACAGTGGTATCCATTCCAAATAATGAAATTAAAGGGAAAATAATCGGAAAAGAAGGTAGAAATATTAGGGCTTTTGAGCGAGCTTCCGGAGTTGAACTCATTGTCGACGACACTCCCGGCTCGATCGTGATCTCTTCCTTTGATCCAATCAGAAGACAAGTAGCTCGGCTTGCTCTGGAGAATTTAATTCTCGACGGACGTATCCAACCAGTAAAAATCGAAGAGTTGGTAGAAAAAGCTAAAGAAGAAATAAATAAAATAATCAAAGAAAAGGGTGAACAAGCAGTCTATGAATGTGGAATATTCAACTTTGATCCGCGCATCATCGCCATCATCGGACGATTATATTTCCGCACAAGTTACGGACAAAATGTCCTTCAACATTCGATCGAAATGGCCCACATTGCTGGAATGCTCGCCGAAGAGCTCGGCGCTGATGTCGCTATAGCAAAAGCTGGGGCATTAGTCCATGACATCGGTAAAGCTCTCGATCATGAAGTGCAGGGCACGCATATTGAAATCGGTATAAGAATTTTGCAAAAATTTGGCGCTGACGAGCGGATCATCACCGCAATGAAAAGCCATCATGAAGATTATCCATATGAAACAATCGAAGCTATCATCGTGCAAACAGCTGACTCAATTTCGGGTGGCCGCCCGGGGGCACGCCGTGATTCAGTCGAAAATTATCTTAAACGACTTCAAGAACTCGAAGCTCTTGTAAACGCTTTCCCTGCTGTCGAAAAGTCCTATGCTTTACAAGCTGGACGTGAAATCCGCATATTTGTCACTCCAGATAAGATCTCCGATACCGAAGCCAAGCTTATGGCGCGTGACATAGCGCTCAAAATAGAAAAAGAGCTCAAATATCCTGGTGAAATAAAAGTAACGATGATCCGAGAATTGCGAGTTATTGAATACGCCCGATAGTGAGACTTGGCGAAGTCCTTTCAGGACGCGCTTTAGCGCATCGCCAAGCTCTACTACCGGGTATGCCCGAGATAAAGAAGGTAAAAAAGTCATGTTCTACACCTATTGTTTACAAAGTAAAAAAGATAAGGAAGAATTATATTTTGGCTTTACTAGTGATTTAAAAAATCGCGTAAAAGAACACAATTCTGGAAAAAACTTTTCAACAAAACCTTACATGCCTTGGCAATTAATATATTACGAAGCCTGCCTGTTGGAAAGTGACGCGCGTAGACGTGAAAAATATTTAAAGACTAATATGGGTAGAAGGATGTTTAAAAGAAGATTAAAAGACTATATGAATATATAGTAGATCATTAAAATCTTCACTACTTCATGAAAATGATATCTTAACTCAAAACTTTATTACCTTGTACGAGAGATAAAAAGAGTGGTAAACTATAAGTATGATTGGTCAAAAAAAAAATTTAATATCAGGGTTGGTGATAATATTAGTTCTAAGTATTGGAGTATTTAGCTATTTTTATTATGACCTTAAACATAATACTACCCCAGTCCAGCCTTCGGTAACCAAAGAAATCTCAGAAACAACATCCCCTATTTCTAATGACAAAAACCAAGATCGTGTGATCGGTATTTTAGAGATTCCAAATCTTCCTTTGCCAGAAGAAGGATTTGAGGAAAATGGGAAGCTTATAAAACCCCTTAAAATATATAATTTATCAAAAAATGGAACTCTCGTCACTACGGCCATGACCTTTCAAGACCTCGAATTAAAAGAATACACTTACGAAGGATCCGGAGTAGTTATTTATAAGATGGAAGACCAAAGCTATCAGATAAAACTGAACGACGGAACAAAAGGATGGATAATGTACGAAAATAAGCAAGTGTTTCACCCAATAGAAAATCTTTTGAGTCAAGGAATGGCTTATCTTACGACTACTTGGAATGGAAAACTTTATGCAACACCGGAAATGAAACAGGCTACAGATTTTCAACAAACTTTAAGCTATTTTAACTCGGAATCTAGTATAAATGTTCTGGATATTAAAAAGGATAGTAATGGACAAACTTGGATGAAGATACAAATTATTACTAGCCCGTGCACAAATGGAGAGTCAAAAACTCTTGAAGAGGGATGGATCCCTATGTATTCAACTTCTGGAGATTTAAACGCCTGGTTTTATTCACGCGGATGTTAAAATAGCTTAAAGTTTGCGGGAATTGCCCGGTAGTGAGACTTGGCGAAGTCCCTTTCGGGACGCGCTTTAGCGCATCGCCAAGCTCTACTACCGGGCTTGCCTTAAAAAACCCTTGATATATAATGTATGGGTAGTGATTATAAAGGTTAAATTGCCACTCCGACCTAGATTTGGAGGGCAAGGTCGAAAGAATTATAAAAATAACTTAATTTATCCCGCTATGACGGGGAAAACACATGAATAAACAAGCATTAGCTGAATGGGTACATGGAAAGCTCGGAGGTACAAAAGTACAAGCTGAGGAAATCGTAGACGGATTATTTGGAGCTATTATCGATACTTTAAAAAAGGGTGGTGAAGTTTCAATCGCAGGCTTTGGTATCTTTTCTGTAAAGCAAAGAGCTGCTCGAATGGCTCGCAATCCAAAAACTGGAGCACAAGTAAAAGTAGAAGCAAAGAAAGTTCCAAAATTCCGAGCTGCAAAAGGTTTGAAGGACACGATTGCATAATTTTTATCTCGAGATAAAATATAAAAAAACCG
The DNA here is from genome assembly GCA_009695015.1 of Candidatus Nomurabacteria bacterium. Classification (GTDB taxonomy): domain Bacteria; phylum Patescibacteriota; class Minisyncoccia; order Phycocordibacterales; family UBA9973; genus UBA9973. The sequence continues at coordinate 24,381 of SIBT01000004.1, read as the reverse complement.
CTGAAAGGCGGTTTTTTTATATAAAGTATAATAATCCATTTATACTTCAAAATTTTAATACTTCCGAATAACCGCTTTCAAAACGGCATTTACATTCAACGAATGCACTGGATAAATCGGTTTATAATTTTTATTGGCTGGTTCGAGCCAAACTTTGTCTCCAATTTTTCTAAAATATTTCAGAGTAAATTCCCCGTCTACCTCCGCAATGACTATCTGCCCGTCTTTGGCTTGATTGACTTTCTCTACCAGCACCATATCCCCTTTCTCAATATGCGCGTCAATCATAGAATCTCCATCGACTTCGAGCATATAAGTCAGCGGTTTATTTTTAATTAAAAGATCGTCCAGATTTATCATATCGGCCAATTCTTCTTCGACTGTTGCTGGGAATCCGGCCGTGACAAAGCCAAGCATTGGAACACTGCTAATATTTTCTGTAAAAGATTTAGAGGGTATTAATCTTCCCAGATGATCTTTTGCCACTAGTCCCGCTTTCACCAATTTCTCCACGATCCTAAACACAGCATTTTTAGACTTGAACTCAAAAAGCTTCATCATCTCCGAATACGTCGGCATTCTTTTATTTTGAGAGTAAAAAGATTCTAGCTTTGTTTGGTGTTCATTACGCATAGATAGGAGTTCTAAAAAACAAAGTAATCAATCTGTTTATTAGACCTTTTCGGGTGTTATAGCGAACTTTTTGCAATAGTAACTTGTGATCTCTCGCCTCTTTGAAATAAGCTTCCCCTTGAAGAATTTTTAGATCAATTCTCCTGTTAACCCTCTGGATCTCTCTTTCTAACATTTTTATATATTGTGTTTGTGACATAATTGTCTCACCGTAGCTTATCAAGCAAAGGCGGATATTTTAATTACTAAATTTGACCCGACTTGGTCATATAAATAGTATATGTGAACGCTCGTTCACTGTCAACAGCTTAACTGTGGATAACTAAAAACCACTAATTGTTTACCTTCGGCCGATATTGTATCGCCTCGAGAACATGATTCACTTCGACATTCTCGGAGCCCTCCAGGTCAGCTATCGTCCGGGCGATTTTGATAACTCGATGATATGCTCGCGCCGAGAGAGCTAGGCGTTCGGCACTATCATCGAGTAGGTCCCTCACCTCTTTCTCGAGTTTTACCATATTTCCTAAATCTTTTACATTCATTTCGCTATTTGTTTTTAATTTTCTTTTAGAATCTCTAAATCTATTTTCTTGAATCAAGCGCGCTCTTTTTACTCTATCTTTTATCGTGTGCGTCCTTTCACTTCGCACAATTTCGTCACTTAATTTTTTATAATCCACGTTCCCTACTGTCACCCATAGATCGATGCGATCAATAATTGGTCCGGAAATACGACGTGTATATTTTTCTAGATCGTTCGGTCTACAAATACAATTCTTATCTTTGTTGCCTTTATTGCCGCAAGGACAAGGATTCATAGCCGCGACTAAAATAAAATTAGAAGGGAAAATAGCCGACCCTCGAGCTCGAGAAATAGAAACGATATTATCTTCGAGTGGCTGGCGTAGCGCTTCGAGCACTCTTTTTTCAAATTCAGGAAATTCATCTAAAAAAAGCACCCCCTTGTGAGCAAGCGTCACCTCCCCCGGTTTTGGATTCGTTCCGCCACCAATCATCGATACATAACTCGCAGTATGGTGCGGAGCGCGAAAAGGTGGTTCGGTCACGAGTGCGTCTTCGAGTAGCCCTACGATCGAATGAATACCGGTAATCTCTAAGATGTCATCATTCGAAAGCTCTGGTAAGATATGTGAAAACACTCTCGCGAGCATTGTCTTACCTGTGCCGGGTGGCCCCGAAAGAGCAATATTGTGTCCACCAGCCGCGGCAATTTCGAGCCCCCTCTTTGCACTCTCTTGCCCTCGAATATCAGAAAAATCTATATCATGAGTAATGTCTTTGTGAATTATTTCTGTCGGCTTTTGCGGTAAAATTTTTTTAGTTTCTTTTTCGATCGGATTTCCTTTCCGATCAAAATGTGTTTTTGAAATATGATCAATGACTTCTTTTAATGTTTGCCCCCCATAAATCGTAATTCCTTTCACCAAAGCGGCCTCTTTGGCATTTTCTTTTGGTACAAATATCTCTTTGTAACCTTGGCGAACTGCTTGTTCGACGAGAGGCAATACCCCCTTGATGGGTTGAAGTTCCCCATTGAGAGAAAGCTCCCCTAAAAATATTTTCCCTTTGGGATCAAAATCTATCTCTTTAGCGGAAAGCAAGTATGCAAGAGCGATCGCCAAATCAAAATATGGACCTTCTTTTTTTAAGTCGGCTGGAGACAAAGATATAACAATTTTTTGATTTTGACTTTTCGGAGACTTAAAACCAGAGTTCTTGAGCGCTGAACTCATGCGGTCTTTGGATTCATCGACTGCTTTGTCTGGAAGTCCGACCAGAGTAAAAGCGTGTAATGTTTTTGGTGTAATATCAACCTCGATAGTAACAATTTTACCTTTGAGTAAATGTGTCTGCGCAGAATATACTCTCGAGAAGCTCATGATTCTAAATGCTTTTTACAAGTTTGAGCAGCTGGATTTGCTTCCAAACGCTTTATTTCAATATCTTTTCCACATACTTCACATTTACCAAAAGATTCTTTATTCAATCCTTTAAGAGCTTTTAAAATATTGTTTAATCGAGGCTCTAAAGTTTTCATCATTGAGCTTCTGGATTCAAAGTTTTCAAACCTGTCTGCCATATCATTCTGGTCTGACTCTGGCGCATCTAATTCTTCAGGAGTCGCCTCCCATTCTCCTGTTTCCAAGTTCAACTTACCCATATCTCGTAATTCTTCAACTAAAACATCTCTTTCTGCTTCTAATTTTTCTTTTATTTTTTTCTTCTCTAACATAAGCAAATCATAGCACGCCACATTTTCATAGCAAGCCTGCACATCTATCTTACTAGATTAGTCTTATCCAGATATCTCTGTAATATAATAGCTGCTGCTTTTGCATCTGCTCTGCCACTTTTTATTTGTTTTACTTTGGTGTGCGCTTGAGAAGGACTGAAATCTTTTTTAACGTCTTTAGACCTTCTGGCTTCCACTGATGTCAGAAATTCTTTTTGTTTATGAATTGGTAATCTGAATTTTTCTTCGAGTTCTAAAATAAAAACTTCTATCCGCGCTGAAAGCGCATTTAATTTACCAGAAAAATCCACTGACTCCCCCATTACCATTTCCGAAATGTTTTCTTTTTCAATAATCTCGCTAAATCTTTTAAAAGTATTTACATCATTAGGCACAATCTCTTTCGGAAAAGCAATCGTACCATTTTCGTCAGAAATTGCGACTCCAATTCTTTTTGTTCCATAATCGATACCGAGAAATTTCATATTTAAATACTAGCACAAAAAACATTTTTCTGATATGATTTTGTCGTGGAACAATTACCAACTTCGGTTAATATACTCATATTAATACTATTTCTTTGGACTATTCCTTGGAAAGTCTATGCAGTGTGGACAGCTGTAAAAAACAGTCACAAGAAATGGTTTGTTGTATTGATTATATTAAACACCGTAGGAATTTTAGAAATCTTTTATATTTTCAAAATCGCGAAGAAAAGTTGGATGGAGGTGAAAAGAGATTTCAAAAAAGCTTGGGAGTCGATAAAATAAAAAAAGAAAGCGTGACAGAGTGATCTATCGCACTTGTCTTGCCCGCCCAAAGCAAGAGAGAATTAAATGGCTATTTAAAAAAATAATAAACTTGACATCTAGGCGGAGGCGTCGCATAGTGGTTTAGTGCACCTGTCTTGAAAACAGGAGTGCCGCAAGGCACCGTGAGTTCGAATCTCACCGCCTCCGCCTAGATGTTAATCTTAAATTTCTGGTTGAGACTCATTCTAATAATAGCAAACTTTAAAGGATTTTATATGTAGCGAGAACAGTTCTTGTTATATAAAAAACAAAATATTGCAGGAAATATTTAAAATTGTGGTACAATTAACACATGGAAAAACTAGAGTGGTCTGCTTTGGAATACGAAGAAAAGACTCGGGGTAAGGATTGGTTTTGGGCACTCGGCATTATTGTCGTGACTAGTTCCGCCGCTTCGATCATTTTCGGTAATTATTTTTTAGCCGCGCTTTTTTTACTAAGTGGAGGATTGTTGGGATTCTTTGCAATTAAAAAACCTGAGATAATTTCTTATGAATTAAACAATCGTGGATTAAAAATCAGAACTCAACTTTATCCTTATGAAAATATAAAATCTTTTTGGGTGCAAGTGGACACAAAACCGATACTTTTTGTAAAAACCGAAAGATTGTTCATGCCGGTTATTTCAATACCTATAGACAATATTAATGCAGAATATATTCACTCCCTTCTCTCGAACAAAGACGTGCCAGAAGAAGAAATAAAAGAACATCCGTCTATAAAGATCATGGATTCATTGGGCTTTTAATTTTCACAAAAAACTGCTAATCTAAGTTACGCCCTCATAGTTTAATGGATAGAATGCGAGCTTGCGGAGTTTGCGATGTTGGTTCGATTCCAACTGAGGGCACCAGAAATTTTGTTTAATCATTACATATAAGCACTTTTTACTCATATTAATCTGATGGTATTTTATAATTTTTTTTTATGTGTTTTAATGCGGGAAATTGCAGTTATCCACTTTACACTCGGGGACTATTTTCGTGTATAATGGTCTGTACAACAAGAAAAATTACTAGAAAAAATTATTTAAACAAGATTTATATTCGTTAAGAAAATGACACTTACAATCACAAAAAGAGACGGGACAAAAGTACCTTTCAACGCTGATCGGATCAACAAATCCATCGAAAGGGCTTGTTATGGGCTTTCTGATCCTATCAGTAAGGTCATTCAGATCGCAACTGAGACACAACTCACTCTATATGACGGTATCACCACCGAAGAGATGGACACGGCGTGTATAAATGCCGCTCTTCAAAATGCTCAATACGGAATGGACTTCGATAAAATTGCTACTCGCCTACTTTTGAAAGGAATTTATAAAAAAGTCATCGGGGATTACGACAGTGACGAATCAAGAAGCATCTCTCCTGTCGAATTTGCAAAACTTCACAGCTCGCACTTCAAAGAATATATTTTAAATGCTGTTAGTAAGGGGTTGCTCGACAAAAGAATGGCGACGACCTTTGATTTGGAAGATTTAGCCTCCAGTTTGAAAATAGAAAATGATGAACTCTATAAATATTCCGGACTCTCGACAATGCAAAATCGTTACTTGATGAAAAACGAAAAGCAAGCTCCACTCGAAACTCCACAATATTTTTGGATGCGCGTAGCGATGGGCATGTCGCTCAACGAAAAGGATTCGACCGAGTGGGCAAAGAAATTTTATGAAAAAATGTCCAAACTGGAATATCTCTCTGCTGGCTCCTCGAACATCGGCGCCGGCACTCCCCATCCAAAACTTTCAAATTGCTACTTGATGGAAATTCACGATGATATGGAACACATCGGCAAAACGGTTTCAGACGTTTTACTTTTATCTAAAGCAACTGGCGGGATCGGGCTTTCGGTCACCAAACTACGCGCCGAAGGATCAATTCTAAAATCAAACAATACTATTTCTTCCGGCCCAATTCCTTTCATGCACATTATTGACTCGGCCGTCCGTGCCGTGCAAAGAGGTGGCAAGAAAAAAGGCGCGCTGTGTTTTTATATGGAAAACTGGCATTTGAACTTCCAAGATTTTATAGACTTAAAACAAAATAGTGGCGATGATTACAGGAGAACCCGCACTGCGAACACGGCTGTATTTATTTCTGATGAATTTATGAAAAGAGTTTTAGAGTCTGATGAATGGTATCTATTTGATCCAAAAGAGGTAAAGGATTTGAATGAACTTTACGGCCAAGCATTCTCTAAAAGATATAATGAATATGTAGAAATGGCTAAAAATGGAAAAATGAAGATGTACAACGTCATACCTGCGCGTGAACAATATAAAAACATTTTAATTTCCCTTGAAACTACCTCGCATCCATGGCTCACTTGGAAAGATGCAATAAATGTCCGAGCATTAAACAACAACACAGGCACCATTCATTGTTCAAATCTCTGCACTGAAGTTACTTTGCCTACTGATAGAGAAAATGTAGCAGTTTGTAATTTAGTTTCCATAAATTTGGCTCGACATATCATGCAAGGACAGATCGATTGGCATCGATTAGAAGAGTCAGTGCGATTGGCTACTCGTCAGCTCGATAATCTAGTTGATATCAATGAACTTCCTATTCCAGAAGCTATACGCGCGGACAATGAGAATAGAGCCGTGGGCTTGGGATTAATGGGCTTCGCGGACTCGATCGAACAGCTTGGGTATTCTTATGAAGACAATGAAGCTGCGGACTTTGCTGATCAAGTTTTTGAATTTATTTCTTTTATGTCTATCGACGAATCTGCTAATCTAGCAGAAGAACGCGGATCTTACAAAAATTTTAAGGGTTCTGGTTGGTCCAAAGGCGAAGTGCCGATGGATACAATCGCCAAACTAGAATTTGATCGAGAACGTGAGCTCACAGTAAAAAAAGAATCCGCAAAATTACTTCCAGCACTTGATTGGGAAACTCTGCGCACTAAAGTAAAAAAAGGAATACGTAACGCTACCCTACTCGCGATCGCCCCAAATGCAAACATCGGACTCGTAGCCGGCACCTCGCCCGGAATTGACCCGAGATTTACCCAAATGTTTTCTAGAAATAAAATATCTGGTAAATATTTAGAGGTAAATCCAAACATGATGCAGGCGCTCCAAAGTCAAAATCTTTGGGAGAAAACACGGGAAGCAATTCTCGAGAATCATGGAGACATCGAATCCATCGCTGATATCCCAGACTCAATCAAAAGAATTTACAAAACTTCATTCTCCATTTCTCCTTACGCATATATTGAGGTAGCCGCTCGAGCTCAAAAATGGGTAGATATGGGAATCTCTCGAAATATGTATTTAGAGATTCGTGATATAAATGAAATTATGAATGTCTACACCACCGCTTGGGACAAAGGACTCAAAACAACTTACTACCTCCACATGAAACCCCGTCACTCTGCTGAACAGTCCACTACGACCGTCAACAAAGCGCAAGCGCTCGGCAAAAGAGGCTTCGCAGTGCTTCGAGACAAAACTGTAGAAAAAGTCGAAGACAAGGCTGAAGAACAAAAAGAAACATCACAAATTATTCAACAAGAAGTAGAGATCCAGCAAATAATTATGGCAGAGCCATCTCCTATCCATATGAAAGAACCAATGCATATAATGAAAACTCCGAAAGTAGATATTGCAGAAGATCCACAGGAAAAATTCTTGTGCGAAAGCTGCCAATAATTATTAATTAATGAAAATGGATTTTGCTTTTTAAAATGATCTGGCTGACCCTCTTTTAAAAAGCAAAATCCACATAAATATAAACTGTATGATTTTAGGAAAAGCGTCTCCAACCGATATGAATTTGCATCCCATGCATTATAAATGGGCATATGACCTCTATAATCAGGCAGTTAGAAATAGTTGGTTCCCTCACGAAATACCACTCGGTGAAGATTTAGTTGATTGGAAAGTAATGACCGAAGATGAGAAGCACGCGGTAGAATTTTTAATGGCATTTTTTAATCCAGCAGAACTCATCGTCAATAGATCTCTCGCACTAGGAGTTTATCCATATTTAAAGAGTCCAGAATGTCATCTATACCTCGCAAAGCAAATGTTTGAAGAAGCGAATCATTGCGTATCTTTTGAATACGTACTCGAAACATTTCCACTTGATCGAAGTAAGGTATATGACACTCACCTTAAAACTGACTCAATGATAAAGAAAGAAAATTTCATAAATAAATATCTGATCCGCATGACCGAAGAGAATCTAGACATCGAAAGCGCGGAAGGTAAAAAAGATTTCTTACGCAATTTAGTCGCGACCAACATCGTGATGGAAGGAACTTGGTTTTATTCTGGATTCATGGTTGCTCTTTCTTTTCGCCAAAGAAATCAATTACGTAATTTAGGCTCAATGATCACCTGGGTTTTGCGAGATGAATCCCTACATTTAAAATTCGGTATTCAACTTATCCATACTGTGCTAGAAGAAAACCCTGAGCTTTTGACAACAGAATTTGCAGAAGAGATTCGAAAAATAATCATTGATGGAGTAGAACTAGAAGTTAATTACAATAAGGACATGTTCCCGAAAGGCATCCTGGGTCTCAATGCAGATTATGTAAATCAATATGTGCAATATGTAGCAGATCGCAGACTGGAAGAGCTCGGCCTCGAGCCCTATTTCAACGTCACCAATCCTGCCAAATGGATGTCGACAGCGACCGATGTTTTTGAATTAGTAAACTTCTTCGAGCAACAAAATACTTCCTACGAAGTTGATGCTCATGGGCACAACAATTCCGACAAAGATAAAAAGCACGAAAAACAACAAAAAGAAGACTAATTCTTCTAAAGAATCATAATAAAAAAGCTCTTGACTTTTTTGTCGTTTCAGTATACAATAATATTTGTATATATGAAAAATATAAAACAGCCAATTAAAAATATCGCTTTCGGAATAACGCTATTCTTCTTAATCTTCAACATTATAACTGCTATGCCAGCTCGCGCGGAGGCGTCTGAATTTCAAAATCCAACTATCTATATTTCCGCAAATCCAAGCTCTATCAGCTATAATGGATCAAGCACAATCAATTGGAACTCTACCAACGCAACTTTTTGTGTTGCTAGTGGCGGCTCAAATGACTGGGCAGGGGGTATGAACATGTCGGATACTTTCTTTACTGGAGCTTTAACAAACACAACCACTTACTATATTTCTTGTAGCAATAGTATTGGTTCAGCCAATACTTCTGTGACGATCTATGTCAGTGCTCAGATTCAAATTTGCCAGGATACTTCATCTATAAACTATGGCGGGACATTGCCTTGTAGATATCAAAATTATTATACCCCAAATAATCCCCAAGTAAATGTAAGTATTTCGGCAGATCGAATAAATATTCCCTACAATGAAAGCACTATAATTCGTTGGTATCCGACGAATGCGACATATTGCACAGGAAGTGGTGGATCTAACGGCTGGGCAGGAATAAGAAATACTTTTTCGGGTAGTTTTAATACTGGTCCCCTTCAATATACGACAACTTACACAATCTCTTGTAATAATTACAATAGTAATTATGATACTAGATCAGTCACTGTAGTTGTCGGAAATCAAACACAAAACACAAATTTTATAACTGCCGTCACAACTGACGCAACTCAAATTTCAAACACTAGCGCGCAATTAAATTCTTCAATTACTAATACAGAAAACAATTTCACAAATTCTTGGTTTGAATGGGGAAAAACTATGAATCTAGGAAACAAAACAGCGGCACAATCAATCGGAATATCAACACCTACTACCCACACAGATACACTCGTCGAACTTTCTCCAGGAACAACTTATTATTTCCGAGCCGTAGCAGAAAATTCTTTGTGGAGAAATATCGGTTCCATTTTAAGTTTCACCACCAGTGGTCCAAATACGGTTGTAATCAGAGAACCTGTCATCAGACCAACTCCGACTTCACTCGTGCTCATCACTTCTTCGATAGACCGCAACCAGCAGATCATACCCACACTCGACAACACCAGACCACATCCAGGAGACGAAATTAATTATACTTTAAATTATCAAAACATCGGAACGGGATCGATCACTGGTCTTACTCTTCGTATAGATATTCCACATGAAGTCAATTATTTATTGTCCACTCCAAACAATCCAATTAGATCTAATAATACTTTGGTATTCAATTTAAAAACTCTGAAAGCAAATGGAGAAGGCACTACGACAATTCGAATAAAAATACCAAACGATATTTCTGCCGGAATAAATTTGAATTTCCCTGCGACTTTAAGTTATATTGATCCTGTAGGTTCTTCTCAATCAGTAGTGGCCAATGTCTCGGCGCAGATTTGGAACGACCCCGCATTATCCGTAAATAAAAAAGATGATAATCAAAATAATCTGGGAGCAAATGTATTTGGCGCAGATTTCTTGCCAGGAAATATCTTTGGATGGCAACTTCTAATTATCCTTATACTCTTACTAATACTTATAGTTAAACACTCTTTTAGCTCCGATCAATCTCTCCCCTTCAATAAAAAAACTACTACTATACACGAATAAGGAAACCAAATAAAGAAACCTATAAATATTGCATATATATGCTATATTGGTGTTATAAAAATAAATTAAAAATTATGATTAAAGTAAAATTATACGTTAAAACTCACAAAATAATCAGCGCTATCATCTTGGTCGCCCTGATTGGTGTTGTGTACTTGGGATATAAAAAATTCACAAACACTAACGGTAATATTCGTTATGTTTCGGCTGGTATTGGTATTGTTTTCGGTTACTACCCTGCCCGTCGAGCAGCGAGATTAAATCCAATTGATGCATTACGTTATGAATAAAAAAGTAATAGAAAGAAAAATAACGCCTCTTTATCCAATGCGGATAAATAAATACCTAGCATTGAAAAAGATCACTACTAGACGAGGGGCAGATGAGCTGGTAAAAGAAAAAAAGGTTTTTATTAATGGAAAGCTCGCCATACTCGGCAGTAAAGTTTTAGAAAAAGACGTGGTGGAAATAAAAGGAGCAGAAACGAAAAAATATTTATATTTTGCTTACAACAAACCGATCGGAATTGAAACTGATTCTCCGCGAGAAGATCTTTTTCCACTGGGACGATTAGATAAAGCTTCCCATGGACTTTTGATACTCACAAATGATGGACGCATCACCGACGCTCTTTTAAATCCAAAATATTTTCACGAAAAAGAATACATAGTAAGAACTTTAAACAAACTTCGCTCTAGCTTTAAACAAAAAATGGGGTCCGGTGTAAATATTGAGGGTTATATGACAAAAAAATGCAAAGTAAAAATTTTAAACGAATTTTCTTTTAGAGTGACTCTTACTGAAGGCAAGAAACATCAGATCAGACGTATGTGTTCCGCATTATTTCAAGAAGTCGCCGATTTAAAACGCGAGAGAATTATGAATATAAAATTAGGGAATTTAAAACCTAATGCAATGCGAGAAATAAAAGATGAGGAATTGGCTATTTTTCTAAATCAAGTACTTCATCAATCCTAATCTGTTTAACAAATTCAGGCACGTGAGATACTAAGATCATTGCACCAGCGTATTTATCGAGTGCTTGCGCTATTATAGGCAAGTGGCGGAAATTTATATGGTTCGTCGGCTCATCTAAGATGAGGAGTCCAGGTTTTTGCAAGACTAATCTCGTAAAAGCAACAAGCCCCTTCTGCCCTTCGGATAGATCTCCTATTTTGGTGCGAATAAATTCTCCGGTGATTAAAAATCCTGCGGCGACAGAACGCATCCGCTCTTCATCAAGTTTTTCTCCACCCGCTAGCATCGCGCTTGCTAAAGATTCATACACTGTGTCTTCAAAATTAAGCGTAGAAAAATCTTGTCGATAATATCCAATGCGTATACCATCTTTTACTTTTTCACCATCAGCATGACCACTCGCGAGCCTCTCCAAAAGAGTCGTCTTCCCGATACCGTTCGGCCCTACCAAAAGCAAATGATTATTTTTATTCAAAGAGATTTCAGCTTTGTGTTTTATAATTTTCCCATTTTTCATGGTTGTGAAAGAAGAAATATGTAAAATTTCTCCGATCAAGTCCGGCTGGGAAGGAATATTAAACGGCCGGATAGATTTATCTTCTTTTCGCACATCGACGATCTCTTCTTCTAGTTCCTCGGCTTTTTCCCTCATGCGCTTGGCGACCAGACGCAGCCTACCACCTTTATAGGCGAATACATTTGCTTGATCTTTTTTAGCTTGAATCTCTTTCTGTAGCTGGGCATTCTTCATATTTTCTTTTTCTACTCGTGCGGTGATGTCTTTAACCACATTGAAATAATTGCCGACATATTGCTCGATCTTTTTTGTGTACAAGTCTAAATATAAAACGCCTTGCGTGAAAGCATTCAAAAACTCTGCATCGTGAGAAATAACAAGAACTGTTTTTTTATAATCAATCAAAAATTTTGTTAGGTGCGCGATACCAGCTTTGTCTAAATTGTTTGTCGGCTCATCTAATAGAAGTAAATCTGGATCTTGAATAAGAGCTGAAGCGAGAAGTAGGCGCGCCTGTTGCCCGCCAGAAAAAGTGTTCATGATTCTGTCATGAACTTTTAGATATCCTTTCAAATTAACCACTTCCAAAACGTCATCAATTCTCGGATCGATATCATAAACTTTCACCCTCACTCCACCCCTCTCTCGAAGGGCAAGGGCGTTCTCAAAAAATTCCCGCACCGTGAGACTCATCTCGCCTTTTGGAATAACTTGCCGTGAAGTCGCAATGCTCACACCTTTCACAACATTAATAATCCCAGATTCGGGAATATTTAAACCAGCAATCAAACCAAAAATAGTGCTCTTTCCAGCGCCATTTTGTCCCATCAAAGTAAATTTCATCCCCCGACGAATAGTAAAACTCACTCCGTCTAAAATGGGTTTATTGACTCCCCACTCGAAGGAGATATTATCAAATCTGACTATCGTTTCTTGAGTTTTTTGATTATTCTGAACTTCTTTCTGCATTTAGATAGATTAGCTTATTTAATAAAAAATAGAAAGGAAATAGAGAAAATTTTTTTATATAAAATAAAACAAGTGAGCGAGGAAAATCCTACGACTCACTTGTGTGTGAATGATACATTTCTCTGCACCGTCCACACACAAGTGGGGGCGCTCATGCCACCTGCAAAGGTGGAGCGTAATTCTGGCGCCGATGGTAAGTTTTATTTCCCGTCGGACTGACTTCATATTCTTCATTCTCATCACTAATGAGGATGAAGAGATCATCAATAAAACTTGGATCTTCCCAGATCTCAGTAATCCGTTTCTTTGTGAAGAAACCGGAATTTTCCAATGCACTGACTAAGATATGCATTTCTTTTGGGCACATACTTCCTTTCTGGGACATATATCCCGATTAATTGTTTACTACAACGAACATCAATTACACAGCATTATACTACATTCTGTATAACTTAGTCAAACACAGTAATCCACAGAACCTTGACAAGGTATACCCCTCTGTGATATGCTCTATGGACAAAGTAGGTCGCAGATCCTGAGGACTTTGGTCCGAATGGATAGAGAAAAGAGTCGATTTCGTAGAACACACTTTTGTATTTAATAATTTAACTAAAAAAATCAATGACTGGTACAATAAAAAGACTCACTGATAAAGGTTTCGGCTTTATTACCGGAGAAGGACTTGCGAAGGATTTATTCTTTCACAGCAATTCTCTTGTTGGCGTAACTTTTGACGAGCTAAAGGAAGGTGATGCTGTTTCTTTCGAGACAGAGGAATCTCCAAAAGGATTGAATGCTACGAACGTACAACGCGCGTAAACTTTCTTTCTAACAAAAAACCACCTCTGACTTCATGTTGGGGTGGTTTTTTGTTTGGGTTGTTTATTGATTAAACTCTTCTCCCTTGGCCCATTTTTTTAATATATCATAACTCTCTTCTCCGCAGATCCATTTGTTAGTTTGAGTGTTATAAAAGAAAGGCACACCACCGCAAAATTCTTTATCTAATTCTAGTAATCGCTTTTCATTTTCTTTATTATGCCAGACTTCCAAGCTCTCAATCTTGATCCCCTCTTCTTTTTCTAAACGTTCTACAAGCACATGCATATCTATGCAATGTGGACATTCAGTTCCATAAAATTCTAATAAATGCGACATAATTTAAAAAATAAAAAATCTTACTTTACTAATCTTGATAAGCGAGATTTCTTACGAGCAGCGTTGTTCTTTTTAATGACATTCTTTTGAGCCGCTTTGTCTATTATAGCAAAAGCGCTTGAGAGCATTTTAGCAGCTTCTTTCTTGTCTGTCTTGGAAATCTTCTCAATTTTCTTGATAATCTCTTTCATAGCACGCTTGCGACTGTCATTAAAAGCCTTCTTGCGCAAAGATCCCCTGATTGCTTTTTTAGCTGATTGTGTAATTGGCATAAATAGATACTATCTTAAAATTTAAAATAAATCAAATTTTCTTTATCTAAACAAAAAAAAACACCCAAGCACGAAGACTTGGGGATTGTTGGAGGGTGAATCGCCACCCTCCATAGCGTTGGACGTCATTGTCCTATTGAACCTCGGCCGCCCGGATGAGGAGGTCCAATGTCTTCACAACTTCGATGGGATGTGCACCCACCGAAGTTTCGTCACTGACCATCAAGCCAGTAGCACCTTTCAAAACATAAAGATAAATCCCGGCACTTTCCCCGTGTGTGGAGAAAAGGTGATTCTTCATGCTCGCCAAGAGTTGCGTCCCAACGATGCATGGCTTACCTTTGGCGATGTAAGCACTAATGACCCGCATGGCTTCGTGAGGTACATATTCCGATGGTACAGAAAGACCAAGATCTCCCTGCCCAACGAAACCCCCGTCGCTAGCATTGACGATGTCATCGATGTCGCTCCACGCCTCACCAAGTTCATACTTGAAAAGTACTTTGCCCATAACCCCGAGCTCACTATAATGCACATTGAATGCATTCAGTTGAACTACGGTGGTGCCATAAGACATGACAACCTGTTCAGCTTTCACTTCTATGGCGAACTCAAGCCCACGTTTGTCCGCCTCGGTCAAATGCGGAAGTAGGAGGTTCGCGATTTTGAAACCAAGAACAGTGAACCCCTTGCGAGGCTCGAGTAGCCCAGGCAGAGTCACTTTACAGAGCACATTTGGTGATTCTTGTGATGCAATCCGAACCACCTCAAACCGAGGAACACCGTCCCCGATCACAACTTCTTGTCCCTGCTCTAGCAAAGACATGAAATTAGGATAGGGAAACGAAATCTCTCCATTTTGAGGCATCTGATTTACTGTCAGCTCGAGCAAGCCACCGAGGCGAACCTTTCGAGCTACGAAATGCCCTAGGCGGAATTTATGCCCCGGACAATCCACCATAATTTCAATTGTCTTCCCTTGTTCGCCAGCAATCCGGCGAACCATTTTAACCACCCCCACTAGGAAGGGATAGTCATCGGATGAATTCACATGGGATAAATTCAAACGGAACACATCGGCCCCAGCTGAAATCATCCCTCGAACAACCTCTGGGTCGTACGACGCCGGCCCAAGAGTCACAATGATATTTGTTTTTCTCATCGCTGTGCCCCTCCTTAGGGCAAAATTATACTTTTTAAAAGAACTTTAAAATTTACTACTTAAAAAGTTTAACCTTGATGCATATTATTGTCAATAATTAATTATTCCTATTGCTATGATATCATTAACTTATGATTGGAAGCATCAAAGGTAAAATAATATTAAAAACAGAAAAATACTTAATAGTAGAAACAAATGGAGTCGGTTATAAAATAAGCGTATCCCCAGATGCCCTATCTAGGGTGAAAAATCCACCAGCTGGCGGAGGTACAGAAATAATGCTCTGGATTCACACGCATGTTCGCGAAGACATTTTGGATTTATATGGATTTCTAGATAGACAAGAATTAGAATTTTTTGAAATGCTGATCAATGTTTCTGGTATTGGACCTAAGGGCGCGCTTGGAATCCTCGGTATTGCTTCGATAGAAACTTTGAAAAAAGCCATAAGCACTAGCGATATCTCCTATCTGACCAAAATCTCCGGCATTGGTAAAAAAACTGCGGAAAAAATAGTTATCGAATTACGAGACAAGATGGGGGAAGCAAAGACTGGTAGTTCCCTGCAAGGTGAGCTGGATGTATTAGAAGCACTCAAATCTCTGGGTTATTCTCAAAGCGAAGCACGTGAAACATTAAAAAAAGTCTCTGTTGACTTAAACACAACTGCAAAAATCCGTGAAGCACTGAAGATACTTGCAATGAAATGATTTGTTAATTCGTATATATATTTGATATGCCAGAACTTCCAGAAGTTGAAACGACAACTAGAGGCTTACGAAACGTAATCGTTGATCTCACGATAAAAGACGTGTGGACGGATTTATCCACAAAAGACAAACGCCAAAGTGGTGCTATCGCAAACCCTGCATATTTTAAAATTTTCAAAAAAGAAATTCTAAATAAAAAAGTCTTGTCAGTAGAACGACGAGCAAAAAATATATTGATAAATCTGTCGGATAGAAAAACAATTCTTGTTCATTTAAAAATGACCGGGCATTTGTTGTATGGGAAGTATAAATTCACCTCACCTAAAAAAGATTATGTTTGGATTCCAACAGAACCCGGCCCCCTGCATGATCCATACAATAGATTTGTGCATGTTATTTTCACTTTCTCAAACAAAACACACCTCGCATTTTCTGACGCGCGTAAATTTGGAAAAATTACATTATTGGATACCATCACAGCTCACGATACAAAACACCTGAATAACATCGGGCCGGAGCCATTAGAAAAAGATTTTGATTCAGAAAAATTAAAAGAATGCCTAAATAAAAAAGTAAATGGAAAAATTAAAACCGTTCTGATGGATCAAAGTATTATTGCCGGTATTGGCAATATTTATTCCGATGAAATTCTCTGGCGAGCTGGAATACATCCAGAGAGAAAAGTGCGAAACATTAAAGATATTGAATTAAAGTTAATACTAGAAGCAATCAAAGAAACACTAGCGAAAGGCATAGATTTCGGCGGAGATTCGATGTCTGACTATCGCAATATTCACGGGCTACCGGGTAAATTCCAACTACACCATGAAGCATACAGACGGACAGGAGAAAAATGCAGAAAATCTAAGTGTAAAGGCACAATAAAAAGAAAAGTAATAAACGGTCGCAGCGCGCATTTTTGCTCAGTACATCAGAAGTAGAAGAAGAAATATAAAATTTAGAAAGCCTTGCGCAGCCGGGCAGGCGAGCAGTTCGCTCCCGAAGCTTCGGGAGATAGGTTGCTTTATAAATTTTGATATTTTTTCTTCTACTTATCTAGAATCCTAAACAAAGCAATCCCGAGCGCGACGGAGACATTCAGTGATTCTTTTTTGCCTTTCATGGGAATCTCAGCTATCACATCGCACTTTTTTAAAATATTTTTAGGTATTCCAGTCACTTCTGCGCCGACGATAAAGACATTTTTGTTTTGGAGTTTGATCTTTTTGTAGTCTAAAGATTTTTCATCTTGTTCGATCGCTATAATTAAAAACTTTTCTCTTTTTAATTTTAAAAGTAACGATGCAATACTTTTTTTCTGCTCCCATGGCACAAATTCTTCCGCCCCAAGCGCAGACTTGGCCAAATCTTTTCTTTTTCTACCAAAACGGTCAAGCGGCGTTGGCGTATACCCTGTTAAATAGATTTTATCTATCCCAGAGGCATCCGCAGTACGAAACATCGCGCCGACATTCTCCACGCTTCGGATATTATGTAATATTAAAATGTTTTCTTTATTTTTTTTCATCATTTGATTTAGTAAAATCACCTACTGGGTTAAAAAATTTTTATTACGCATTTTTTTATGATAAGCGATAGCAAATCTATGCGCTTCGCTGTTTGCTAGTAAAATTGCTCCCTTGTTTATCTTTACTATTTCCTCTTTACCATTTATAGCTTTTGGTTTGTGTCTCTCATCTTTTACCACAGAAACAACCGGAATATCAACCTCGAGACCTTTTAGCACAACATTAGCTGCATTTAATTGAGCTATTCCTCCATCTACCACAACCAAACTAGGATAGGGCCATTCTGTATGAGCCAAGCGCCTTTCTAAAATTTCCTTCAGCGCTCCAGTATCATTAGCTCCAGTTTGGGTTTTGATTTTGAATTTTTTATATTCACTCTTCACTACTTCCCCATCCTCTACTACAGTCATAACTCCAACCATATTTTTACCGCTCATGTGCGCGATGTCATACGCTTCGATTCTAGAAGCGAGAGTTCTTTCTTTTTTTAATCCCCGAGGGTCCCGTCCTGTACTCAGGGAAGAGCGCAGGGGTGAAAAAAATGGAGAACTCTCGCTTTTTAATAATGCAATATCATTAATATGATGTAAAGCAAAAATTTGTCTTTTTAATTCTCCCGCTTTTTCAAATTCACGCAGATTTGCATATTCCTTCATTTCTTTTCGTAAATTTATTAAAATCTGTTTCTTTTTGCCCAAAAAAAACAAAATAATATTTCTAATATTTTGTTTATACAGTTTATGATCGCTTAAATCCGGTACTAAATTTATTTGCTTATAAAATTCAAGATAGTTTTTACTTTTTTCATCCAAAAATGGAAAGATTCTTCGAATTATTTTTACTGCCTCTCGAAGTTGAACTCCGCTTGTATAAGGACCGAATATTTTATAAAAAAGTTCTGGAATTAAATTTTTCCCACGCACTACAGTTACTTTGGGTAATTCTTCTTTTGTTATACAAACATAATTGAAACTCTTATCATCTTTTTCTTTTGTATTGTAATAGGGCTGATGTTTTTTTATAAGCGTTGCTTCTAGAATGAGCGCTTCGAGCACACTCTCGGTTTCTTGCCACTCTATTTTATTCGCCTTGAAAATCATATCGACAATAAGCGGACCGCGGGTTTCAATTAAATCTTTAGAAAAATAACTTCTAGTACGACTTCTGAGTGAAGTAGCTTTGCCGATATATAATATTTTTTTCTTGTACTTAAAAATATATATTCCGGACTTGTCAGGAAGTTTTAGTTTTTTAAAATAAATACTTTGCATAATTTTTCTCTTTTTTTTATTTTCTTAAGACTTTTTTTAAGTATTTTCCAGTGTAACTTTTTGCATTATTTGCCACCTCTTCTGGAGTGCCTTTAGCAACCAAGTTTCCACCATGCACTCCCCCTTCCGGACCAATATCTATAATATAATCAGAGCTTTTTACTATATCTAAATTGTGTTCTATGAGTACAACAGTGTTACCTTTTGAAACAAGCTTATTTAAAACTTCTAAGAGTTTTTGTACATCATCATAATGAAGTCCCACTGTCGGCTCGTCTAAAAGATAAATTGTTTTCTCTAGATGCGGACGAAAAAGTTCGCTAGAGATTTTTACACGTTGCGCTTCTCCACCCGAGAGTGTCGTCGCACTCTGACCAAGTTTTAAATATCCCAACCCCACGTTTACAAGAGACTGCAATCTCTCAGCAACTTCCGGAATATCTTTAAAAAAGACTAAGCCATTTTCTACTGTCATGTGTAACACTTCATAAATATTTTTCTTTTTATATTTTACGGTTAGCGTCTCTTTGTCAAAACGTTTACCACTGCAAACATCACATGTCACATAAACCGTAGGAAGAAAATGCATCTCGACCGCTATTTCACCGTTACCTTCGCAGGCTTCACAACGACCACCTTTTACATTAAAGGAAAACCTGTTCGCTTTCCAACCCCGAAGGCGGGCTTCTTCGGTCGTCGCAAAAAGATCTCGAATGTGAGTAAAAGCACCAGTATAAGTAGCTAAATTTGAACGTGGCGTTCGGCCGATCGGAGACTGATCGATCAAAATTGCGCGTGATAAATATTCAGTACCTGAAAACGAAGAACAATTAAAAATTGTGGCGGTGCGATATTTACGTTCATAGCGAGCTTGAAGATTCTTGTAAAGAATCTCATACATAAAAGAACTTTTACCAGAACCAGAAACACCGGTGATAGAAGTCATCACGCCGAGAGGAATTTCAACATTTAAATTATTTATATTAAAAATCTTTCCGCCTGCAATACGAAGTATTCCCTTACTCTCTCTTCGTTTTTTAGGAATTTCTATTTTTATTTCGCCACGTAAATATCCTAAAGTTCTGGAGTTATTGGTATTTTTCTTTGCAGTCAGTACATCCTCAAGATAATCAGAAACTATTACCTCTCCACCATGCACTCCAGCCTTGGGCCCTATGTCCACAATATAATCCGACGCATAGATAGTATCTTCGTCGTGCTCAACAATCAAGATCGTATTGCCTAAATCTCGCAAATTTTGAAGAGTCTTGATCAAACGATCATTGTCACGCTGGTGGAGCCCAATCGTCGGCTCGTCTAGCACATAAAGCGCCCCGACAAGCCGTGAGCCGAGCTGAGAAGCGAGGCGAATACGTTGCGCTTCACCACCCGAAAGTGTATTTGCTTTACGCGAAAGCTGTAAATAATCAAGCCCAACATCGAGCATGAATTGAAGTCGCGCTTCAATCTCACGCACGACTGGCACGGATATTTCTTTTTCTTGATCAGAAAGTTTTAGATTTTTAAAAAAATCATGAGCATCTTTTATGGAAAGTGAAGAAAGATCTAAAATATTTATTTTTTTATTATGATCTGTTAAAAATACATTTAAAGCTTCAGGGCGAAGCCTAGCACCATGACAAACATCACAAGGTTCATCTCCCATAAAATATTTAGAACCAAGGCCATTACAAGCTGGACACGCGCCATGAGGAGAATTGAAAGAAAACAAACGAGGTTCGACTTCTGGAAAAGAAAATCCATCATTTTTGCAAGCAAACTTTGCAGACATCACGAATTCTTCATCATCCATTTTAATAGTCACTAGTCCATCAGACTCAACAAGCGCACGCTCGATGGATTCAGAAAGTCGCATTCTACTACCTTCTTTATTATCATTAAATTCATGCACAGCAAAATGATCAACTAATACATCGATATTATGAGCTTTGTTTTTTGAAAGCGTTATCTGTTCACGAAGCTTTTTCATCACACCATCAAGACGGATTTCCGAAAAACCTTTACCGAGTAGATCATAGAGCAATTGATAGTATTCTCCTTTTCGTCCACGCACAATCGGAGAAAAAATATTTATTTGCATTTCATTCCACTCCACCCCCATAACCTTTTTATTACTTCTGGTATTTTTGCTTAAAATATTTATCTTTTCTAAAGCAAAATTAAAAATTTCTTCGTTGGAAAGTTTTTTTATTTCTTCTCCACACTTTGGACAATGCGGATGCCCAATACGCGCATACATCACACGAAGATAATCATAAATCTCTGTAATAGTCGCTACTGTCGAACGCGGATTATTCGAACGAGATTTTTGATCGATCGATATTGCCGGAGAAAGTCCGGTGATCTCATCCACGTCAGGCTTCGGCATTTGATTTAAAAATTGTCGCGCATATGAAGAGAGAGATTCTACATATCGCCTCTGTCCTTCGGCAAAAATAGTGTCAAAAGCAAGAGACGATTTACCAGAACCAGAAACACCAGTAATAACCACCATTTTATTACGTGGCATTTCTACATCTATATTTTTAAGATTATGCGTCCGCGCCCCTTTTACTGTTATTTTTTCTATATTCTGCTGATTTTTCATTGAATTTTATTATATTTATTCTCTTTTGGACCTAAATAACGCAATGACACCACGCCATGTTCATAGGGGGTGTAGGTCAATATTTAACTAATACAAGTTTAACACATTTTTCTACTTTTCCAAACGCACTCTAAGCACCCCGATTTCATCTCTTAAGATCGCAGCAGTTTCAAAATCTAATTCTTTCACTGCTTTATTCATTTCTTTATCTTTTATCTTTATTATTTTTTCATAAACTAAATTATTTCGTTCTTGATCTGACATATGAAGCTTTACCTCAGTAACTCCATCTTTTTTGGTTATTTTAGTTGAATCTTTTTTAAATTCTTTGGCATATGCTTTTTTAAATATTTCCAAATCAAGCGCGAGTTCGGCATTCACCGTCTTCCCATGTTCACTTTCGAGCTCTTGTGTAATATCTTTTATCTTTTTCATAATCGTCTTTGGAGTAATGCCGTGTTTTTTATTGTAAGCTAGTTGAATATTTCTACGACGAATAGTTTCTCCGAGCGCTCGCTCCATCGAACCAGTCAAAATATCTGCATACAAAATCACTTTGCCTTCACTATTTCGTGCCGCACGGCCAATAGTCTGAATGAGCGCGGTATCAGAACGTAAAAATCCTTCTTTATCAGCATCGAGAATCCCTATCAAGGCGACTTCTGGCAAATCCAATCCTTCACGCAGGAGATTGACCCCGACCAACACATCAAACTCCCCTTTTCTAAATTGGGTAAGAATTTTAATTCGCTCCATTGTTTTTATATCACTATGTAAATATTCTGCTTTTATTTTTTTCTCCTTTAAGTAAATAGAAAGGTCTTCCGCCATTTTTTTTGTTAGCGTCGTAGCTAAAACTCGGAAACCTTTTATAATTGTTTTTTCCGCCTCTGTTATAAAATCTTGAATTTGACCGGGATAAACCTCATCCTCCACCTTCCCATGAAAGGGAGAGGGTTGTGGTGAAGTTGCCGAAACCGGTCGCACAATCGTTTCCGGATCTACCAGACCAGTCGGGCGAATGATTTGCTCCACGATTTGCTCACTCTCACTTCTTTCTTTTTCACTCGGAGTCGCACTCGTATAAATTACCGGTCCGATACGTTTACTAAATTCTTCATATTTAAGAGGTCTGTTGTCCTTGGCTGAAGGAAGGCGGAAGCCATATTCCACAAGGGTTTTTTTGCGTGAAGCATCTCCCGAATACATACCTTGAAGCTGGGGCAGTGTTACATGCGATTCATCAATGATGGTGAGAAAATTATGAGGAAAATATGAAAGCAATGTTTCTGGAGGTTCGCCTTCAGCTTTGCCAGACAAATGTCTGGAATAATTTTCAATTCCATTACAATAACCAATTTCTTTTATCATCGCGAGATCGTAATTTGTACGACGCTTGATCCGTTCGGCTTCTAAAAGTTTTCCTTCTTTTTTAAATTTATTTAACTGAATATTTAATTCTTTTTTAATTTCTACTAACGCTTTTTTCTTCTTCTTGTCTTCAGTGATGAAATGTTTCGCCGGGAAAATAAAAATGTTTTTTTCTTCTTTAATAATCTGTGAAGAAATCGGATCAACTTTTATTATTTTGGAAATTATTCCATCCGACATTTCAATTTGAAACATTACAGTTTCGGACACTGGCATAAATTCCACACGTGAACCAAGAGACCTAAAACTGCCAGGAGTAAGGTCTGCATTTGTTCTCTCAAAATGTATTTTAATGAGAGATTTCATTAAAGTCATTCGATCCATCTTCTGACTCACTTCGAGCTTTAAATTAACTTTTGCATATTCCTCCGGCGAACCTAATCCATAAATACAAGACACGGAAGCGACTATAATCACATCCGGACGAGTAAGTAACGCTTGAGTGGAGGCATGCCGTAGCATATCTATTTCTTTGTTGATCGAAGCATCTTTTTCGATGTAAGTATCGGAGGCAGGCATATAAGCCTCTGGTTGATAATAATCATAGTAAGAAACAAAATAGTGCACTGCGGCATCTGGAAAAAATAATTTAAACTCCTGCGCAAGTTGCGCAGCTAAGGTTTTATTGTGAGCGATGACTAGTGTCGGCTTGTTGTGCTCTACAATCACATTCGCCATCGTAAAAGTCTTGCCAGTACCTGTTGCTCCGAGCAATGTCTGTTTTTTCATCCCTTTATTAAGCCCTTCTAAGAGCTTTGAAATAGCCACAGGTTGGTCTCCGGAGGGTTCCCAAGGTTTATGTAATTTGAAAATGCCTTTTGACATAAAATTTTACTATAGAACATATTCAGTAACTTACATAGTCAACAAAAGCATTGTCATAAGCTTTCACGATGATAGTATAAGCAAACGAAGAACTCACTAAAGTAAAGATGAAGAAATATAATAAGGTTTTATTAATTCTGTGCATAAGAATTATTCTAGCATTTTTTTGTGGTCACGCATAAAGTATCTCATACTTTGTGCGCCCAGTTGGAATCGAACCAACGACCTTATCCTTAAAAGGGATCTGCTCTACCAGCTGAGCTATGGGCGCATTTCTTATTTGAATATAAAATATATATGAAATAAGCTTAAAAATCAAGCCAAAAAATATAGCTAAAAAGCTTCCAAAAGGAATTGCTCAAAAACAGCCTCGGCATCGAGCCCCTTTTTGCGCGCTCTTGGTAAAAGATAAGAAAGACGAGAAATAAAATCTTTGAGCTCTATGGGCGAAAACTTTTGAAAATCTTTTGTAAGCAACATATTTTTAATTTTCCAAAAAAGAACACCAATAATTTCTTCCATCCCCACTCCTTTGGATATGGCTTGTCTGAAATAAACCCAGACATTTAGCTTGTCACGTTTCCCGAAAGCATTGGCCACCAAAAAATTATCAAATTTTTCCTTTTTTTCTTTCGGCAATTCAAAAGAATTTAGTTCTGCTTTTTTTGAACCAATTTTTTTAAAAGCATCAATAATTGGTTTATTTAATTTTCCTTCTAAAAATATAAAAGAAT
>SIBT01000029.1 GCA_009695015.1 Candidatus Nomurabacteria bacterium | reverse complement strand
CCTTTTCTTCTGTGGTTAAAGGCTTATCAGCGTTACCAGAATCTTTAAATTTACCTGCGCTTAATTGCTCGTAGGTATATCCGTCTTTCTTGTTTTTTACCACGTTGTTTAAATATGAACTTGTGACTCCAATACTACCCACATTCGAGTTTTTAGAGCCGAATATCTTACCTGCGCTACTTATTGCCCAATAGGCGGCAGAAGCCCCTGTTTCTCTTATAAGTCCTACAGTCGGCTTCTCGCTATTCTTAAGAGCATCAGCAATCTCTTCCCCGGCAACAGGAGAGCCTCCAGGAGAATCAACTTCAATAACAATACCTTTTATATCGGAGTTATCATTTGCAGCCTTAATCGCTCCGATAATATTCTCACTTGAAACTACATCATAATTGAATAAGGAATCATTTTCAGCATGAATGGGAATATATGTCAGCAATTGCCCATGCAAATTTATACCAGTAATGGTGCAGTTTTCTTTTGTGGTATTATCACTAGAATCGCTTACAATAGAAGAATCTTGAGGTAATTCTTTATTGCTGAAAGGGGCAATAATACCAAGCTTATAGAAAAACAGCAGGAATAAAGCCATTACAAAAATGATATTTATTATACTGACAGTAAAATCTCCGATAATACTAGCCTTACCCCACTCTTTATATCTCATCCACAATTCGTTTATTTTTCTATATAGTTTTTTCATATTTTTATTTGTTATTTTTTGATATTATAGCTTGTCTATTCTGCGAGCTTTCCATTTTATCATGACATTCCTTGCAAAGCACTATGCCGTTATCAATATTCCACAACTCCTTACATTTTATAATTTCTTCGTCTGAGGTTAAGTTGTTTTTAATATATATTGAATATAAAGAATCAATGTGATGAACTTCTGCATATCTGCCTGCGTGAGATTTATCAAGCTGGCATTTATTTCCACATTTTTGTATTACATCCCGTTTCCATCTCTCGTAAATAGGCATTTGTTCAGTCTGTTTCCTCCAGTCAGAATATTTCTTATACTGTTTATCTTTTTGTTTTTGTCTCCACTCCGTCATTTTATCTTCCCACTCTTTTTTCTCGTTTTCCCATCTATCTAAACGTTCTTTTCTTCTCTTAAGATAATTTGTATTATATTCTTCTTCTCTTTTTTTTCTTTCCGCTCTTTCATATTTATCAGGGAACAAATCCATAGATAATTTAACTAAAGAAGTTGCAATATCTGTTTTTTCTTTTGTATAACCCATACCCTCTTTTACTTGTTTATCTTTAAAAAGCTTAAAAGGAATACAATCATAAATTACAGATCCACCGTAGGGATAGGTATCTACCCAGGAATTATTTAGAGCTGTAAGAACTATTTCTTTATCATCATCAAAACTAGGTGATGCATATTCTATAGCTTCTCCGTAATTTTTTACCGCCTCAAGGACTATGTTTCTTTTACTGCGTAATCTTGGAGAGGCATATTTAAATACCGGTCCATTCATATTTGATCCACACAAAGTTTCTAGAGATATGGCAGCTCGAACAATCTCAGCATCATCCTGCAAGTTAGGAGGAAGAGAAGCCAAGACATATCTGTCATTTTCTACCGCCTCAAGAGCAGTTTCCTTTTCAGTATATTCATAATTTATATTATTCTCTGTGTTCATAAACAAAAAACCTACCACATAGGTGAGGACCGAAGTCCTCCAGCATCCCTTTCGAGATACGGCCAGACACGGCAGTCCTATATGATAGGTTTCTTGCCCGTGTCTGGTCTTGAATCATGTCAGTAATTACTTACTGATTTAGATCGCTTATAAAGTTGTACTTACATATTACCACCTTGTTATTAGATACTGCAAATACTTAAAACTAGGTCTTATTTAAGGGCATTTCTAAATTTTTCTGGCGGAATTTTTGGACGTCCTTAATTTTAAGAGACGAAAATATTCCAAACAATCCCTTAGCATAAATTGAAAATAAGTTTCGCGGACACAGATGGGTACGTTACACACGCTTCCCACAACCGCTAACATCCACGAATCGACAACCCCCCGCCTCGCTATTTCAAATACTTAAAAACACCAGATTAAAAACTATTTTTATGAAGCAAGATTATTAATAACAAACGCTTCGCCACACGCCTCGTCCTCGTGTGAATATATTATTTTATGCAGAGTGTAAAAGAAATATTAGAGAATGGTCCTGCTGTCTCTCCATACACAGGATCAACTACAACCTACGACATGGTTGCTGAGCAGATTAAAAAGCGCTGGGGTGATAAAGAGGTCAAGAATTATGATCCTTACTCTAACGCTAGAACTTTTGCTCAATGGGTAAGGTTAGGCTACCGAGTCAAAAAAGGAGAACGATCGTTAAAGAGCATTACTTTCATTTCCAAGAAGGATGCTAAAGGGAATATTATTAAACGCTACCCACGAAAGATAAATCTCTTTTACTACAGATCCATGGAGCCAGTTAACAACTAAGTCTATATGCTAAAAAAGCAAATGACAGTCGGTTATCAGTATAGGCAGAGTCGTAGATGTAATATTAGTGGTGTCGGTCCACTATTTAGAGATCTACCTACTGCGCCGAAGATTATCCTAGCAAACCACTTTCTAACTGAGAGTGGTTTTTCTATTGGAGACAAAGTGCTAGTCGAGTATCTAAAGGGTTCAATCATTATTAGTAAGATTAATTAAAAATTATATGGAAATACCTACAGTTCAGACAGACATCGCTTATGTGAAAAAAGGGCTAGAGACATTATCAGCAAAGCGCAAATTCTTCCTTGAGAATATCTTACCTACTCTAATCGAAGGGCAAGATTTCTTTGTCATTGAAGGCAAGAGATCTATCTCTAAAGGTGGCGCAGAACGTCTAGCAGAGATATATAACCTCACAGCCACCTTTACAAAAGACAATGAGACACTTGCCAGTTTTGGTAACGCTAGTGGCTTAATAGCATATATTTGTCAGCTCAAGCGTGAGGGTCAGCTAGTGGCGGAGGGTCGCGGTTCGGCGAATATAGAAGATTACGAGAATTCAGCCAATTCTAGTATTAAGTGCGCAATGGTCAGCAGTTTTAAAGACGCGGTGCTTAGAGCCACTGGCACCTCTTTCATGTTTACGCAAGATATAGAGAATATGAACTTGTCTAAAGAAATTGATTACGAGGGTCGAGACAAGCAAGCTTTTTACGGTGACGAAGATATGCCGAAGTTAATGACAGAAAAGCAGGAGGCGTTACTCCGACAGCTTATAGCGGAGAAAATCCACAATCCATCTTCAAGACAAGAATATGAGAGACAGATAAATCCTCTTTTAAGCCGGTTCCAGTGTTCGGAGCTTATTTCAAGTTTATTACCAATGAAGTAATTATTAAATTAAAATTATGACAACAAAAACAGCAACAGCTAGTTTTGAAGGTCCTCGCAGAAGTTATTTTTTACCTATGTGCGAAGAAGAAATGATAAACGACAGACAACGACACACGCTTACTGAACTCATATTCCAGAATATCGACGAGGACAAAAGAGACAGCTATCTCAATCAAATATCTGAACTCACTTCGTCAGAAGCTAGCGAGATGATTATGGAATTCACAATGGCTAAATGGTAGTAATAGAAAGCAATAAAACGGTGGTCCCTGTATTGGGTTCACCGTTTTTTTGTTATAATGTTATCTCATGGACTTAAAGGACAAAATAGTACTTGCACATAAGGGTTTCTTTAATAAAGAAGCGGAAAAGATTTATAGAGAAAACTCTAAAGAAGTTTGCCAAATTTCATCCAAAAAGGATTACATTTCAATAATTGAATTGGATGTTAGAAAATCAAAAGATGGAATACTTTATTGTTATCACGGTAGTTTTTTTGAATATTATTTTTCTCTGAGAACTTTAAGGAGTTTTTCTGATATTGAAAAGAAATACGGTATTGATTCTCTCGCGGAAATATTGAAAGTAATCACACAAGATAAGATACTTTTACTCGACATAAAAGACAAGTCAATTACGAAAGCAGATATTCTTGAAGTGCTAGAAGGTAAAAAATTCAAAGAAGTTGTTCTCGGTAATACGTCTTCCTCAACTTCTTTTTTGGATCACTTTAATGATCTGCCAGAAGGATTTGTAAAGATTATGAACGGGAATATCTTTTGTAAATTTTACGATTTAAAGAAGCTAAGAGAAAAAGGTTATAAATATTTCGAGGTTGTTTTCCCATTTCAAATAAATAGAAAAATAATTGAAAATGCGTCTAACAACGGTCTGAAATTCAGTTGTGCTCCACTATTTTTTCTGAGCAAAGAAAGCTATCTTAGAAAGATCGATAAATATAACATCAAACGCATATCAAGTGATTTTATTTAGGAATGTGTTAAGATACTCCAACAAATCAAAAGCGACCTAACCTCTAAATAACCTTTAGAATATGGTCCAAAAGCCGTCCAAGGAAGTTCCTCGCAAGAGGATTCGGCCTTTGTGTCGAATCGGCTTGTGAGATTTTTTATTATTCATTCAGCCAAAACCAAAATTTATTCTGTATTTCTTGCCCCAGCTTATATGCAGCGGCGTGAGACAAAACCCCAAGATAGGACTGAAGAGAAGAATAAAGTGTTAGTTCGGTAATTCTCCCTTGCTTGTAGCGGTTAACCATTTCCTGTATTTTCTTTGGGATCTTCCGCTTAGTTTTTGTTCTCAGTTTAATGTGTTCAGGCAAAATAACATATCCTAGAAAATCAATGCCGCGAATGTGTTTAGTGATGTGAACTTTCTTTGGATGGAGTTCCAGACACAGTTTAGTTCTTAAAAAATCTTGTATCGGAGTAATTAAATTTTCCAAGTACGCTTTATCAGTAGAAACGATTATAAAGTCGTCGGTATATCTAGCATAATATTTCACTTTCAAAGTATGTTTAATAAACTGGTCAAATTCGTTCATGTAGATATTAGCGAAAATTTGCGATGTCAGATTGCCAATTGGCATGCCTCGTCTATCAAAAAGATTTGGCTTACTTGCTATAAAGCTATCAATAATCTCGCGCATGAGGTCCATCACTTGTTTGTCTTTTATTCTTTTATTAAGAATATCAATAAGAATGTCGTGGTCAACAGAATCGAAAAACTTCCTTATATC
>SIBT01000028.1 GCA_009695015.1 Candidatus Nomurabacteria bacterium | reverse complement strand
TTTTTCTTTATCTACTTTTCTTATTTTAATAGTGAGGAGTCCGTGTTTTTCGGTCGCTTCGACTTCTTCTGGTTCTACTTCTTGAGGGAGTGAAAGGGTGCGAGAAAATTTCCCCCAGTAAAGCTCTTTGGTAAAATAATTTTCTTCATCTATATTTCGATGTTCTTCGCGTTTACCAATGATGGTGACTATGTCGCGGGCGATTGATAATTCTAAATCTTCTGGCCTAACTCCAGCTACCATTGTCTGTATAATAATATCTGTAGGAGTTTGATAAAGATCTACTGCTAATTCCGCTTCTTCATTTTCTTCTTCAATCCAGTTATTTTTTTTATCTTTCTTACCATCATTATTCCCCCCCGTTAAACTTTTCTTTGGTTCTTTAAGTTCTTCTTCTACATGTATGCCTCCGGTCAATCTCTCCCAAAAACTTCTTTTTTTATTCATCC
Source organism: Candidatus Nomurabacteria bacterium (assembly GCA_009695015.1). GTDB lineage: Bacteria > Patescibacteriota > Minisyncoccia > Phycocordibacterales > UBA9973 > UBA9973. Next base: position 5,307 of record SIBT01000028.1, on the reverse strand, counting down.
CATTTTAAATTAAATTAATAATATTTATTTTTATTGTCCGTCAGTTAGATTTATAACGGTACAAGTGTTTTAATTCATTCTTCTTACTTTTTCAAAAAGTAACATAACGATAATAGTAACGACCCACAAGAAAGCAAATACTTTTAATATTTCTAAAAAATTACTCCCACTATTCCCATGGATCTTTATTATAAAAGAATTAAAAACACTATGCAAGGCAATAGCCAATATAAAGCCGACAACAAGATGTAATTTTCTTTTAAATCCTCCCATGTGCAAAGAAATACCTAGCATAATACCCAAAATTCCACTTGCAACAGTATGAAGAAGAGTAGCTCCAAGAAATCTAAAATGACTGGTAAGTAAGCCCACCGTTGTGGCGCCTGTTGAAAGTGGTTGGATTAAAAATAAGGAATTTTCAAGAGCTGCAAAGCCCAAAGCTGCGGTAATTAAATAAATTGGCCAATCTATAGCATTGTCAATATAGTTTGTTCGATATAATATTATTATAACAGCGAGATATTTCATTATTTCTTCGACACTAGCCCAGAGGATGATTCGCCAATCACCTGAAGAGACAATAGTTTGTATAAACTCTTGAATGGGTCGAACAACAATTACCGCTAACATGCCCATAATAAAGATTATAGTTAGAAGTCCCTTAGGTTCAGGATTTTTTTTATCTTCTTTCAGCCAAAACCACAACCATAAAAGAGAGGGGATGATTCCACCTAAAAATGCTAAGCCTATAATTTTTGGGTCATTTGTCATTTGGTTTATATTTTGGCCAACTTTCTACTAATAAAAGGTTTTGTTTTCTACTTTCTTTTTCGAGTGACATAGACCATATTTCTTCTGTGACGAATGGCACAAAAGGATGCAATACTTTCAAAAGTGTATTTAAATGCGTGTAGAGAAGTGTTTTTGCTGAATCCGCATTTTTATTTTCTATAATTTTTTTCTTAGATCGCTCAATTATTATATCAGCAAAAGTGTGCCAAAAATAATGGTAAAGCTTTTCCGCGACAATGGAAAAACGAAACTCATCCATCTCTTTTGAAACTTCTATTATTAAGTTTTGCAATTCTTCTGCATCTTTTTGATCTTCTGCGTCTAAATTTGGGAGATTTTTTATGTTTAGATTTTGAGTTTGTTCTAAAACAAACCTAGAAACATTCCAGATTTTGTTTGTAAATTTTCCATAACCACGAATATCGTTTTCGTTTAATTTCAAATCATTTCCCGGAGTGTTGCCTATGATCATCGCCATGCGTAGCGCGTCATTTCCATATTTTACAATGATGTCGAGTGGATCGATTGCTTTGTCCCCGAGAGATTTAGACATTTTTTTGCCATCAGCTGTGCGTACCATGCCATGCAGATATACATTTTCGAATGGGATTTCATTGAGCAAATATTGTGACATTAAAATCATTCGAGCAATCCAAAAAAAAATAATATCATGTCCTGTTTCAAGCACTGATGTCGGATGATATGTTTTTAAATCACCTGTTTTTTCGGACTTGCTCGCATTAGTTTTAACGGAAGCGGGCCAACCGAGAGTGGAGAAAGTCCAAAGTCCTGAAGAGAACCAAGTGTCCAGTGTATCTTCGTCTTGTATCCAGCCATCGCCTGGATTTTCCCCCACAGATATTTCTTCTCCTTTGTAGAAAACAGGAATTCTGTGTCCATACCAAATCTGTCTTGAGATGCACCAATCTTGTAGATTTTCTATCCAATTAAAATAAACTTTTTCAAAATTATTTGGAAGAATTTTTATCTTACCTTCACGAACTGGTTCGAGCATAAGTTCTTTGAGTGATTTATTTCCACGAGCCGAGATTTTTTTATTTACATCAACAAACCATTGAAGCATGATTTGTGGCTCAATTATTCCACTTGAACGCTCGGCTGTGGCGACTCTATTTATATAATTTTCATCGATAGAAACGAGCAAACCTTTCGCTTTTAATTTTTCAACAATTTTCTCTCTTGCTTCATTGATTTTCATTCCGGAGAATTCACCTGCTATAGATAGGAGTTTTCCATACTTATCAATAATTTGCTCTTTATCTAATTTATATTTTTCTGCGAGTTTAAAGTCTTCATGGGAGTGATAAGGTGTGATGGTCATCACTCCAGTGCCGAATTCCATATCTATCATCTCGTCCTTGATAACGGTTGCTTCAATTTCTCCATTTATCCATTCTACTGTAAATTTGTCGCCATGATTCCATTTTTTATATCTTTTATCATCTGGATGCATAACAATATATTTATCACCGAATTTTGTTTCGGGTCGCGCTGTGCCTATCTCAAATGGTCCATACTTAAAAGTATAAAATTTATTTTTTCTTTCTTCGTACACAATTTCATCATCGGAAATAACGGTCTGACCTTTTGGATCCCAATTCACGATTCTGTGTCCACGATAAATGAGCCCATCTTCGTACATCGTTTTAAATGCAGTTTTAACGGCAGTATTTCGAGGCGCGTCTAAGGTAAACGCTTCACGAGACCAGTCAAGCGATGCTCCCATTTTTTTGGCTTGGTTTACGATGGTATCATGAGATTCTTTTGCAAATGTTTCCACTCGTTTTAAAAATTCTTCTCGGCCCAAATCATTTTTGCGAATACCTTCTTTTTCTAATAATTTTTCAACTTTTGATTGTGTGGCTATGGCAGCATGGTCTGTGCCGGGAATCCATAAAGTCTTTTTACCTTGCATGCGTGCATATCGAACCATGATATCTTGGATTACGAGCATGAGCGCATGTCCTGTGTGTAAATTACCTGTTACATTTGGAGGAGGGAGAACTATAGAAAAATGTGGAGCATCAGCTTTTGTTATGCCCTTGGATATACATACATCAGGGTTAAAAAAACCACTATCTTCCCATAGCTTATATATTCTATCTTCCGTTTCTTTTGGGTTGTAGGGCTTCAGCAATTTCTCATCCATAGTCAAATAATACCATGTTAAAGCCTCAGATTGCCAGTTGCTTTAACGCTGTCTAATTTAGGAACTTTGCCTTTATTTTTTATGTAATTTAAATATCCAGCTATGCCTATCATAAGAGAATTGTCCCCGGAAAGCTCTAGAGTAGGGAAGAGAATTTTAATTTTATGGCCCGAAAGTTTTTCGAGTTTTTTCAGCTCATTCCTTAAATGTTTATTCGCAGCCACTCCGCCGGCGACGATCAAAGTGTTGACTTTATATTTTTCTATCGCTTTTTTTGTTTTATAAATTAGACACTCGATGGCAGCGTTTTCAAATTCTAGAGCTATCGCTTTTTTTATTTTATCATTATGTAAAATATCTAAATTTTTTTTATTTAAATCGCGGATTAAATACAAAACGGCAGTTTTTAATCCCGAAAAAGAGAAATCAAAATTTTTGCTGTGCAGCATGGGGCGGGGGAGAGTTACAGAGAAACTAATCTTTTCGGGGTCGCTGTCTCCGCGTGCTCGCGGAGCGCTGCTTCTCGGCCCGTCGGCCTGCGAAACACCCCGCAAAGATTGGTTCTCTTTCACTCTTTCTTCTTCCGCTAATTTTGAAATCTGTGGTCCGCCGGGGTAGGGGAGGTCAAGCATTCTCGCTACCTTATCAAATGCCTCACCGACAGCGTCGTCCAAAGTTTCGCCTATTATTTCATAATCCATCGATTTTTTTGTGATTACTAGTTGTGTATGTCCGCCGGAAACTAAAAGAGAAAGTATTGGAGTTTTTAGTTTCACTTGCCCGCCTTTTTGGAGGGGAATTGAAAATTTTCCTTTATGCTTACCAAACACAGAAAGCACATGTCCTTCCATGTGATTTACGGGTATGAGTGGCACATTCCATTCTTTTGCTAATTCTTTAGAAAAAGAAATTCCTTCCCAAAGACACATTTCCAAACCGGGGCCATAAGTCACAGCGATAGCGTCCACAGGACTTTTCATGTTAACACTTTTTGCTATCGCAGAGTTTGTTAACATTTTATCCAATTTCGATTCCCGCAACACTTTTTCGAGTAGAATGGGTAAATTTTTTGTATGTTCTCGCTTAGCAAGAGCAGGATAAACTCCCCCATAAGGAATATGGATTTTTATTTGTGAATTTGAACTGTTTGCTAATACCGTAAATGAAGCATTTGTTGCGCCTCTTTTTACCTCAAATATACTGATGCAAGTATCATCGCAAGATGTTTCAATGCTTAAAATTTTCATATAAATTTTGATTTACCACGACTTCCATTTTTTTGATATGGTGGTGGCGGACGAGGTCGGAGGCTGTGCCGTGACAGAATTCGTCGTGGAGCGTACGATTACATTTCACATCACCACGCATGCGGAGCGTGCGAAGTCCTTTGTGGTGTCTTTACTATACCAAGTTAGAACCTATTTTCAAAATCGGAAATGAGCCGTTCGGGAAAAATGGTAAAATCTTTCTATGAAAGATTTTGATCAGTGGAACAAAGAAAAGTTTGGAGAATGTCGGTCACGACATTCTCGCTTTTCATGAACGAGAAATCTGGTGGTACTCAATCGGCATAAATCTTGGTGATGAACAAGACGGCAAGAATGAATTATTTGAGCGACCAGTTTTAGTGTTAAAAAAATTTAATAACAAAGTATGTTGGGTTTTGCCGATGAGCACCAAACCAAAAGACGGAATCTATTATCACACTTTGGAGCATGAAGGAAAAATATTTTTAGTTATTCTTTCTCAACTTAGATTAGTCAGTGTTAAAAGATTCCGTCGTTTTGTTAGGAAGATTTCTCCGCACCAGTTTGAGTTAATACAGAATAAATTAATCAATTTCATCAAAAAGCCATAAAACAGACGAAGCCCTCTTGCGGGGGCTTCTCGGTTGGACTAGTGTCCATTTGTATTCAAAGGATAGCAAAGTCAGCGAATGAAGTCAAGCGAAATTTTAGAGACTTTAAAAATCTCGCTTTTTTGCTTTATATTTTATATAATCAACAACATAACTTAATAAGACCTAAACCTTTAGAAATAAAGGCATGGTCGCGAAACACGGTCTGTGCCTAGTCAGAGTTTGCACAGATCGTGTCATATCGGGAAACCGGTATGGGTAACCGCAAGGTTATCATGCTGGCTAGGAGCTTTTTACTAGCTAGTAATTATGTTAGTATTAAATCAGATCATTGAAACCTGAATAAAAAGATAAAAGTTTTTTTGTTCAGGTTTCAACCCCGATGTAAAATCGGGGTCTCGACAGAGTTGTCGGGATTAAGTAAACATCTGTTCTTTGTTTTTATTTATCCGCTACATTATTATTGTTTTAAATTATTATTTATTAG
>SIBT01000003.1 GCA_009695015.1 Candidatus Nomurabacteria bacterium | reverse complement strand
GAGAGAAACTGCCGAGGCTTGCATATGCAAGCCTCGGCCACTCTTTGCATCAGGAGAAGTAACAATCAGTGATGGAATGTATCCGTTTTGTTTTAAAATTTCTAGTGTCTCGCTAGCCACATCTGGTGTGCCCCAAAACACAAAATTTATTTTTTCTTTATATTGCATTTATTTTGGGATTTCTTCCTTAATATCTTTTGCATGGTCGATAAAAAGTATGCCATTTAAGTGATCCGTTTCATGTTGGAAAATTTGTGCCAAAATTCCAGATGCGCCTCTTGTAAACTTCTCTCCATTTTCGTCATATGCAGCGACAGTTGCTTTTAAGGAACGATAAGTTTTACCATAAAGAGGACGCACAGAAAGGCAACCCTCTGGCACCCATTCTTTTTTTCTAGAAAGTTTAGAGATTTTTGGGTTGATAAAAACCAAATCTTTTTGAGTTTCATCCCTCTCTTTTACAAGGAGAGGGTCAGGGTGAGGTTCTTGGTTTAATGTATCTTTGTCTTTAAAAAAATCATTATGAAATATTTTACTAGAGACGACAAAAATCCTAAGACTATACCCGATCTGTGGGGCAGCGATAGCTACACCATCATCTTGACTTTTAAGCGCTTCAGACATCTCTTTCAAAACCTTTTTTATTTTAGTTTTTTTGATGTCGTGTATGCTTACTTCTTCCGCTACTTGGTGTAAAACTTTTTCTTGTTTTTGTAAAATCTTTTTGATCATTACAACTTATTTAAGTTCCTTTAAATAGTCTAGAAGCTTATTTAATTTTATCGTATCTTGACTTCTATTGCTCATATCTCGCACAATTACAGAATTATCCAATGCTTCCTTGACACCAAAAATAAGTGCGTAAGGGATATTTAATTTCTCAGCGATTGCTAATTGACTTCCAAGACTGTCCTTAGAAAGTGATTGAGCAATAGGAATATGCGCTTTGCGCAATATTTCAATTATATTCAAACTCTTTAATTTTGCTTCAGAACCAAGCTGAATAAAATAAATTTTTGGCTTCTTTAATATGCGAGGTGAGAGCTTTTTATACCATTTTGATTCTACGATTCTATCCACACCGATCGAGATTCCCACTGCCGGCACATCACGTTTGCTTCCGATTTGGCGAGCTAAGTAGTCATAACGTCCGCCGGCAGCGAGCGTAAGTGGTGTGTTGTCTTCTGATCCTTTTTGTTCGATGATTTCAAAAACTGTGCGAGTATAATATGCGAGTCCACGCACTAGATTTTTGTTTATATTGTATTGTATACCCATCTCTTCTAAGTATTCTAGTACTTCTTTGAAGTGTTTCTTGCAAGAAGGGCAGAGAAATGACACGGAGTCCGGAGCATTCTCGTTTATCTCTTTCGTTTTTTCTTCTTTGGAGTCTAATATGCGAAGCGGGTTTGTCTTTAGGCGTTCTCGGTCTACACTCGGTAGTTGATTTATGTGTTTTCGATAATAACTAATGAGTTCTTTGATATATCCATTTCGGCACTCTTTATCGCCGATCGAATTGATATCGATAGATAGATTTTCTGCACCCGCTTCTTCTAAAATACTAATACTAGCTTTGATGACCAATGCGTCCATGATGCTTTTATCGCTCCCTAACGAGTCTAAATCAAATTGCCAAAATTGTCTGTAACGTCCACGTTGTGGTTTGTCGTGTCTAAATACGGGACCGTATTGGTAGAGCATCACCGGCTGAGGAAATGTTTGCATTCCGTGTTCAATATAAGCACGCACGAGTGATGCGGTGTGTTCTGGTCGTAGCGCCAAATGATCTCCACCCTTAGTTTTTAGTGTATACATTTCTTTATCTATAATATCAGTTCCGAGACCTATGCCTGAAGTAAAAATCTCTTCTTGTTCCAATATTGGAGTTTCAATTGGTTTAAAACCGTAATACACCGCTACTTCTTGTGCTTTTTCAAAAAATCCTTGAAAGGAATAATATTCTTCATTCATTAAATCTCGCATACCCTTAGGTGAAGTAATCTCTTTATTTTTTATTTTTTTCATAATTATTATTTATCTGATTGTTGTTGACCCGGCAATATATCAATTTTATTTATTGGGAGTAAGCGTATAAATGCTTTTCCCAATATAAGCTCTCTTTTTACTGCTCCCCAAGATCTCGAATCAGAACTACCACTTCTGTTGTCTCCCATTACAAAATATTCATCGCTTTCTAGTTCTAAATGAGCATCTAATCCTCCACTGTTTTTTATAAAAGATTGATCTAGGGTGAATCTCTCAGGATATTCTTTGTTTGTAATAGTCACCTCGTTGCTTGCAACATCGACTGTTTCATTTGGAAGACCAATTATTCTTTTAATAAAAAACACTTTTGTATTATTGGGATTTTTGAAAATAATTACATCATTTCTTTTCGGGGCACGTAGTTTGTAAGATATTTTATCTATAATTAAATAATTCCCGTTTTCAAAAGTGGGGATCATTGAACTTCCTGACACAACAAATGGTTCTGCTATTAAGACGCGAATAGGGATGACGATAATGAGCGCTATTATAGCAAAACGCACGAGTTCCCAGAATGATTGTGCGGTGGTTTTTTCCTGTATTTTTATTGGTTCCACTCTCATAATATAACATAAAAAACTCTTGACAATGTGATATATTTTGTTGCCTAATTAAAAATTAGGAATTAAAATTGTAAATTTTGTTATCATATAGAAATGAAATTAGTCGCAGGATTAGGAAATCCAGGAAAGGAATACGAAAATACTAGACACAATACCGGACGGATTGTGGTTGGTTTGGTGGAAAAAAAGTTGAAAGATAAGATAAAAATAAAATTTATCATCCCAGATACTTTTATGAATAATTCTGGCAAAGCAATAGCTCCTTTTATAAAAACAAAAAAAGATTTAAAGGACCTTATTGTCATATATGATGATATTGATTTACCATTAGGAAAAATAAAAATTTCTTTCAATCGCTCTGCTGGTGGACACAATGGTTTGGGTTCTGTTATTAAATCATTAAAAAGTGAGGAATTTTTACGAATCAGGATTGGTATTTCTCCGGCTACTCCCAAGGGTGTAGTAAAAAAACCAAAAGGTGAAAAAGCAGTACTAAATTTCTTACTAAGTGAATTTAAAAAATCAGAATTAGAAACGATTAAAAAACTTTCAAAAAAAGTAACTGAAGCAGTAGAAACAATTTTTATCGAAAGTAAAGATAAGGCGATGAGTGTTTTTAATTAGTTTTTATTCTTGTTGTGTTAGTTTAAGATTTTTAGGTCTTTCTATTTTTTCTCTCATTTTTTTTAATAAAATTACTAATAAAATTTCAAACTTCTTTCACCACTTCTATTATAATGCTTTTTTCGCCGTTACGTAAAGATATTTTACCTGAAAGGGCTATGCATTTTTCTGCGACAAAGAGATCGATGTTTTCTTTGAATATCGAAGGGAAACAGACTGCTTCTATCGAGCCCGTGAAGTCGGCGATATTTAGAAATACCATTCTTTCGTTGTTTTTTGTTACGACTTGTCTCGCGCTCTCGATGATTCCGGCGATGGTCACCGGTATGCCATTGCCCAGATTATTTCCTTTGTCCTCTTTTATTTTTTTAATATTTATATCTCGACTTTCTAACTTCTCACGGATGCGGTCTAGTGGATGACCTGAAATATAAAGTCCCAACAATTCTTTTTCCCAGAGTAATTTTTCTGTCTGGGTCGCCTGTGGCGCGCTTTGCAATTTAAATTCCGGAGTCGAAATTCCATTTGCTCCGCCAAAAAGAGAAACTTGATTTGCGTCTTGTTTGTTTATTTCATGGTTGTACTCGAGCATGGCTTCTAAATTTACGAGCAAGACTCCTCGGTCACCCCATTCGTCCATGCAACCAGACTTGATTAAGGCTTCCATGGATTTTTTGTTTAAATTTTTATGCTTGATCCTGTCGAGAAAATCAGAAATTGATTTAAATTTATTATTCAATTTTCGCTCAGCAATAATACTATCGGAAATATCTGTGCCCAAGTTTTTGATCGTATAAAATCCAAATCTTATCTTTCCTCGACTCGCCGTAACCTCTGGTGTAGGCGGTTCACTTCCATTTTGATAGTCTACTACCGTGAATCCGCCATAGCTTTCGTTGATGTGTGGTGGAAGAACGGGAATGTTCATATTCTTACACTCTTTAATTATTTCAGAAATTTTTTCAACATCACCAGACTCAGCAGTAAGTATTGCAGTCATGTATTCCACCGGATAATTTGCTTTCATGTAAGCCGTCTGATAAGCAACCTTGCCATAAGAAGCTGCGTGCGCTTTGTTGAATCCGTAGGCTTGGAAAGGTTCGAAAAGTTTCCAGAGATTTTCGGCGAATTCGGGAGTTTGTCCATTTGAAATTATGCCTTTGGTAAATTTTTCTCTTTGCGCCGCCATCTCTTTCGGAATTTTCTTACCCACTGCTTTACGGAATTTATCGGCTTCTTCCCAGTTGTAGCCAGCGAGCTCGATAGCAGAAAAGAGCAAGTCATCTTGATAAACAATCAACCCATAGGAATCTCCTAAGAATTTTTTCATTCTTGGATCTAAATATTTTACCAATCGTGAATTATGTTTGCGTTTGATATATTCTGGAATCGACTCCATCGGTCCTGGTCGATAGAGGGCGACCATGGCGTTGATGTCGTGAATGGAAGTGGGCTTCAATTCTTTCAAATATCTAGTCATGCCGGAGCCATTTAATTGGAAGAGTCCTTCAGTCTGGCCCGAGGCTAAAAGTTCAAAAGTTTTTTTATCGTCGAGTAAAATACGATCAATGTCGATATTTATATTATAAAATTTCTTTACGAGACTCACCGCATCTGCCAAAATCGCCAAGTTTTTGATTCCCAGAAAATCAAATTTCAAAAGCCCTGCTTCCTCAATGTTGTACATGTCGTATTGAGTAATGATTTTCTTTTCTCCTTTTGGGTCGTATTGCAGTGGAACATATTCCACAAGTGGAAGTGGAGAAATCACAACTCCAGCTGCGTGTACCGAGATGTGTCTGACACAGCCTTCTAGTTTTTTTGCTAAATCAATTATTTTTTTTGTGTCTTCTTCTTTTTTATATGCATCTTTTAATTCTGGCACTATTTCCATCGCATGATCTATTGTCATCGGTATGCCTTGGGAACCCATGGGGATCATCTTAGAGAGTCTATCTCCAATGGTGTATGGGTATGCCAGGGCTCGAGCTACATCGCGCACTGCGCCACGCGCCATCATTGTACCAAAAGTTCCAATTTGAGCCACCTTATCTTCACCGTATTTTTTCTTTACATACTCAATCATTTCATCTCGTCTATTATCAGCAAAGTCCATATCTATATCTGGCGGTGAGGGACGGAATGGATTTAAAAATCTTTCAAAGGGGAGTTTGTATTCTATCGGATCTATATTTGTAATGCCTAATAAATAAGTGACGATTGATCCCGCGACAGAGCCACGTATCGCCGTGAAAATGCCACTTTCTTTTGCGTATCTTAAAAGGTCTTCCACCACCAAGAAATACGGAGCGTAACCTTTATCTCTAATAATCTTTAATTCATATTCCACACGTTCTTTTATTTCTGGAGTTTCTTTTATTTTTAATTTGTCCAGTCCTTTGTGGGCTAATTCTTCGAGTTTTTCATCATAACTTTTTCCGTCAGGAATTTTAAAGTCAGGGAAAACCCATTTTCCGAGTTCGAGTTCTAAGTCACACATATCTGCTATTTTCATTGTGTTCTCGATTGCTTCTGGAATATCTTTGAATACTTCTAACGCTTTTTTTGTATTCATAAAAGAAAAATCATCATCCGAGAATTCAAATTTTGTTCCATCTTTTACATCGCCTTGAGTGTTGATTTGAAGTAATGTGTGGTGCGCGTCATGATCATCACTGCACGGATAGTGTGAATCTTGCGTAGCCACAAGAGGGATTTTGTGTTTTCTTGCGAGAGTGATCAATACTTCGCGAACATTTTTATCATTTTCCACTGATGGATGACATTGGATTTCTATAAAATAATTTTCTTTGCCAAAAATATTTTGATATTCAACAACTAGTTCATTTGCTTTTGTCAGATCATTTCTTAAAACTGCCTGAGATAATTCACCACCTAGACATCCTGAGAGTGCTATGATTCCCTCGGAATATTTTCTCAGTATTTCTTTATCCATTCTTGGTTTGTAATAATATCCTTCCAGGTTTGCTATAGTGACGAGTTTTATTAAATTTTTATATCCTGTTAGATTTTTTGCGAGCAAAGTGAGGTGATAATAGCGTTTACTTCCACCTGCTTCGGCTGTGCGATCCGCTCGATTTCCAGCAGTCATATAAGCTTCTACTCCAACAATGGGTTTAATGCCTTCTTTTTTTGCAAGTTTATAAAATTCAATTGCTCCGTACATGTTGCCATGGTCAGTTATAGCCATCGCAGGCATATCAAATTTTTTAGCGAGTTCGACTAAATCTTCGAGCTTTGAAAGTCCGTCGAGGAGAGAGTAGTGACTGTGGGTGTGGAGGTGGATGAATTTGAGATCTTTTTCCATTTTTTGATTATACACTTTTTCATTGTTTTTGGTATAATAGAATCATGACAAAAATCAAAGTTGGAATAAATGGTTTTGGGAGGATTGGCAGAGCATTTTTGAAAGTTGCTTGGGAGCGGCCGGAGATTGAGATTGTCGCGGTCAATGACCTTGGAAGTGTCGAGAACTTGGCGTATCTCTTAAAGCATGACACTGTATATCGAGAATGGAAGCATCAGATAAAAGCAGAAGGGCAAGAGATAATTATTGACGGGAAAAGGGTGAAAGTTCTCGCAGAAAAGGATCCGAACAAACTTCCTTGGAAGGATCTGGGCGTGGATGTGGTCGTAGAATCCACGGGACTTTTTGTTACCTACGACAAAGCGAAAGCGCATATCGACGCAGGCGCGAAAAAGGTTGTGATTTCAGCGCCTGCAAAAGAAGGCGACGGTAGTGTAATGGGCGAGACGATTTTGCTCGGAGTAAACGAAGAGAAATTCGGCACATGTGATGTTACTTCTAATGCTTCTTGCACAACCAACGCCGCTTCACCTCTCATTGCAATTTTGGACGAAAGTTTAGGTATCGAAAAAGCCCTCCTCAATACTGTACACGGATACACAGCTAGCCAGTCAATTGTCGACGGGCCGAACAAGAAAGATTTTCGGGAGGGTCGTGCCGCTGCGCAAAACATCGTGCCGTCCTCGACTGGCGCAGCGATTGCGGTGACCAAAGCGTTTACCAAACTCACTGGCCTATTTGACGGCATTTCAATGCGGGTGCCAGTGCCGGCTGGGTCAATCGTCGACATTACTTTTATTTCAAAAAAGGAAACTACCACAGAAGAAGTAAATGAAATTCTCAGAAAGGCATCTAAAGATAAAAGATGGGAAGGGATTTTTTCAGTCACTGAAGAAGACCTCGTGTCATCTGATATTTTAGGTAGTCCGTATGGATCGATTGCTGACCTTAAACTCACGCGAGTAGTAGGAGGAAACTTAATAAAAATTATGGCGTGGTATGACAATGAAATGGGGTATACGTATACATTAGTCGAGCATGTTATTAAAACTGGTGGAGCTATAAAATAAAATTTAATCTAGTGCTCGATTTATAACCCCACGAATGACAGAAAAGAAGACGGTCGTTTCAGATGAGTAAGTTAGGAGAATTATAAGATATTGATATATAATAATATATACTATGAAAATTGTTATTGGCACAGATCATGCGGGTTATGTACTCAAGGAAAAATTGATGGTCTCTTTAAAAGCGCGAGGGTACGAGGTTGTAGATAAAGGCGCATATAAATATGATGAACATGATGATTATACCGACTTCATTATTCCAGTTGCAGAAGAGATTTCAAAAGATCCAAATAACATGAAGGGTATTGTTCTCGGAGCTACGGGACAAGGAGAAGCTATTGCTGCGAATAGATTCGTGAATGTTCGAGCTATAGTTTATTATGGTGAAGTGAAATCTGTAGTAGACGACGAAGCCAATATGATAGTTCGCTCCAGGGAGCATAATAATTCAAATGTTTTATCTCTGGGGGCGAGATTTTTAACAGAAGAAGACATGATGAGCGCGGTTAATCTTTGGCTAAATACGCCTTACATTGGCTTAGAAAGACATGCTCGTCGACTAGAGAAGATAGAAAAAATCAGCATAAAAAAATAACCCGATTAAATGCAAGATAATTTCAGTAAATCCAAAGAATTAGAAATAGCCATAAAAGCTGCGCTAGAAGCAGGAAAAATTCTAGAAAAATATTTTGAGACGGAAGTTCTAAAAGAATTTAAAGAAGATAAAAGTATTGTCACAGTGGCTGATAAAGAATCTGAAGAAGTAATTAAAAAAATAATTTTAGAGACTTTCCCGATGCATTCTATTTTAGGAGAAGAGACAGGACATACAAACAATGGACATAAATACACTTGGCACATAGATCCATTAGACGGAACCAAGAATTTATCAAATGGCATTCCACTTTTTGCTATTTCTATTGCGCTTGAGCGGAAAAATGAGCTTCTTGTTGGGGTGGTTTATAATCCTGTTAATAAATCATTATTCTACGCAGAAAAAGAAAAAGGTGCATATCTAAATGATAAAAGAATTTATGTATCAAAAGATGATGTTCACCACAGTATAATCTCTGGAGGTAAAAGCAGAAAATATGAAGACAGAAAAATATGCAGAAGATTAATGCATGATTTGCCAGAAATGTTTACGGGTATGACGATACGGGATTTTGGATCGGCCGCGCTCGACTTGGCGTATGTGGCACGTGGTGGGTTAGAGGCTACTATTCAGATAGGATTACATTTACACGATTTTGCTGCTGGCGCGCTTTTAGTACAAGAGGCAGGGGGAAGGATTACAGGGTTAGACGGTGAAGAATGGAAATTTCCACAAAATTATTTCATCGCTTCGAACGGTGTTTCTCATGATTTACTAGTGGGGGAAATTAAAAAACAAAAAACGAAGTTAGGTGTATAATAAAGCACATGACTGAAATAATTCCGGCAATTTTGCCAAAAAATTATGAGGATTTGAAAGATAAAATTGCATTGGTGCGAGGTGTGGCGCCTTTGGTTCAAATAGATATTTGCGATGGGGTTTTTGTAAAAAACATTACTTGGCCATTTTTCTCAAAAAGTGATGACGAATCTTTTTTGGAAAATAATTTAGATGAGCATTTTAGAAGAATTTTAAATGAGCAAGAAGGAATGCCATTTTGGGAAGATGTTGATTTTGAACTTGATCTCATGGTTTCAAATGCGGTAGAAAATTTTGATATTTATACCAAGCTAGGTCCAAAAAGAATAGTTTTTCATCTTGAAGCAATCGGGGATCTGGTGGAATTTCAGCATTTTTTGGAGGGAATAGATGCATATACTAGAGACGTTATAGAGATAGGAGTAGCTATAAATTCTAATACCTTTGTCGAAAAAATTTATCCTTTAATTAACAGCGTGGATTTTGTTCAATGCATGGGAATTACGGAGATTGGTTTTCAAGGACAGGAATTTAATGAAAAATGTTTAGATCATATAAAAATTTTAAAAGAAAAATTTCCAGACTTAATAATTTCTGTTGATGGGGGAATAAATTTTGAGATTGCACCAAAAATTATCGATACTGGCGCTGATCGTCTAGTTATCGGTTCGGCAATTTTCAACACAGATGATATAATCAATACAATAGAGAGGTTTAGAAATTTTTAAAATATACAAAACTTCATGTCTTTTTTATCAGAAGAAAAAATTAAAGAATTAGAAATTAAAGCGAACGATATTCGCAAAAGTATTATTGAGATGCTTTTAGAAGCCGGAAGTGGGCATACAGCTGGGCCACTCGGTATGGCAGATATTTTTACGCTTTTTTATTTTCATATTCTCAAGCATGACCCCAAAAATCCATCTTGGGAAGAACGGGACAGGTTAGTGCTCAGCAATGGGCACATTTGCCCAGTGCTCTATGCGACGATGGCGCACTCGAGATATTTTCCTGTTGAAGAATTAAAAACATTACGTAAATTTGGCTCTAGACTTCAAGGGCATCCGCATCGTGAATACATGCCTTGGCTGGAAAATTCTTCTGGGCCGCTCGGAGCTGGGCTTTCACAAGCCGTGGGTATGGCTCTCGCTGATAGAATGGACGGGAAAGATAAAGACAGATTTATCTATTGTTTTATATCTGATGGCGAACATGATGAAGGGAATACATGGGAGGGAATTATGCTCGCAGGAAAAAATAAATTGCGAAATCTAATCGCAGTGGTGGATAGAAACAATATTCAAATAGACGGCTTTACGGAAAATATTATGCCTCTTGAACCTCTTGCGGATAAATGGCGAGCCTTTAATTGGCATGTGATTGAAGTCGGCGGGCATGATTTTCGCGCGTTAAACGAAGCGATAGAGCAAGCTCAAGCAGTCTATGAAAAGCCGACGGTCATTATCGCGCATACTATACCCGGCAAAGGTGTACATGAATTTGAAAGGGATTATAAATGGCATGGTAAGCCACCAAATAAAGAAGAAGCAAAAATGGCATTAAATGAATTACGAACACTTGGTGGAAAAATAAAAAGCGAGCATCAATGATTTTTTTATGTTAAATCCAAATTTAAAATTAAACCCGAAAATTTTCAATGACGATGTGGAACAAGTTCCTATCCGAAAAGGTTTTGGGCAGGGGTTGCTCGTCGCTGGAGAAATAGACAAAAATGTTGTCGCGCTTTGTGCAGACTTAACCGAGTCTACTCAAATGATTTTTTTTGCAGATAAATTTCCAGAAAGATTTGTCGAAATCGGTGTAGCCGAGCAAAATTTGGCGACAGTCGCTTCCGGCATGGCCGCGATGGGTAAAATTCCCTTTTGTTCTTCATATGCGATGTTTTCTCCAGGTAGAAATTGGGAACAGATTCGCACGACGATAGCATACAACGATCGGAAAGTGGTGGTCGTTGGTTCACACGCAGGTATTTCCGTCGGGGCGGATGGGGGTACTCACCAAGCGCTCGAAGATATTGCTTTAATGAGGATAATGCCAAATATGGATGTTGTTTCTCCTTGCGATGCAATAGAAGCAAAAAAAGCTACACTTGCGCTAGCTAAATCAAAGATGCCTGCCTATTTGCGTTTAGCTCGAGAGAAAACCCCAATAATTACGACCGAAGAAACTCCTTTTCATTTAGGAAAAGCAGAAATTTACTGGATTCCAGAGGTGGGGCTCGCTCAAGCAGGTATAGTAGTTACAGGTGGGCTCACATATCGTGTGTTATTAGTCGCCAAAGAATTAGAAGCTGAAGGTATAAAAGTTAAAGTGATGAATCTCGCAAGTATTAAGCCGATAGATGTGGAAGCAATCGTCGCTCTAGCTAAAGAAACGAAAAGAATTGTTACGGTGGAAGAGCATCAAGTCATGGGTGGTATGGGTTCCGCGGTGGCGGAGGTACTGGCGAAAAATTATCCTGTGCCAATGGAATTCATAGGAGTGCAAGACAAATTTGGTCAATCCGGTACACCCGACGAGCTCATGGAACATTATGGTATGGGAAAGAATTCTATCAAAGAAGCAGTGAAAAAAGTACTGAATAGAAAAATTTAAAAAAGTAATTTTACTTTTTTAAACATGCGTGCGTAAATTTAGTTTAAATTATTTTTACTTTGTAATTCTCCGGAGCGTTTTTTAGATATTCTTCCAATTTTTCTAGAGAGAGGAGTCCTTTTTGCGCGCCGACTTGTTGAACCACTGACATGGCGTTAACGCTTCCCCAAGCAAGAGCAAGAGACAAGGTCTTGCCCAAAATAATGGCAGAAACCACAGTGGAAGAAAAAGCGTCTCCAGCTCCAGTGCGTTCAAGTGGGGATTTTAAGTCGGGATAAATAGGCATAAATAAATATTCACTTCCGTCATAGGAATAAGAGCCCCTAATGCTGTCCGTTAAGATCACTATTTTAGGACCCAAATCATGTATTTTTTTAATTAAATCTTTTATCTCAATGTGATCTGTTGTATTTAAGATAATTTTTGCTTCCTCAATGTTGCAGAAAAAAATCTCAGTTCTTTGGTAAATTTCTTTTAATTTTTCAAAACCTATTTTTATTTGAAAAATTCCAGGTTGAAAAGCCATCTTTATTTCAGGATTTTTTTTTAAATGTTCTATTATTTCAGTATGATATGAGAGAGATTTTTCACTGAGTGAAGTCAAATATATCCATTTTGGGCTGCCTAGATCTTGAAGTTTATAAGGAAAATCAGAATGTTTTTGTAAAATTGTTCTTTCATCTTCAAACCAAAGAACATAGTGATAATTTGTATTTTTGTCTTTATGGATAGTAATAAAATCTGTCGATACTCCATCTTTTTTCAAAGATTCCAAACAAAGATCACCATTTCTGTCAGATCCTATATTAGCTACTAGAGCAGATTTTAAACCAAGTCGACTTGCGGAAACAGAAGCATTGGCAGCATTTCCAACTGCAGGCACTTCGTCTACTGACTCATAGGGAATTTTTGCTCCAAAAGCCATACAAATCTGGCAGTTTTCTTTATTAATATCGCAATGCACACTCGCATCTTTTAGACGGATAAAAGCATCTATCGTAGTCTCACCAATGGCGATAAGATCGTAATTATTTTTCATGGTATGATTATAACATGAAAAAAGTTACTTGGCTTTTAATGGGAGTTATTTTCTTTTCCGGACTTCATTCAGTATTTGCTAGTTTAACTATTAATGAAATTATGTATGCTCCGGGGAATGGGAGTGATTATGAATGGGTTGAAATTTTTAACTCAGGAAGTAGCCCAATCGATCTGGATAATTATAGATTTTTTCATGGCCCAAGTGAATCTAGTTCAACTTCTGGGCCTCTCTCGCTCCGAAATGGTACTACGACAATACTGCAACCATCAGAATACGCAATTATTGGAAAGAGTCCTTCAGTCGTGACGGACTACACTTGGCTAAATTTTTCCGGAATGATTTTAAGCGCATCTACAGTTTCTCTCCCAGATAGCGGAGACAATACCTATATTGCTATTTCCGACCCAAATAAGACCGTTCTTGATTATGTGAAATATGATCCTAGCTTGGGGGGAAGTAAAGATTCTGGAACTTCTCTATCGAAAATAAATAATATCTGGTCAGGAGCCACACCGACACCGGGGATAACGAATGAAATTATAACTTCATTATCTTCACCAACTGCTTCTACTTCAAGCAGCAGCTCTTATACTTCAAGTGGAACTGCTGGAACTACAACAGAAACAAAAATCAAGATAGTAGAAGAGCCAAAGATCAAAACTCAAATTACCGCCAAAAATCTCGTCTTTGCTGGTATTCCATTATCATTTCAAGGAACAGCTTTTGGATATAATAACGAAAAACTGCAATATGGTAAATATTTTTGGAATTTTGGTGATGGGGATTCTAAAGAATTAAAAGCGAGTGATATAAATATGCAAAAATTTACGCACACTTATTTTTATCCAGGTGAATACAATGTTAATTTAGAATATTATAGCAATTATTATGGAGATACTCCGGACGCATCTGCTAAGATGACAATCAAAGTAGTAGGAGCGGATCTTTTAATATCTGCTGTGGGAAATGAAAAAGATTTTTTCGTGGAACTTTCAAATAATACCAATTACGACGCTGATATTTCAAATTGGATTCTCGTGAGTAGTGTAAAAAATTTTACTTTTCCAAAGAATACTATTATAAATTCCAAAAAGAAAATGACTATTTCTTCCAATCTCACACATTTTTCTATTGAAGATAAAAATACTTTAAAATTACTTAATTCGCAAAGAGAATTGATTTTTGATTATTCAGCTTCTATTATTGTTCCAGTTGTGGCTGTTGTTGCTAAAACTTCAAATAAAAACGTAGAGAAAACAGTGGAACCAAAGATATCTATAAGCCAAGATTTGGAAGTTATTAAACCTATACCTATAGTAGATAGGCAGATTCCAGTGGAGAATTTAACAGCTTCGGTGGTAGAGAGTAATATTATAAAAGATAATCCAATTCGTACATATTTTTTAACAACTATTCTGACTGTTTTTCTTGGGATAAGTGCTGGCACAGTCTATTTTATTCGTCAAAGAAAAACTGTCTCAAAATTGGGAGACGATTTTAAGATACTGGATGAGTAGTTCGCGAAGAATCTAAAATTCTGCTATATTTTCTTTATGTCATTAAAGATCGGCAATGCTTGGACACAAACACACTTTTTAAAACGCAAGGGGATATCAAGCTAATTCCATTCTATTTTGAAGTAAAAATGCCTTCACCATTGAGACGTGGGGTTGATTATGGTTTCAAGAAAGGGGAGAAGTGGATTTTTACAACCGTAAAATAATTACCCACTTTAAACTTGCACAAAAACCGAAATTAATGTATAATACTAAGAGTGATTTAGTTGTTTGAAAACTGAAAACGTATTGTTGCGTAAGGGTTTTTAAACACTTGTAACGATATAAACTTCCAAACCAAAGAAAGGAAAAATATGGTAAAACATGTATTGACGAAAGATTTGGTCAGCACCTTAAGATACAAGTATAAAATTGCTTTCTCTATTAAGATGGAGAATGAACTTTATGCTCTACAAAACCGATTTGTTGTTGAGTTGTTCAATGTGGCGATCTTTTCCAAAGATATTACTGTTTTGGAGGAAGATGACATTGTGAGGACAGTGAACGATTATCTTAAATCAGCTCGAGTAAATATTTTAAGTTGTGATGATGTATTCGGCAGATCTTCTGGTAATCTTTTTGTTCATAGTCTGGAACTTTCACGAGTAGTGCATAGTTTCAGCAATAGAACTTTTGGTATTTCAGAGAGACCGTCTTTTTCTTCACCAGACTTGCAATTTACTAATATTAAGTCAGTCATAATGAGCAGGGGAGAAAATGTTGAATGCGTCATTTATGACCTCGGTATTTATGGAGGCAGATTCATAACCAATGTCGTAGAATCGGCTCTAGCATTTGGTTTCAAAATAAATAAAATCGTAACTTGTGTTACCCGACTAAGGGGCATGGACAGGATCAAAAAAAGATTCAGTGAATTAAACATTGAATTTGAAACCCTAAAAGTAGAGTTTGAAGAAGGTTGGGATGAGTTACGCGACATAATTGGTCTTCATGGGTTTCTAGTTGATCCTAATACCTTGAATATTTCAGAGAGTACTACTGATTACGCCTTCATTCCTTATGAAGAAATTATCTCTTGGTTCTCTTTACCCATAAAAAGTGCTAGCAAGTTTCGTGAGGTTTGTAAATCTTACAAAGATGAACTTAACGGTTTATTCGCTCGGGAAGGTCTAATGGTAACCATAGATACTATTGGAAGACATGAAGATGTATTTGTTTATGCATTAAGGAGATTACAACTGAATACTACTATAAAAAGATTAAATCCAGAAAATTGCTCAGTCGCTGAATTCGCGACTTTTCTTGATATGGTGAGCGACGGGAAGGGCGTCGAGGCTCTAACCAGGTTACGTATGTCCGAAACAATTAACGATTTCTCTGAGAGAGGTGAATTGCCTTCTTGTCTCGATAGAAGATTGTTAATGTATTTGGGGATTTTCAAGGGGGATAAAATGGTCGCAGTTGGTGCTGTAAAATATTACCCCAAATGCGTAAAAATATGGATTAAAGAAGAGTCAGGATTAATAATCCCAACAGGTATATCAGAACTCGGATTAATAAACACTGGAGATTTATTGATTGGTAAAGATGCTTTGCATCTAGTGAATCTACCAGAGTATTTTGAGCTTGGTAATACAGCTATATTACCAGAAGAACGAGGTAAGGGTTTACATACTCTGCTTCATCGGGAACGAATCGCAATTCTTAAGCAGTGGCGAGAATCTTATGGTTCAAAAGTACCTTCAAACTTACTGATAACAGCTACAGGAGTTTTAGGAGATCAACTTGCTGTGTTTAACGAAGGTTTAGATTTCAACACCGTGAAGATGGTTTTGAGAGACCAAATATCTAACGAAATATGGTTTCGTCTTGGTGCAGTTCGGGAAGTAAGTTCAGCTTCTGCTCATCTTGCGATGAAGTTAGGTTTAGAAGAAGTGGGATTTGCCAAAAGTTCCGGTGGTCCCGTTTTCTGGACTAATAATCTAAGTGAAATATCCATTTAACTATAGATGATATTCCACTATGACAACTAAGCGTTCGACACAATTCGAACAACAGGCTGAGAATTCTGATTAACTTCTTAGAAGTCAGCAAAACTCCGTGAGGAAACGCTGGCTTTTTTAATTTTAAAAAATTATAATGTATTTATGAAAAATTATGAAAACAGAAGCAATCTTTTTTCTTTGGGTGTTGGAGCAATGATAATTACCGCAGAAAGTAAATTATTATTGGTTAGGAAAAAAAGCAAAAAGACATGGTCGTTTCCCGGGGGAACGCTTTCTATAGGTGATGATTTAGTTAGTGCTCTTAATCGAGAGCTAAAGGAAGAGTTGGGGTTGGACTCAACATTTTTTGAAATGCAAGGAATTATTGGGGTACGACATAGATTTAATCCTAAACATGGCAATAATCTTTTTGTGATAGTCTTATTAGACTGCAATAATCCAGTGCCTAAAGTAAATATAATTGACAAAGAAGAAATAGCAGAAACACGCCTATTTTTATTTGAAGATGTGATAGAAAACAGTGAAATAGATTCGATTGTAAAAGAAACATTTAAAAAATATCATCACAAAAAACAATATCTGTTATCTGAAATTGAAAGCGAGTCAAAGCCAGATGACTCCTCATTTTATAAATTATTTTTATAGTTAAAATTAACTGAGGATAAAGAGATAAAAGTGTTAGGGAACGACTTTCTTATTTGCCTTAAATGACTTTTCCATTTAATTTTGTTATATTCACTAAATGTTGAAAATCGGAATTGTCGGGCTGCCAAACGTTGGTAAATCTACGCTTTTTAACGCTCTAACAAAACAAAGCGTGCCAGCGGATAATTATCCTTTTTGCACCATTGATCCGTCGGTGGGCATTGTGCCTGTGCCAGATGATCGTCTGACTAAATTATCTGAAATTTCTAAATCAAAGAAAACTATTCCCGCGGTGGTGGAATTTGTGGATATCGCGGGGCTTGTGAAGGGTGCATCAGAGGGTGCGGGACTTGGAAATAAATTTCTTTCACATATTCGTGAAGTAGATGCGATAATTGAAGTCGTGAGAATTTTTGAGGATAAAGATATGATCCATGTGCACGACAAAGTCGATCCGCTTTTTGATATTGAAGTCATAAATATGGAGCTCGAACTCGCGAGTATAAAAAAGCCGATTTTGTATGTGCTCAATACATCTCTGGTGGCGGAAAATGTAAAACGGGATTTTATTTCAAAATTACCTGGTCCATATATCGAAGTCGATCCGATTTTCGGTACTGGTTTGGATAATCTAATCAAGGCGAGTTATGATCTCTTAAACTTAATCACTTTTTTTACCACCGGAGAGGATGAATCGCGAGCCTGGACGACGCTCCGCGGAGCGACTGCGCCTTTTGCGGGCAAATCTATTCACACCGATTTTCAACAGAAATTTATCCGAGCGGAAGTAGTGTCCTACGAGCAACTAGTAGAAGTTGGAAGTTTTGCCAAAGCCAAAGAAAAAGGCTGGGTTCGCACCGAAGGCAAGGAGTATGTTGTACATGATGGGGATGTGATAGAGTTTTTAATATGAAAAATCAAATTAAAATTTTTTATACGAAAGATTGGCCAGATTATGAACTCCTAGATACAGGAGAGGGGGAGAAGCTTGAGCGGTTTGGACCTTATATTTTTGTGCGACCTTGTGAAGATGCAGTTTGGCCGAAGGCGTCGACGAAGGAAGCGAAAGAAGCATGGGTAAAGGCAGACGGTAAATTTTGGAGTTCAAAGGTGGGAGCGAAAGCGGGATGGAAAATGGAAAAAAAAATTACAAAAAAATGGGAAATGTCATATAAAGGTATAAAATTTTTAGCATCTCCCACACCCTTTCGTCATTTAGGATTTTTTCCTGAACAGGCTATCCATTGGGATTTTATTGAAGCCAAAATTAAAAGTACGGAAGCCGGACTTCCACAAAATGGCGAAAAAAAGATAAATTTTTTAAATCTTTTTGGTTACACTGGTGTCGCTAGTCTTTTTGCTCTACGCGCTGGCGCGGAAGTGACGCACCTTGATGCTTCGAAACAAACTTTGGCTTGGGCTAAAGAAAACCAAAATCTCTCTGGGTTTGAAAATTTACCAATGCGCGTGATAGAAGACGATGCTCTTAAATTTCTAGAAAGAGAAGCAAAGAGGGGGAACAAATACGATGCTATTATTATGGATCCACCAAAGTTTGGTCGTGGGCCAAAAGGGGAAGTTTGGAAAATAGAAGAAATGTTGCCGAAGCTTCTCACTGCAGTACAAAAAGTTTTAAGCGATAAACCTCTTTTTGTTATTCTCACTTCTTATGCGATTGATTCCTCTTCACTTTCACTCGGTTATGCGCTCGAAGAAATGATGAAGAATTTCAAAGGCACGACAGATGTAGGAGAGTTATGTATACTTGAAAAATCTAATAATCGCATTATCCAACTTGCTAATACCGCGGTTTGGAGTGTATAATATATTCACATGTCGAATTATAATTTTAAACTCTAATTTTTAATATGTTTGGTTATTTAAATGGGGTTCTTATTTATATTTTTATTTTCTTAGTAGTACTTGTGGGTATAATAGTAGGTATAGTTGCTTTATTTATTAATCGTAATAAAAACAATATGGATCCAAATCAAATGAAGCCAAGATCAAGCGCCAAAGATGTTCTTTTAAATTTAGGAGCTTTTGTCGCATTGTACACATTAGTAGGGAATCTAATAGGTTTACTATTTACTATTATTAATACTGCGTATCCTAAAATTGCAAGTAGTTATAATTATTATGGTGGTAGCTCGTCCATCAGCTGGCCTGTCGCCACTTTGGTTGTGGTTTTTCCAATTTTCGTTCTACTGATGTGGTTTTTAGAAAAGGAATATCGAGTCGAGCCAGAAAAGCATGAGAGTGTCATTCATAAAGGGCTCACATATATAACACTTTTTGTCGCTGGCCTCGTCGTCGTCGGAGATTTGATTACAGTGATCTACTACTTCATTGACGGACAAGAATTAACTACAGGTTTTCTCTTAAAGGTTTTAGTTTTACTTGTTATTTTTTCTAGTTTATTTATTTATTATATTTCTGATCTTAGAAATAAATTGACAGTGAAATCTAGAATCTTTTGGAGAATTTTCGCGGGAGTTATTATTTTAGGCGCTATTGTTTGGGGATTCTCTGTTCTCGGCTCACCTCGAACGCAAAGACTTTATAAATATGATGAGCAGAAAGTAAATGATTTACAGAATATAAACAATCAAATTACAAATTTTTATTCAATTAAAGGAACTTTGCCTAAAAACATTGAAGAGATGATAGGTCGCAATTATTATGTTTCTCAAGTAGACCCTCAAAATAAAAAATCATATGAGTATCTAAAGACTAATGAGACGACCTACGATCTCTGCGCTGAATTTAACAAAGCGTCAAATGATAAAATGTCTCAAGATTATTTGTACCTAGATATTTACAGTACCACATCATGGTCTCATCCAACTGGCAGACACTGCTTTGTTCAAACTATAAATCCAAATTCGTATTTTAAGCCAATGCCAATGCCAAGGGCTTTCTAATATTTCTAACACTTAAAAAGTCTCTTTGCATAAAGGCGGTTTTTTGTTTATTATGTGGTATATGCGAGAATATGATCATAAAAAGATAGAGAAGAAATGGCAGGCTGTTTGGGCTAAAAAGAAAATTTACAAGACGAAAAACCCTTCTTCACATAAAGCTACGATAGGGCAAAGGAAATTTTATATACTAGACATGTTTCCATATCCATCAGGAGAAGGCTTGCATGTTGGTCATCCAAAGGGTTATATAGCCACAGACGTGGTTTCTAGAATGAAACGCATGGC
Source organism: Candidatus Nomurabacteria bacterium (assembly GCA_009695015.1). GTDB lineage: Bacteria > Patescibacteriota > Minisyncoccia > Phycocordibacterales > UBA9973 > UBA9973. The sequence continues at coordinate 11,424 of SIBT01000003.1, read as the reverse complement.
TGGTTTTAATGTGTTGCACCCTATGGGCTGGGACGCCTTCGGTTTACCAGCAGAGAATTATGCGATAAAAACGAAAACTAATCCCGTAATTTCAGTGGCAAAAAATATTGCCCGATATAAAAAGCAATTAGAAATTATAGGTTTAGATTATGACTGGTCACGAGAAATAAACACTACTGATCCAAAATTTTACAAATGGACGCAGTGGATATTTTTAAAACTTTTGGAAAAAGGTTTAGCCTACGAGTCGAACGAACCGGTGAATTGGTGTCCGAAAGACAAGACAGTGCTCGCCAATGAAGATGTGGAAGATGGAAAATGCGAGAGATGTGGGACGATGGTTGAGCAAAAACCAATTCGCCAGTGGGTGTTAAAAATTACGGATTATGCAGATAGATTACTAACGGACTTGGATGCATTAGATTGGCCGGAATCAATCAAAGAAAGTCAGCGGAATTGGATCGGAAGGAGTGAAGGAGTAGAGATTGAGTTTAAAATAAATCGAACAGAGTCAGTTTTTCTTGAAAGTGTAAAAGTTTTTACTACTCGACCAGATACGATTTTTGGAGCGACTTACTTAGTGCTTGCTCCGGAGCATAAGTTGGTTGAAAAATTAAAATCTGAAATTAAAAATTGGGATGAGGTATTAGAGTATGTTTTAGCAATAAAGAATATCACAGAGATCAATAGAACTACTGAAGATAAAACAAAAACAGGAGTAGAATTAAGAGGAATAAAAGCAATCAATCCAGCAACAAAAGAAGAAATTCCGATATGGATTGCAGACTATGTACTTGCTACCTATGGCACAGGAGCAATAATGGCTGTACCATCAGATGATAAGCGCGATGAAGAATTTGCACAAAAATTTAAATTACAAATCGTCAAAGATTACAAAAAGGCTGGCTTTGAAGATTTTGGGAAAAAAATTACAAATTACAAACTTCACGATTGGGTTTTTTCTAGACAGCGATATTGGGGAGAACCAATACCAGTTTTACGTGATGGTGATAGAGTTATTTCATTAAAAGAAAAAGATTTACCGGTAAAATTACCAAAAGTAAAATCTTACGAACCGACAGGGACAGCCGAGTCGCCTTTGGCGAATGTACCTAGTTGGATAAATGTACCCACCTTCGTTACAACTTCGACGGGTAAGAAAGTTAAAAAAATATTACATCGCGAGAGTAATACGATGCCTCAATGGGCGGGGAGTTCTTGGTATTATCTGCGCTACATGGATCCAAAAAACAACAAAGTTTTAGTGGATAAGAAAAAAGAAAAGTATTGGAATACAGTAGACCTATATGTCGGTGGAGCAGAACATGCGACTAGACACCTTATATATGCAAGATTTTGGCATAAATTTCTTTATGATATTGGCGTCGTTACAAATAAGGAGCCTTTTAAGAGACTTCAGCATGTAGGCCTAATTATTGCTTCTGATGGCAAGAAAATGTCTAAAAGATTTGGAAATATTATCAATCCAGATGATATTATTTCGACTTATGGAGCGGATACACTTCGAATGTACGAGATGTTTATGGGTCCTTTTGATCAATCAGTTTCTTGGAGTGAAGAATCTATTATTGGTCCGAGGAGATTTTTAGAGCGTGTATGGAATCTTCAATATAAAGTACAAAAGAAAAAAAAGTATACTGAATTTGAAATTGAAAAAACTATAAAAAAAGTAACGGAAGATATAGAAACAATGAAGTTTAATACTGCTATTTCCAGCTTGATGATTTTTGTGAATGAAGTTAGTAAACGTGAGTTTATTTCCGAAGATGTTTATAAAAAATTCCTCCAAATTCTTTCTCCATTTGCGCCGCACATGACAGAAGAGTTATGGACGATACTTGGAGAAAAGAAATCCATTAATCTTTCCAGTTGGCCTAAATGGGATGAGAATTTAATAAAAAACTCTGAAATAAAAATTATGATCCAAATAAACGGTAAGATTAGATCTGAAATTATGATAGAGATGAATGAAGGGGAAGAAGATGTAAAAAAGAAAGCTCTTGCCGATGTTGTCGTTTTGAAACACATTAAAGGTAAAGATATTAAAAGAATAATTTATGTCAAAGATAGACTTATTAACATTGTATTTTAAAATTAACATATAGTATAATTATGTCCATGCGTTCAGCTATATTCAACAAACTTTCGTTTGTATCATTATTTTTAGTTATAGTATTGTTGCCTCTTTTTTGTTTACCTTTCATCAATATTCCGCTTGAAATTTCTAAAGGATTACTTTTAGTGGTGGGGCTCGCTTCCTCTATTATTTTTTGGGCCATAGCTCGATTCTTTGATGGGCGAATGATTTTCCCAAAATCTGTGCTACTTTTGTCAGGGTTTGGCTTAGTCTTGTCTTTCTTACTTTCAGCTCTTTTTTCTGTAAATTCTCAAGTGTCTTTATTTGGCACTCTACTTGATATAGGGTCTTTCTGGTTTATTTTTTCAGCTTTTGCTTTGATGTTCATGTCTTCTGTTGTTTTTAGAACTCCCAAACAAGCAAAAATAGTTTTATTCGGAACAATATTGTCTTCAGTCTTGGTTTTAATTTTTCAAGGTGTTCATTTATTTTTTCCTACAATTACGTCATTAGGAATTTTAGCTAATAAAACAAGCAATATTTTAGGGTCTTGGAATGCCCTAGGACTTTTTGCTGGATTTTCTGGTCTGATGTTTCTTTTAGTGATTGAATTTTTTCCAATTTCTAAAATAGAAAAAATTTTCCTAGAAATATTTATTTTACTTTCAATACTATTAATAGCTTCTGTTAATTTTCTATTAGTTTGGATACTTCTCGGTATTTCCAGTCTTATAATTTTTGTATATAAAGCTTCACTTGCTTTCCAAAAAGATATAGACAAAAACGAGGAAGAAGAGAAAAAACATTTCCCCCTTATTTCGTTTATCATTGTGATGATATCTTTAGTATTTTTTTTAAATCCATCGATACCTACACCTAAACTAATGTCTATTGGTAGCATTATTCCAAATTATCTAAAAATATCAAATGTGGAAGTTTCTCCTCCTTTTCTGACTACAATGTCGATAACAAAAGAAGTGCTTATTAAACATCCCGTTTTTGGTATTGGTCCAAATAGATTTGCAGAAGCATGGTCAATGTATAAGCCTTCTTGGATCAACACTACACAGTTTTGGGATGTTCCTTTTAACTCTAGTTCTGGATTGTTGCCGACTCTACTCTCCACCACTGGATATATCAATATTTTTGCTTGGCTTGTTTTTTTCATTCTATTTTTAATTATTGGCGTGAAGTCAGTATTTTCTAGTATTAAAAATAAAGTGAATTGGGAAATGATGGCGTTTTTTGTGTTATCTCTTTATTTATTTATTTCCTCTTTCTTTTATTCAATAGGAGTAGTGTTATTTTTATTATCATTTGCTTTTACCGGGGTGTTTGTCGGCCTGACTACCTCTAGTAAAAATGAGGAAATATTGATATCATTTTTAAATGATCACAGAAAAAGTTTCTTCTCGATATTGATACTTATTCTTATAGTGATAGCGTCTATTACTATTTCGTTTAAATATATAGAGCGATTTATTTCTGTTTCTTATTTCAACAAAGCTTTAACAGCCTCGACTATTCCTCTCGCTGAAGACTCTATCAATAAAGCCTTAGAATTGTATGTAAATGATCTTTATCTTCGTACTTATGCGCAAGTATATTTAACCAAATTAGATTCTTTAGTTAAAAAAAGAGAATCTTTATCTGATCCAGAAAAAGAGAGTTTACAAGCGATTTTGGATCAAGTGATAAACTCTATGCAGTTAGCAATAAAATATGATTCGAAAAATTATCTTAATTTCCAGACACTCGGTTCTGTATATCAGAGACTTGCCTTATTTGGTGTCAAAGATACTTACAATAAAGCAATTGAAGCATATAAAATAGCTGAAACTCTTAATCCAAATAATCCAGGGATTAAGCTTGGTATAGCAAGTGCGTCTTTTGCTCTTGGAAAAGTTAAAGATGCGAAAGATTATGCGAATCTTGCTCTTTCTCTTAAGCCAAATTATATTGATGCTCTGGTTACTCTCTCTCAAATAGCAAAGAGTGATGGTAATAATATCGATGCGATTTCTTATGGAGAGAGAGCTGTCTCCATTTCTCCTACGGATACTGAATTGATAAAATATGTTAATTCTTTGAAAAACAGAACAAATACACCAATATTAATCCCAACACCGACACCAAGTGGAACCCCAAAAAAACCATAAAAAATGAATGAATTCTGTTGGAAATCTATGCGCTATAATCTTTTACAAAAAATAAGTTTATTTAATTTCTAACGGAATGGATAGAATTCTGAAGATTTTTAACAAAGAATCTGTAAATGTAAATCAAGCCGCACTCCTTTTAGGTTCTTTTACTTTATTATCTCAAATTTTGGCGCTTTTTCGTGATCGTTCCATCGCACACTTTATTGGTCCTTCATCTTCTTTGGATGCCTATTATGCGGCTTTTCGTGTGCCAGATCTTATATTTATTTCTATAGCGTCTTTGGCTTCCTTTACTGTGATCATTCCTTTTATTGTGTCTAAGATGGATGGAGACAAGATCACTGATAAAGCGCGTAAATATTTAAACGACATCTTTACTATTTTTTTCATTATGATGGTATTTTTCTCTATTATTGCGTTTTTTTTAATGCCGTATTTAGCTTCTGTAATTACTCCAGGGTTTACTCCTCTCATGCAATCAGAAGTAATTATGCTTTCACGTATAATGTTATTATCGCCCATTTTACTAGGACTCTCGAATCTTTTTGGCACTGTTACTCAAATTTTTCGTAAGTTTTTTATTTATTCTTTGAGTCCTCTTCTTTATAATATAGGAATTATTATTGGTGTTATATTTTTGTATCCAGCTTTTGGAATTTATGGTATGGCGATAGGAGTGGCGTTAGGTGCTCTGATGCATTTTGGGATACAAATATTGGCTTCAAATGCTCTCGGATTTGCGCCCAAATTTTCTTTCTCTGTTAATTTTTTGGATATAAAAAATACAGTATTAATCTCACTTCCGAGAACTCTAGGACTTTCTTTTAACAATATCGCCCTCATTTCCATTATTGCCTTTGCTTCATTTTTAAAAAGTGGTTCTATTTCGATTTTCAATCTTTCTTTCAATCTTCAGTCAGTACCGCTTAATATCATTGGCATATCTTATGCAGTCGCGGCTTTTCCGACTTTAGCCAAGTCTATTTCTCTCGGAAAAATAGATGAATTTAGAAATCATTTAAAATCTGCGGCGCGAGCCATAGTATTCTGGTCTCTGCCGGTGATTTTCCTTTTTATTGTAGTGCGAGCTCAGATCGTACGTGTGATACTTGGTTCCGGATCTTTTTCCTGGGACAATACTCGTCTCGTTGCCGCATCTCTAGCTATTTTTTCCGTTTCAGTTTTAGCACAAGGTATGATTCCGCTTTGTTCTCGAGCTTACTATGCTGTGGGTAATACAAAACGTCCACTCTTAATTAATCTCTTCTGCGCTATTTTAATTATAATTTTATCTTATGTATTCATTCATCTTTTTAATCAGGTGCCGATGTGGCGTTACTTTATAGAATCAATACTGAAGGTGACAGATATTCCGGGTACAGAAGTATTGATGTTACCGCTCGCATATTCTGTCGGTACTATTTTAAATTCTATCTTGCATTGGTTTTTCGTTCGCAAAGATTTTATGCATGGCGAATCTTTTATTACCAAGACTTTTTTCCAAAGTTTAGGCGCGTCATTTTTTCTAGGCGCAGTTGCCTATATCAGTTTAAATATTCTCTCACCAATTTTTGGCACGACTACGCTCATCGGAATATTCTTGCAAGGTTTTATTTCTGGTATTCTCGGCATCGTGGCCGCTATTATAGTTTTGCATCTTTTAAAAAATGAAGAATTAAAAGATATCACAGAAGCTCTCAAAACTAAATTCTGGCGCACGAAAGTCATAACCCCATCTCAAGAAGAGCTTTGAAATATTTAGTCTTTGAAATTAAGGGCTTTTTCTGGTAGACTAGAAAAACATGAAAGTTGATTTTTCAAGAATTTTATATTATTTATGGCCCCATGTTAAAAAACACTGGGTGTCTTTTTCATTTATATTACTTGGCTATACTATCGCTATAGTTTTTGATCACATTATAAAACCTTTAATTTTTAAAGAAATAATTGATTTGTTTTCTTCTGGTTTAGTTAAAGATGTTATTTTAAATCAAGTAATGTATTTGTTTCTGATAATGTGCATTGTTGTTGTGGTGCACAATGTCCTGTTTCGTGTTGGGGATTTTGCAACTACACATTTTCAAAGTAAAGTAATGAAACGATTATATGATTTTACTTTTGAAAAATTATTAAAACATTCTTATCACTTTTTTTCCAATAATTTTTCAGGAAGTATTATTGCTAAAGCTAAACGTTTTACAAGATCCTTTGAAACACTTGCAGATATTGCAAGTTTCCAAATCTGGTTTTCTATAGTTACTTTGTCTGGTATTCTTGTTGTATTGTTTTTACAAATTCCGATACTTGCGTATGTCTTTTTAACCTGGTCAGTATTTTATGTTTTAGTCACTATCTTATTTATTAGAAAAAAAATAACATATGATATGCAAGAAGCAGCAGCAGATTCTCTAGTCACTGGGCGTTTTTCTGATGTCATTTCAAATATTTTAAATATAAAAATATTCAGTAGTCATAGACAAGAAGAAATCAATTTTAAATTGATTACAAGTGACGAAGAAATCAAAAGAAGAAGAGCTTGGAATTTTGGCAATTTTCAAAATACTGTGCAATCTTTTATGATGGCTTTTTTGCAGATTGTAGTACTTTATATAAATATCCAATTTTGGTATACGGGCAGGTTGTCCTTAGGTATGTTTGTTTTAATTCAAACTTATATGTTTAGTTTGTTCGATATTTTATGGAATCTAGGCCGATCATTGACTAAAGCTATGAAAGCAATCACTGATATGCAGGAAGTAGTTAATATTTTTGATACACCGTTGGATATTATTGATTCGATAATACCAGAGAATTTAAAAATACAGGAAGGCCACATTTTTTTTAAGAATGTTTCGTTTTCATATATAGATGGAAATTCTGTTTTTACAGATTTTAATCTCGAGATTACTCCAGGAGAACGTGTTGGTCTTGTTGGACATTCTGGTGCAGGTAAATCAACTGTAACCAAATTACTTCTTCGTTTTGCGGACACGATAGAGGGGAGTGTGATTATTGATGGACAAGATATAAAAAACATAACTCAAAATGATTTACGATCTAAAATTTCCTATGTACCCCAAGAATCGATTTTATTTCATAGAACAATAGGAGAAAATATTGCTTATGGTAAACCTGATGTCACGAAAGAAGAGATAATCAATGTCGCAAAAAAGGCTCATGCACATGAATTTATTTCGGAGTTACCAAAAGGCTATGATACTTTGGTCGGCGAACGCGGAATTAAACTTTCTGGCGGCGAACGTCAGCGTGTTGCTATAGCGCGTGCAATGTTGAAAGATTCTCCGATTCTTGTTTTAGATGAAGCGACAAGCTCGCTTGATAGCATTAGTGAATCTTATATTCAAGATTCTTTTAACGAACTAATGAAAGGAAAAACGACTATAGTCATAGCCCATCGCCTTTCTACAGTCCAAAAAATGGATAGAATTATTGTCTTAGATAAAGGGGAAATAGTTGAAGAGGGAACACATAAAGAACTTTTAGAGAAAAAAGGTTTTTACGCAGAGCTTTGGAGTCACCAAACTGGAGGATTTTTGGAATAAATAAATACAACCCATCCCGATTTCTCCTTGTCAGGGGAGGCTAAATTCAGGAAGCCCCCTAACAAGGTGGATTAGGGGGTTGAATTCTTTTTTGTTAAGATAACTTTATGGATTTAAAAAACATTAGAAATTTCTCAATCATCGCACATATCGACCACGGCAAAAGCACCTTGGCTGACAGAATGCTCGAGATTACACATACTATAGAAAAACGCAAAATGCGCGATCAGGTGCTCGACTCTATGGAACTCGAACGTGAGCGGGGGATTACTATCAAGATGCAGCCAGTTAGAATGGAATACAAATACACATCACCCCAACTTTCTCCTCAAAATATAGGGGGAAGTGGAGGCTCATTTTCCAATCAAAGAAAGGCGGGGGGTGAGGTTTATGTTCTAAATCTGATCGATACCCCAGGGCACGTAGATTTTTCTTATGAGGTCTCTCGGGCTCTGAAGGCCGTAGAAGGTTCTATTTTGCTGGTTGACTCAACACAAGGGGTACAGGCACAGACTCTAACTACGCTTGCTATGGCGCGTCAAGGACAGAATAAAGAAGGTTCTGAGGAAACGGGAGAGGCTAGAAAAATAATACCAGTGCTCTCGAAAATTGATTCACCTTTGGCTCGGGTGTCTGAAGTCAAAGAAGAAGTCGTAAAACTTTTAAATTGTGATCCCGACGAAATACTTTTAGTATCAGGTCGCACCGGAGAAGGCGTAGAAAATCTTTTACAAGAAGTTATAAAACGTATTCCAGCGCCGACTACCTCAAACCTTCCCCGAGATTCGGGAAAGGTACCAGAGTCTCATGAGGCGGAGGGGGTTTTGCGCGCGCTTGTTTTTGATTTCAAATATTCAAATCATCGAGGAGTTATTGTTTTCGTGCGAATTCTGGATGGTAAGGTGCAAAAAGGTGAAAATTTAATTTTTGCAGTTTCGGGTGAGAAATTTACTGCGCTCGAAGTGGGCACTTTTTCACCAGAAGAGACTCCGTGTGAATCTTTATCTTCAGGTGAAATAGGTTATATCGTTACTGGCATTAAAAAGCCGGGTATTGCTTCAGTCGGAGACACGATCACAAAATCTGCGTTTCCTTTGCCCGCACTTTCTGGCTATATGCAGCCGATACCGGTGGTGTGGGCAAGTATTTTTCCAGAAGATGCAGATGATTTTACTTTGCTCAAAGCCGCACTCAGTAAACTCAAACTTTCGGATTCTTCTTTTTCCTATGAAGAAGAATCTTCGGGGTCTTTGGGTCGCGGATTTCGCTTGGGATTTTTAGGAATGCTCCATTTGGAAATTATCACCGAAAGACTCAAACGCGAATTTGATTTGAATTTGGTTATTACTACGCCTTCGATCGTCTATGAGGTGGAATACAACAATCCTTCGACAGGTTCAGGACAAGCTGGCAAAAGGGAAAAAATTTATTCCCCATACTTTTTTCCCGATGATGGAAATATCAAAACTGTCTTTGAGCCATGGGTGAATATAAAAATAATAGTACCGGTGAAATATTTAGGCAATGTCATGCAAATTTTATTTGATCATGAAGGTGAAGTGGGCGAGACGGAAAATTTCGGTGATAGCCGTTCGTCCGTATCTGTAAAAATGCCGCTACGCGAACTCATGCGTAATTTCTTCGATGAATTGAAAAGCACTTCGTCTGGCTATGGGTCAATCTCTTATAATATCGCTGAGATGCGCGAAGCGAATGTAACCCGTCTAGATATTTTGGTGGCCGATGAGCCTGTTCCCGCTTTTTCTAAAGTTATTTCTAAAAAAAGAGTAGAAATTGAAGCAGAACAATCTGTGCTCAAGCTCGAAAGTTTACTACCTCGCCAAATGTTTACTTTGAAAATTCAAGGTAAAGCTTTGGGTAGGATTATTTCTTCACGCACACTTTCAGGGATGAAAAAAGACGTCACTGCCCATATGTACGGAGGCGACATCACTCGCAAAATGAAGCTTCGTGAAAAGCAGAAAAAAGGCAAGAAAAAAATGAAAGAAAGAGGTCGAGTAAATATTCCTCAAGATGTATTTTTAAAAATGATGCGTAGTGGAGAGTAACTTAGTAGTCGGAGTATCAAGTGAGCTTACTTTGGGGCAAAGAACGGTGAGTACAACAAAATCATGCTGATTATAATCAGCATACTAACAATTGCCCAAATCACTTGTATCTTCTTTTGATGTTTTTTATTGAAAAGCATATACTGATTATATCATATAATGAAAAGTTTTCAACAAAAAAGAGGTTTTAGAAACATTTTACATTCAAGGCCTGTGCTGATGTTCTTGGGTATTTTAGTATTTATTTTTGCTTGGGGCGTAATTGGTTTTATGGGTAAAATGCAAGTGACGGCCGAAAATAGAAAAATAGCAGAAAATAAAGTTGTTGAACTAAAGAATCAAAAAGAAAACTTATCATCAGAGATTGCTAAATTAAATACACTCGAAGGAAAAGAGGCAAGTATTCGTGAGAGATTTTCGGTGGCTAAAGAAGGAGAGGGCTTGATTGTGGTGATAGATGACAAGGGTGAGTCTAAAGTTATAAATAAATCTTCAGAAAATTTCTTCTCTTTTTTATTTTTCTGGAAGAATTGGTTTAAATAATTGCGGGATTAGTTTAGTGGTAAAATGAGTCCTTCCCAAGGATTAGACGGGGTTTCGATTACCCCATCCCGCACAAGATGTTGATTTTAGAAAAATATGATATACTATTAACAATTTATTAATTAATTTTTTGATTTTTTATGCAAAATGTAACGATTTTTTCAACTCCATCTTGTCGTTTTTGTCATATGGCCAAAGAATTTTTCAAGGAAAAAAATGTGACTTATACAGAGTATGATGTAGCTAGTAATTTAGAAAAAAGGAAAGAAATGATCGATAAAAGTGGGCAAATGGGTGTGCCAGTTATTCTTATCGGAGAAGAAATAATCATTGGTTTCAATAAACCTAAAATAGTTCAATTGCTTGGACTTTAAATATTTCTAATATATTATTAATTTGATATGCTCTCGTAGTTCAACGGATAGAACAGTCCCGTCCTAAGGGATAGATGTAGGTTCAATTCCTGCCGAGGGCACAAAATTTACTTCGTATATTTTGTGCTTGGGAGCAAGCAAATTTATTTACTTGTGTGCAGAAAATAATTTGATTTTTATATCTATTTTTGCTAGTATTTATATATGTCGCCAGAAGAAAGAGAACTTTTGAATAAATGTGTTGGCTTAGTGGAAGAGAACAATCAAATGTTGCGTTCTATGAAGCGCTCGATGCGTTTCGCGAGCATTACTAGGGCTATCTACTGGATATTTATTATTGGTTCGGCGGTGGGCGCATTTTATCTTTTCCAGCCGGCTATCGATCAGTTGAAAAATGTGTATGGTGGAGTAGGGGACGCGCTCGACAACTTCAAATAACTTAGTCAATAGATTTTTAGTAAAACAAAATTGCCGAGGTAGCTCAGTTGGTAGAGCGTTCCCCTGAAGAGGGATAGGTCCGCAGTTCGATTCTGCGCCTCGGCACCAAAAAAATTCCTAAATTGATTTTACTTTGATGTTGTTTGTTTTTTCTTTATCTACTTTTCTTATTTTAAT
>SIBT01000027.1 GCA_009695015.1 Candidatus Nomurabacteria bacterium | reverse complement strand
TGAAACCAGAAAAATTAGATGAAGATTTTTACAACAAACTAAAGTTTGGCTACCTAGAGCCTGATTGTCTATTCATCGTCGTTGCTTATGGGAAAATAATGCCAGAAAATATATTAAATATGCCGAAGCTAGGTTCTGTCAATGTTCACTATTCGCTTCTGCCAAAATATCGCGGAGCTTCCCCCGTCGAATCCTCCATCTTAAATGGTGACACCGTTACAGGCGTTACTATACAAAAAATGGCATTCAAAATGGATTCTGGACCAATCATTGCGCAAGAAAAAACTAATATTTTGTCCGATGAAAAAGCATCAGACTTACGCAAGCGCCTGATAAAGATTGGAGGAGAATTTTTAGTAAAAACTCTCCCAGAATTTATTGCTGGAAAAACTAAGCTAATTCCACAAAACGAAAGCCTTGCTTCCGTTTGTAAAAAAACCAAAAAAGAAGATGGGTTAGTAGACCTAGAAAAAGAACCTCCAATTGTTTTGTACAATAAATTCAGAGCCTACGCCGCTTGGCCTCGCATATTTTTCTTCAAGAACAATAAAAGAATAATAATCACTGAGGTAAAACTTGTAGATAATAAATTTGTAATAAAAAAAGTCTTACCTGAAGGTAAAAAAGAGATTAAGTACGAAGAATTTATTTCGAAGTAAAAGGGTTTCGATCGGAGAGACCTTTCATCATTCTTTTGATCTTGGCAGCGCCACGTTTAAAGAGTGTCTGCTTACGATTTTTATTCTTTTCAATTTCTCTGAAAAGATTGTCTTTGACCACATCTATCGCTCGATACAAATCCTCTTCATCGGCGCTCGAGTAAAATTTCTCTCCTTTGACATTTATCAAGCAGTCAGCATGAAAAACAGAACCGCTTTTATGATGGTTAGTACTCTTCCCCACTTCGAAAGCGACATTCACTTCTCCGCCCTTCTCTTCGATACCCGAAAGCAATTTACCCAAGTTAGTAACTCTCTTTATAACATAGTCTTTGATGGCTTCCGTAACCTCCATATTTTTACCCAATAAATTTATTTGCATAAATTTATTAGCTATATTTTTCTACTAAACTATTTATAAATTTTTCAACAGAATCCTCTCCCGGAAAATCATTATATAATATTTCAGCTTCATGATTGGGAGATATACTACTTCCCATAAAAGCATGCATCATGGCATATTGCATTACGTTGTAATTTTTTTTTAAATTCGCATCGAATGCTATAATTTCGTCATTTAATTTTCTAGAATCTTCAGGTGATTTTAGATAAACTTTTGTACGAAGTTTATTCAACAAAAGACTGAATTCCGTAATTTTTTCCGAAGAATATACTTTTTTTACTTCTTTTGTTGGTAATGCTTGTGGTACTGTATCCATAATTTAATTATATCACAAACAAAAACAAAAACAAATCAAAGCTTTCAATATTTAGTCTTAATTTTTCTTAATATCTCTCGTTAAAGCTTTTAGAATAATATCTAATTCCATCGTCGCCACTCCGACTACGGTGTCTGCGCCACCGTAATATATATAAATGAGACCATCTTGTAGAGTCATACCACATGGAAAAACTACGTTGTTGACCACCCCGACTTTCTCATAAATTTCCCTTGGTTCAAATATTGGGTCCGTCGTGCGCGCGAGCACTATCGCTGGATCTTTGAGGTCAAGCAGTACTGCTCCAATACGATAAGTGTTGTGACTCTTCGAAACGCCGTGATAAAGAAGTAGCCAACCATTTTTTGTTTTCATCGGCGGTGCGGAGATGCCAACTTTTGAACTATCCCAAGAGTTTATCCTTGGTCCGATAATTCTGATGCACTTTTTAACACTATCTTTTTCAAAGTTAAGTGATTTTAAATAATCTCCACAGAGTTCGTTGCCCACCCGATGTAAGATAAAATATTGATTTTTGGTTTTTTCAGGAAAAATACAAGTATCTTTATCGTCAAAACCAGCTGGAGTGATCAAAATAGGTTTTTTCCATTGCCAATTTTTTGCTAGAAAATTTTTCTCGGTGATAGAAGTGATAGCGACTCTAGGTGGACCAATGCCATCAAAGGCCGTGTAACACATATAAATAACTTTCCCTATTTTAGTGAGACGCGGATCTTCACAGCCGGAGTTGCCTCCAGCAATTTTTTTTGATTCAAAATCCTCTCTAGGACTATATATAGGCTCTGGTAATCTCTCATCAATATTGATACCGTCTCTACTCGAGGCATAACCAATAAAAGAAGTATTGTCATCAGAGAGTGTTCGATATAGTATATGGGTTGTATCTCGTATTCTTAAAACAGCTGGATTAAAAGTCGCTTTTGCTTCCCATGAATGTTGTTTATCGGGAATAATGATAGGATTCTTTTCGGAACGTTTAAAATACCACCTAGAACTTGTCTCCGGACGCATCGTACCCATAAGATCCTCCAAATTGACGTGGGCCATGCAAGTTGTCATATCTGCTGCTCCGTAATATATAAAAAGTATCCCCTTCTTGACAATTGCCCCTGTCGGGAAAACTACATCCGAAACATGACCTAAAAGTTCATAGGATTCTCTCGGAGAAAAAAGAGGACCTCTAGTTTGCCCGAAAATTTTAAGCGGATTATTTATATCAAGTAAAACCGCTTCAACTCCAAATATGCGATCGAGATTGCTGCCTTGAAAATAATTTTGAATGTGCGAATAGATAAGGAGCCAACCGTGAGAAGTCGCGACCGGTGGCGCGCCGATTTCAATGTGGTCATAAGGAGACCTTTTAAAATCTAAAACATGCTTATCGATATCTTTATACCATTCCTCCCAAAATTTTGGATTCCACAAATCTTCTATTTTATCCATTTGCGCTATAGCAATTTTGGATGGAGGCATATCAGTATTGACCGAGAGAATTACTGTGATCTTACCTCCGATACGTTCCGGGAAAAGTGTCATCGCTTTAGCATTGAATGGTGTTACCAAGTGCCGTTCTTTAATTTTTTTTAAATCTTTTGAGACAGCGACTGCAACTTTGATCCCACTTGCTTCAAACGGATACTTTGAAAGCGCTGTATAAAAAATATAATAATTTCCTTCAAAATAAGTGATGCGTGGATCCTCACAGCCGTATTTTTCCCATTCTTCTTCTGGTATGATAAAAGGTTCTCGTTCCGAAAAATGTCTGGCGTCTTTGCTTTTCCCTATTCCTATAATTGAAACACGCTCCGGCGTATGCAGTTTATCAGTCGCGGAAATTGCCCGATAAACACCATAAAAAATTTTACCAGCTTTGATGACACTCATATTAAAAGCGGCAAATGCTTCCCAGTAATGGTCTTTGTCGGGAACAAGAATTGGATTGTGATGCGATCTTCTTACAACAAACATAAAGTTACGTTTTAATTTTACTGCTTTTTAAAACTGATCTACTAGAATTTATAAGTTCCTTCAGAAACGCATCGAGATTTGCTGTCGCGACACATGAGACTTTATCCGCTCCTCCATAATAGACAAACAATTCTCCATCTTTTATCACCGCCCCGCAAGAATATACTACTCCTTCTTTATATCCCTCATTTTCATACCACTCATCTGGTTCAAGAATCGGCTGAATGGAATTATATAAAATTTTCGTTGGATCTTCCTTATCTAAAATCATTGCCCACAATTTATATCTATGAGAATCATGTTTCTCCATTTTGTGATACAAGACGAGCCAACCGTATTTTGTCTGAAGGGGCGCGGGTCCAACACCTCGGATCAATCTATCTCGAGCTTTCCACAGATGACTTCCTTGATGTACACTGTATATAAAATTATTTCCATCTAATTCATCTAAAGACTTGAAATAATCTATCATTATCTTCGGAGAGATACTGTGTAGAATCGCGTATTTACCGTTTATTTTCTCTGGAAAAAGTACCCAATTTTTATGTATTTGTCCGGGTGGAGAAATAAGAACCGGCTCCTTCCAATTCCAGCGTTTAGATATAAAATCATCTAGGCTTATAGACGTCAGAGCAGTTCGCACAGACCCCCATCCATCAAAAGCCGTGTAGAGCATATATACTTTATCGCCAAAAAGAGTGAGTCTTGGATCCTCACATCCACCACCCCATCCTCCACCGGAGCTGTATGAAATAGATGGAAGAGAGCGAGATTTATCTTGGCGTAAAAAATGATAATAGATAGGTGTAGGAAAATTCTCTTTGATGGTCATTCCATCTTGGCTTCCAGCATAACCCAAAACGGAATGATCAGATTCTCCAATGGCGCGATAAACAATGTGTACAGTGCCATTACTAACAATGGCAGTAGGATTGAATGTTGCTTTAGACTTCCAATGTTTATCGTCCGTTGGTTCGATAATGGGATTTTTGTGTGATCTTTTTAGATCAAGAACTGAAATTTTCTTTTTGGTTTTACGTACTAGCTTTTTAGTAACTGTCTTTTTTTTAACAATTTTAGATTTTTTCTTACCTACTTTTGATTTTGAAAAACGAGTAGATATTTTTTTTTTCTTCTTTTTAAGCGCGGCCATATTTGTCTTCTAATCTTATAATATCATTTTCATCAAAATCTCCGGAAGAAATTTCTAGAACTTGCACATCGTCATTTTTTGCCTCCAGCCGGTGCGCTTGTTGTTGGTCTATTATAAATTCATCTCCTGGATTTGCACTTTTTACCATTTTATCAATAGTCACGATTGGATGACCCAAAATTACTCGCCAAAATTCTGTTCGACTATTGTGTTTTTGTAAACTCAAAGAACTGCCTCGATTTACAGAAAGAATCTTGACCGTCGTCGGCTCATTGTGAGTAAACTGATCAAATTGTCCCCAAGGCTTTTTTACAATAAGTGTTTTCATGGTTATAAACTATACTTCATTCATTATACAACTAAAATACCTGTCCACCAAGCCAGTTCTTTAAGATGTTAATGGTTTCTTGTGGCCCTTTTACTGCTATGGTTTCAAATCCAGCCTCATGTAAAGAATAATCATTTCCACCCGGAAAAAGTCCATCCCCAATAAACACAACATCAGATTTTTGTAAACCTATTTTATTTATAAATCTAGTGAGTCCCACGGCTTTGTTAAAGCCCTTTGGAACAATATCTATACTAGAAGATGCATTCACGAGAAGAGTGGCTTCTGGTAACTTGGGAATAAGCGCTGCGACGATTTTTTGTCTTTTTTTTTGGTCAGGATCCCAATTCTTCTTTATCTCAAATGGCGCCAGTTGACCACAAGCAGAGAAAGTAATTTGAGTATCTCTATCTTCGACGATATCACCAGTTGGGTTTGACGGTATATCATACAAACCAGAATCAATTATTTCTTTTAATAATTTTTTAGCTTTTTCTTTTATAGATTCCGGTAAAAGTTCTTTGTCTGTAACCTTCCAATCTTTTTTTTCTTTATCATATTCATATCTTTGACTTCCACTAGTTGGCAATAATATTAAATTATGAATCAAAGACATCATGGAATCATCACTGTGAAATGGTGGAAGGAATTGAATTTTAAATTGTTTAAAACCCCCACCACTCGTGACCACAACAATTTTCTGTTTAGCCAGTCGCTTGACCAACTCCCCCATCTCGGGTGTTATAGGGGATTTGCTCTCAGCTAGTGTGCCGTCGAGATCAAAAGCAATAATTTTTTTATCTGGCAACATTCCTTTTTTTATTTTTATTTATTCTTCTAATCTGCGCTCCTTTTACTAATTCCGATGAACTTTGAACTTTGCCACCAAAGCCGACATCATTCACTATAACACAACCTATTTCTTCACAAACTAATACCTCAGGTGTTGGAATATTGCCAGTATGTCGATCAC
>SIBT01000026.1 GCA_009695015.1 Candidatus Nomurabacteria bacterium | reverse complement strand
ATGATCCTAAGTTTGCCGATAAACATCCGAACGGTTTTCAGTGGGGGAGTTATAAAGGTCGTTTCTGTTACGTGACCTTCTACGGCTGGGACAGCGATCGCAGGGTGAGCGTTGACCAGAACGATGGCCATTGGGAGAATGTCTGGTGGTTCGCGGGTGTCCGTAAGTAAGTCCTTGGACATTAGTCATTGTGTTCTCTTGAATATTTTGGCTTTTGTCCTTATATCAAAAAAAGTCCTGCGCCATTTATGGCTCGCAGGCTTTTTTGTTTACATTTTGATATGCTAAGAATGCGATATGAAAATCGAGAATAATTACAATCTATCTAAACTAAACACTTTCGGCATCTCAGTGAATGCTAAATTTTTTGTTGAGATACAGAGCGAAGAAGATTTACAAGAGCTTTTTAAGATGGAAGAATTTTTCGCCAAAGACAGATCTGCCTCGGGCGGAAAGAATAACCAAAAGTTATTTCTAGGTGGGGGAAGTAATGTTCTATTTATTAGAGATTTTAATGGTCTAGTTATTTTAAATAAACTAAAAGGAATAACTATTCTAAATGAAGATTCGGAAACTGTTACAGTGAGATGTATGGGCGGGGAGATCTGGCATGATCTGGTAAATTTTACTGTAGAACGTGGACTCTGGGGTATTGAGAATTTATCACTTATTCCCGGAACGGTGGGTGCTGCACCGATGCAAAATATTGGGGCTTATGGCGCAGAGCTCCAGAATGTACTTCTAAATGTCGAGGCCTTCGATATTAGTACTCAAGAAAATAAAAAAAAGAGAATTTTCTTTAAAGAAGAATGTCATTTCGGTTATCGAGATAGTATTTTCAAAAACGAATTGAAAAATAAATATTTTATCACTGCGATAAGTTTAAAATTAAGCAAAACGCCGAAGCCAAATATTTCTTATAAAATTCTAACTGAATATTTAGATAAAAATAAAATTGAAGTCAAAAATTCTAAAGATGTGAGCGATGCTGTGGCGTTTATTCGTCGAACGAAATTACCAGATCCGACTATCATTCCGAACGCTGGTAGTTTTTTTAAGAATGTTTTTCTCAAAGGCGAAGTGGGGGAGGTAAAAATGAAAGAACTTTTGAAAATTTATCCTGAAATGCCATATTTTAAAGAAGAAAACGGAAGCAAAACTTCCGTTTTGATAAAAATTCCAGCTGCTTGGCTTATCGAACAATGTGGTTGGAAAGGGAAAAGGGTAGGTAATGTAGGTGTGCATGACAAACAAGCTTTGGTTTTGGTCAATTATGGCGGAGCGACGGGGGAAGAAATACTTGTTTTGGCTAATACAATCATTAAAGAAGTAAGAGAGAAATTTAATCTTGAGCTCTCGCCTGAAGTAAATATGATATAAACGTGTTAGAATAAATGGGTGAATAAAAATTTTATTGTTATTGGAGGGGTAATATTTTTACTTATTTTCATTTTCGGAATATTTTTTTTCACGCGTGGAAGCAAAGCAGACGAGTTGATAAGACAAAAAAATAAATTAGAAGTTGCTTTAAAGGTTGCCCAAAATAAATTAAACAAAGAAAAAGAAAATCTGGAGACTTTAACGAAAGGTTTGCAAAGTTCTTTTCCTATGGCGGTCAATGTGCAAGAGCAAATGAAAAAATCCTCTAGTTTAGTCAGGCAAACTGATTTTATATTTAATAATCCTTATGGATCAAATCCTGAACTTATATTTAAAAACTTTAAGAATAGTGTTCGCATAAATAATGAAAGAAAAAGCATCAATCTAATACTCTCAGGGTGGCAACAAAAGACTAATCTTCTATCAGTTGAGGCAATAGATCTAGCCGAGAGTGAGAGAATAAGACAAGATGTGAAAGTCATCAGATTGTTTATAGAAAATCTTTCGGAAGTCGTAACGAGCTTGACGCCAGCAAATTCCGGACTTTTACAATTCCAAATAGATATCAATACATCGCGGTTTCCATCTATTAATTCTGTCAATGAAGTTTTAACTTCTATTGAAACAGCTATTGCCGTAGAAACTTCTTCAAATGCAGGATCCAACCCGACAATAGTGACGCCAGCTGATGTCATCAGTGAGCAAACTATTATTGTGGAGACACAAAATCAGATTGTAGCTCTACAACAACAACTCACGCAAGTAGAAGAACAAATACAACAATTGTCTCCTGACCCCCTTCCAGTAGTTACTTCGATAGAAACCCCAGCTCCCACCCCCACTCCTACAAATTCTGACACAGAAAATCAAAATACAAACATTGGAGACAATGCCGCGAATACTGACATCTCTTCGATAGAAGCCACACCTTCCCAGGGCATAATATTTAGAAGTTATTAAATTTGGTTATTGTGTGCTAATATAAAATGATTAATACTAATTTAGTGAAATAATATGATACCAAATGAATATATAAAGAATTTGTATAGAGCTTCCCTTGTGTTTTTAGTCGTTATATCTTTATTCTTCGTCGTAAAAATATTAATAAATTTTAAATCTTACAGCATACTAGGTGGTAGTGCAACGCATACTATTACTCTTTCGGGTCATGGAGAAGTTCAAGCTGTTCCAGATATTGCTAACGTTTATTTTACAATCAATAAAATTGCGAAGACAGCTGCAGAAGCTCAAGATAAAGTTGCTGTGATAGAAAAAAAGGCGTTAGACTTCTTGAAGACAAAAGGTGTGGCTGATAAAGACATTAAAACTGAAAATGCTTCCGTTTATCCTAAATATGATTATGTGAGAACTTTGTGTCCGGCTGTAATAAATGATTCTCCTGACATATCTTATGGTTGTGGCAATAGTAAACAAGTACTGACTGGTTATGAAGCCAATGAGAGTATTACTGTAAAAATTCGTAAGATAGATGATGCCGGTACTATCATGCAAGGTTTAGGAGGAGCAGGCGTCTCTAATTTAAACGGTCCTAATTTTGCAATAGATAAAGAAGATGTTTTAAAAGCTCAAGCGAGAAAAGAAGCGATAAATGATGCGAGAAATAAAGCAGAATCTTTGGCACAAGATCTAGGAGTGAGTTTAGGTAGGATTTCAAATTTTAGTGAAGGTGGGGACTATAGTCCTATGTATTATGGTAAAGCTACAATGATGGCGGTGGATAGCAAAGCGACATCTTCTCCAGCAGAACTTCCTAAGGGCGAAAACACAATCACCTCAGATGTAACGATAACCTATGAGATAAAGTAGAAATCGCAAAGAGTTTTATTGTATTGACTATTTTATAAAAAAAGAGTAATCTCAAAGAAGCCCTGGAAGGGGTTTTTTTGAGAGGGTAAAAACTTTAAAAATCTATGTCAAAAATCACTGAATATTTAAAAGAGACTAAGATAGAATTAAAGCATGTAATTTGGCCCAACAGACGTCAAACTTTGTATTACACTTTGATTGTTATAGTTCTGTCTGTGGTAGTCGCGTATTACTTGGGTATTTTTGACTTTCTCTTTTCTAAAGGTTTAGAGAAATTAATTTCGCTTTAATTTTTTAAATTTATCATGAAGCAAGAAGAACAAGGAGCTAGAAACTGGTATGCTATTCATACTTATGCTGGGTATGAAAATGTTGTTTTGCGTAATTTAAAACAACGTATCGATTCGCTCGGAATGCACGATAAAATTTTTAACGTTTTTGTTCCAGTTGAAAAGAAAATAAAAATAAAAGGAGGTAAGAGAGTAGAAGTAGAAGAGAAATTTTATCCCGGTTATGTGTTAGTGGATATGATTGTGACAGACGATTCTTGGTATGTTGTGCGTAATACTCCACGCGTCACTGGCTTTGTTGGTGCAGGTGTGAACCCAGTACCTTTGAAAGCTGAAGAAGTTGCATATCTATTTAAAAAGATGGATGCTGGTACCACAAAACACAACATTGATATGGTTATCGGGGAGAGTATTTTGATTACCGACGGTCCATTTAAAGAACTTGAAGGGAAAATTAATTCGGTTGACGAGGAGCGTGGAAAAGTAAAAGTGCTTGTCTCAATGTTTGGTCGTGAGACTCCAGTCGAGCTCGATTTCTTGCAAGTTAAAAAGATTTAATATATTGTATTGCAATGGCAAAGAAAATAACTAAAAAAATAAAACTTCAAATTCAAGCCGCCAAGGCTACTCCAGCACCTCCACTTGGACCCGCGCTTGGTCAAGCTGGTATCAACATAGGTGATTTTGTGACCAAATTCAATGCGGCGACTGCGAAGATGGCAGGAGATAAAGTTGGAGTATCGATTACTGTCTATGAAGACCGCAGTTATGATTTTGTGGTAAAGACTCCTCCTGCAACAGGGCTTATTTTAAAAGCGGCTGGGGTAGAAAAAGGTTCTGGTGCAAATGTAAAGACAAAAGCTGGAAAGATAACTCGCGCGCAAGCTCTAGAAATAGCTAAGAAGAAAATGATCGACTTAAATTCGAAAGACGACGAAGGAGCGATAAATATCATTGCCGGCTCTGCGAGGTCTATGGGCATCGAAGTAATATAAATTACAATGAGTAGAGAAGTTGAAAAATATCTAAAAATAAAACGTCCATCTTGGGATGAGTATTTTCTTGGTATGGCAAACTATGTAGGTACTCGTGGTACCTGTAGTGGTCAAAGTGGTTGTGTGATTGTACGTGACAAAAGAGTTATTTCTACCGGTTATGTGGGCTCTCCTCCGGGGCTGCCTCATTGTGGCGATGTTGGTCATGATATGCACACTGTAATAAATGAGGATGGCTTTGAATCAGAACATTGTTTCCGCACGATACATGATTTTCCTAATGCAGTAGCGCAAGCAGCGCGCTTTGGTGTGCCTATTGATGGTGCAACTCTTTACGCCAAAATGGTGCCATGCTATACATGTGCCAAACTTGTAATCGCGGCAGGAATAAATAGAGTTGTCGCTCTGAATGATTATCATGCTTCGAAAAATACAAAAATAATTTTCAAAAAGGCTGGAGTAAAATTAGGAATTTTAAATAAAAGTATCTTAAAATATAAATGATTGATCTCAAAAAATTACAAAAAGAAGTGATGAGGAATAGAAAAGAAAAAGGATTTGGTAATGATATCCCAAGCGATTTTTGCCGAGCATATGAGGAATTATCTGAAGCTTTTTCTAAATACAACAAAAATCAGTCGGGCGTAGCTGAAGAATTCGCCGATGTGATTATTTTTCTTCTCGGCATGTCTCACAATCTCGGTTTTGATTTGGAAAAAGAACTGGTTGCAAAAATAGAAAAAAATAAAAGGAGAAGATATAAAAAAGAAAAAACTCCAGATGGAAAAGATATTTTTATCCGGATCAAAACCTCCGAGGATCCATAGAATCCTTAAATTTTTTCGTAAATAGAAAAAGTATATGAGAGAGGATTTTTTTCGTCAGATTGATGTTCCTCGTGTGAAATTTCATTCCAAACAATCGGAATAATTTCTGGAAAAAAAGAGGTAGCTTCATTGTCTTCAGCTTCTATGTGAGTGATGTAAAGCTTGTCAGCTACAGGCATAATTTGTTTATAGATTTCTGCTCCGCCAATTATAAAAATTTCTTCTTTTTGATCAGGGAATAAATCAAGTGCTCCTGCAAAAGAGTGTACAATCTCAACACCTTTTTGTTTATAATTTGCATCTCGAGTGATTACTACGTTTCTTCGATTGGGCAAAGGCCTACCGATAGATTCAAAAGTTTTACGGCCCATTATTACAGTATTGCCGGAAGTTATTTCACGAAAATGTTTTTGGTCAGCAGGAAAGCGCCAAAGCAAATCGTTTCCTTTTCCAAGTTCATTATTTTTACCAATTGCGGCAATAAGCGAAATCATAATTATACAGCGATAGGTGCCTTGATGCTTTCATGCGGGTTATAATCAACCAGCTCAAAATCTTCTATTATAAAATCCTCAATCTTTTTTTTGTTTGGATTAATTTTCATCTTTGGCATAGGTCGGATGTCATCACGGCGGGAGAGTTGCAATTTTGTTTGTTCTAAAT
>SIBT01000002.1 GCA_009695015.1 Candidatus Nomurabacteria bacterium | reverse complement strand
ACAAGCTGGATCTGTAGTATCCGCTGTGATTATTATGGACAAGATGTCTGGTCGTTCTAAAGGTTTTGGATTCGTAGAAATGGCTTCTCAGGATGAAGCAGCGAAGGCTATCTCTATGTTCAACGACCAAGAATTCGAAGGACGCAAACTTACTGTCAACGAAGCTCGCCCTATGGAAGCTCGCCCACCAAGAAGTGGAGGCAATGACCGAGGAGGTTATGGGGGAGGAGGCGGACGCCGAGAATACTAATCTATATTTATTCTTTAGAAACAAAAAACCACCTCCGGGTGGTTTTTTGTTTCTAAAGAATTACTTGACTTTTCTGACCGGCAGAATTAGGTAATTTATATTTAAAGAATTTGCGCATGCACACTATTTTTGTTATAGTTTTTTCTATTGAGCGTGTAGTTCAGTGGTAGAACGCTGTCCTGATAAGACAGAGGCCGATGGTTCGATCCCATCCACGCTCACAGAATATTATAAACACAATTTGCATCCTAACTATTTTTACCCTATAGTATAGGAATGAACTGGCAACCAGTGATTGTTTTTTATATTAAAACGACCTCGTGGGTTGTTTTTCCTTTAGTCGTCGGTTTCATCGCTGGAAAGTTCACAGAAAGTCAGACTTTGTTTTTTGTTTTTCTAATGATAGGTTTTGGTATTACATGTTTCGGAATTTATCGTGAAATCAAAGAGTATAAAAAAGAATTAGATCATCCTTTACATAAAGCTACCGTGGAAGAAGAAAAAGATGGCAACAAATAATACAAATCAAATTCAAGAACAGCCTGTCCATGAGACGACTATTTACGCAGAACCTATTTTTCACTTTAATAATTTTCAAATCACGAATTCTTTATTAAATTCTTGGTTATCAGTTTTGGTCATTCTCGTTCTTTGTTTATTTCTTAAATTTAAATTAAAAAAAATTCCCGACAAAATTCAACACATCTTTGAAATTTTTTTAGAAGGCGCATTATCGTTGTGTGATCAAGTGACCAACGACCGCAAAATAACTCTCAAAATTTTTCCGCTTATCACTTCACTTTTTCTTTTTATCTTAATAAATAATTGGTTGGGACTTTTACCGATCGTGGGTTCGATTGGTTTTCTGGCTACGGAGGCAGGGCATTCGATCTTTATACCCCTTTTTCGCGCGGGAACAGCAGACATCAATACCACTCTCGCCCTAAGTATCGCGATTGTCGTCGGTTCAAATATCTTTGGAATCATCGCCGTTGGCGCTTGGAAAACTTTTAATAAATATGTTAATATCAAGGCGCTGGTCTCGATTCCAAGGAAGATTCAAAAAGAGCCCAACGTACTCATCGTCGCGCCTATCAATATCTTTGTAGGTTTACTAGAATTGATCGGAGAGGTGGCCAAGGTGGCATCTCTTTCTTTCCGACTTTTCGGTAACGTGTTTGCTGGAGAAGTTCTCCTCGCTTCCATGGGCGCAATTTTTCTTTACATACTGCCGACCCCATTTCTTTTCTTGGAAGTCTTTATCGGGCTTATCCAAGCGCTCATCTTTTCCCTCTTAGCAACCGTATATTTTACGATTGCTTCACAGGACCATAGTGAGCATGAGGAGGAACATGGAAAAGAATTAGCGCACGTTTAAAATTATTATAAATTAGTCGAAATTATTAGAAGTAATTAGGTTAAAACACAAAATGGAAAACGAAGTAGTGAGTAATGTTGTAAATTTAGTACCACTTGCAAAGTCTTTAGCGATAGGACTTTCAGCTATTGGAGCAGGTCTAGGTATTGGTATGATTGGTAGTAAGGCGATGGAGTCTATCGGCCGGAATCCAGAAGCAGTAGGAAAGATCCTGGTCCCGATGCTTATTGTTTCAGCTTTTGCAGAAGCAGTAGCTATTTACGGTTTAGTTATCGCGTTTTCGATTAAATAAATTGTAAAAGAATGGAAGAGTTTATCAACACATTTCACATAGATTGGAAATTGATGCTTGCTCAGATCATTAATTTTGGGCTGGTTTTTTTTGTTTTCTATCTACTTGCGGCCAAACCTCTCAGTAAATTAATGAAAGATCGAGGACAAGAGATAGAGACTGGACTTTCAAATGCTAAAGAAAATGCCGTGCTTCTAGAAAAAACCAAGAAAGAATATGAAGAAGTTTTAACTAAAGCTCGCAAAGAAGCCAATACTATATTTCAAAATGGCAAGAAGGAAGCAGAAACTGAGAAAACTTCTATGATAGAAGAAGCTAAAAATGAGGTAAAAGGAATCATTGAAAATGGTAAGAAAAGTCTTGAAGTAGAAAAGATAAAAATGGTAGACGAAGCCAAGAAAGAAATCGTTTCTTTGGCAATGAAGGCTATAGAAAAATTGATTGCCGATAAAAAAGATTTAAATAATTTATAATGACTGCAAATGAAAACACTGACAAACAATGCAATAGCTCAAGCGATTCATGCCTTATCTAAAGACAAGAGTCATTCGGAGCAGGCTGATATATCCAAGAAAATAGTTCAATTTTTATTTCGTCGTAGATTTTTATCCAAAGCTCCAGATATACTTTTACAATTAAGAAATATAATTAATAAAAAAGAAGATAGGATAATAGTAAAAATATCTAGCGCCGAAAAACTTTCCGAAAAAACCAAAACACATCTCGAACAAGCTCTGAAGAAACGTTATTCTGCAAAAGAAGTCATCTTGGATGAGAATATTAATCAAAAATTATTGGGTGGAATAAAAATAGAGGTGAATAATGAAGTGATCGATCTATCAATTAAGAACAAAATTGAAAAATTACAAGAATATTTAATAAAATCAGTATGAGCCACAATAGTATTGTAGAAAATTTAAAAAAAGAAATAGAAAATTTTTCACTTCAATTGAAAGTTGAGAAGGTGGGTCAAGTCATGGAAGTTTTTGATGGTATTGCAAAAGTTTCTGGTCTTTCTGATATAAAATCTTCTGAGATGGTGACTTTTTCTGCTGGACAAATCGGTGTAGCGCTCAATCTTGAAGAAGATGCAGTCGGAATTATTATTCTCGGGGACTTTTCTAAAATTAAAGAAGGGGATGAAGTAAAAGCTACTGGAAAAATTCTTGAAATACCAGTTTCGGATAATATTTTAGGTAGAGTAGTAAATGCGATGGGTGCTCCGATTGACGGTAAAGGAATTATAAAAGCAAATCTTTCGAAAGATTCAGGACCTTCGGCATATCCAATTGAAAAAGTAGCCCCTGGAGTCGTGACGAGGCAAAGTGTAGATCAACCAGTTTCCACTGGAATTAAGGCTATTGATAGCATTATTCCTGTTGGCCGAGGTCAGCGCGAGCTTATCATTGGTGATAGACAGACAGGCAAGACAGCTATTGCTATTGACGCTATTTTAAATCAAAAAGGACAAAATATGATTTGTGTTTATGTATCGATTGGTCAAAAAGATTCAAAATTACGTAAATTGGAGGCGAGACTCGAAGCTGGTGGGGCAATGGCATATACAGTGATTGTTTCCGCAGGAGCGTCTGAGCCTGCTGCTATGTCTTATGTTGCGCCTTATGCAGGAGTTTCTGTCGCTGAATATTTTATGGATCAAGGAAAAGATGTGTTGATTATCTATGATGATCTTTCGAAGCACGCTGTGGCTTATCGAGAGATTTCTCTTCTTCTTCGTCGTCCACCCGGCCGTGAAGCGTATCCAGGAGATGTTTTTTATTTACATTCTCGTCTTCTTGAGCGCGCATGTCGCCGAAATGCAAAATATGGAGGCGGATCGATCACAGCATTTCCAATTATCGAAACTCAAGCGGGTGATATTTCGGCTTATATTCCGACCAATGTTATTTCTATTACTGATGGGCAAATTTTCTTGGAGACGGATCTTTTTTATAAAGGAATTCGTCCAGCGGTCAATGTCGGCTCTTCTGTTTCGCGTGTGGGTTCGGCGGCTCAGATCAAAGCAATGAAAAAAGTGGCTGGAACTTTAAAACTCGATCTCGCGCAGTTTCGTGAACTCGAAGCGTTTTCTCAATTTGGCTCTGATCTCGATGATTCTACTAAACGTCAACTCGAACGTGGTAAAAGATCAGTTGAGATTCTTAAACAGCTTCAATATGCTCCGGTCAAGATCGAACATCAAGTAGTCACTTTCTATGCTCTTACCAAAGGCTTTATGGATGATGTGCCGGTAGAAAAAATAAAAGAATTTGAAGCTGGGCTGATAGAATACAGCGAGCGCTATGCGAAGATTTTCTATAAAGAAATACAAGATACCAAAATGTGGACCGACAAAGGCGAGGAGCAATTAAAGAAGGCGATTGCGGATTTTAAAAGTAGTTTTGCGAAATAATTTATGGCCGGAACAAAGGAAATTAAAAGAAGAATAAAGTCGGTGAAGAATACGAAGAAGATCACCAAAGCTATGGAGCTCGTTGCGGCTTCGAAAATGAAGCGCGCGGTTTCTTCGACTTTGTCATCTCGACTTTATGCAGAATATTCTTGGGAGATTTTAACTTCAATTGCAAAGAATGCGGAAGAATTAAATCACCCACTCTTTACAGAGCGTTCTGGGTCGCCTTCGCAAGAATCTAAAGCGGACCAAAGAAAAATTTTACTTATTTTAGTTACTTCAAATCGCGGACTTTGCGGAGCTTACAACGCGCAAATTATTAAAAAAGCTATTTCATTACTTTCCCAAAAGACAGTCTTCGGGGAAACTTCCAGAAAACTGTCTTTTGAAGTTGATGTGATAACAATCGGCCGAAAAGGAGATGTTGCTATGCGTCGCCTCAACCAAAATGTTTTAGCTAGTTTTTCTGAACTCCCAGATAATATTTCTCTCGTCGACGTTACTCCAATATCGAATTTAGTTATCAATGAGTACAGTCTGGGCAAATATGATAGAGTGCTCGTAGTGTACACTGATTTTGTTTCAGCTCTTTTTCAGCGAGCAAATATTAAACAAATATTGCCGATAAATAAAGCAGATTTAAAAGAATTAATTGATTCATTAGAACACACTAAATCTGCGGAAACATTACTGCCGCAAACAAAGACTAATTATTTGTTTGAAGGGGATAAGGTAAAATTAATTACCACACTTGCAGAAAAATTGACTAGAATGCAAATATATCAAATGCTTCTCGAATCAAATGCTTCCGAGCAGTCGAGTCGAATGGTTGCGATGAAAAATGCATCTGAAGCTTCGGGTGAAATGATCGATGATTTGACTTTAGTATTCAATAAAGCCAGACAATCAAATATTACCAGAGAAATATCGGAGATCAGTGCCGGCATGGCAAGTGTGAGTTGAATTTCCTCTTTTCCTTAATAAGGTGAGGTTTTTGAATTAAAATTATTAATTATAATAAAAATATGCAAACAACAGGTACAATCAAGAAAATAATCGGACCGGTCGTAGACGTAAATTTTGGCAGTGAAGCGAAAGATCTTCCAGATATTTATACTGCTTTAGAAGTGATAAACAACAATAAGAAAATAATTCTTGAAGTTGAGCAACATTTAGGTAATGGAGTGGTGAGAGCTATTGCTATGGATACTACCGATGGCCTTTCACGCGGAATGGAAGTCATAAACACTGGCGCTCCTATATCTGTGCCTGTGGGCTCTGCTACTCTTGGACGTATTTTTAATGTTTTAGGCGAAGCTATAGATGATGGAAAATCTGTCGGGGATACCAAGCGATTACCGATTCATCGCAAAGCTCCTGAATATGTCAAGCAAGCGACAAAAGTTGAAATTCTTGAAACAGGTATTAAGGTTATCGATCTCATTTGTCCGGTATTAAAAGGAGGCAAGGTTGGACTTTTTGGAGGCGCAGGTGTTGGCAAGACTGTCGTCATTCAAGAACTTATTCACAACATTGCCTCAAATCACGGAGGCTATTCGGTCTTTGCTGGAGTCGGTGAACGTACGCGCGAAGGTAATGACCTTTATCATGAGATGAAAGAATCTGGTGTACTTCCCAAAGTCGCCATGGTTTTCGGACAAATGAATGAACCGCCTGGCGCGCGTATGCGTGTGGCTCTCTCTGGTCTTACTATGGCTGAATATTTCCGTGATCAAGAAGGTAAAGACGTGCTTTTTTTTATTGACAATATTTTTCGTTTTACGCAAGCAGGATCTGAAGTCTCAGCTCTTTTGGGACGTATTCCTTCGGCGGTGGGATACCAGCCGACTCTCGCGACGGAAATGGGTAATATGCAAGAGAGAATTACTTCGACCGATAAAGGTTCTGTCACTTCTGTGCAAGCTGTCTACGTGCCGGCGGACGATTTGACTGACCCAGCTCCAGCAACGACTTTCGCTCACTTGGATTCTACTGTAGTTTTAAATCGTTCACTTTCTGAAATTGGTATTTATCCAGCTGTTGATCCGCTCGATTCTTCTTCGACTATTCTCGATCCAAATATTGTCGGACAAGAACATTACAATGTTTCTCGTGAAGTCCAACGCGTGCTTCAGCGTTACAAAGATTTGCAAGATATTATTGCTATCTTGGGTATGGAAGAATTATCTGAAGCCGATAAAGAACTCGTGTCTCGAGCTCGCAAAATTCAAAAATTCCTTTCGCAACCATTCTTTGTGGCAGAACAATTTACTGGTTCGAAAGGACAATACGTACCACTCGCGGAAACTATCCGTTCATTCAAAGAAATTCTGGAAGGAAAGCATGACAATAAGGCGGAAGGGGAGTTTTATATGAAGGGAGCGTTATAGATATTTAAAAATTAAATAATTTCTCTCAAAATGTCAAAAAAACTAAAACTTAAAATAGTTACTCCAGAGCGTCTTATTTTAGAAGAAATGATGGATCAAGTTATTTTGCCGACGACGGAGGGCGAGATTGCAATTTTGCCTGACCACGTTCCGCTTATCGTTGGTCTTAAATCTGGAGATGTTGTCGCTTTTACAAATGGCGAACACGTGCCCATGGCTGTCGTTGGAGGATTTGTGGAAGTAAAAACAGTAGAAGGAGTGACTGAAGTTGCAGTGCTTGCAGACTTTGCTGAACATATTTCAGAACTAACGGAAGAAAAAATTCTCCAAGCAAAAACTCGCGCGGAAGAATTAAAAAAACAAATGGAAAACAAGGAGCATGTGAACTTCGAACACTTCGAAGCCGAACTCGAACGCTCGATCACCAGAGTAAAAATAGCTGACAAGTGGAGAACTAAGAAATATAGGAAATAAATTCTAACTTGATTTTTTGGATTTTTAATATAAGATGATGATGTTCAGAAACAATATTTGTCCTATGTTCTTACGAATACGCGTGGAAAAATATCAACGGCAGCGAGTATTGTGGGTATCACCCACCGTACTTTATTTAAAAAAGTTAAATATTACGATCTTGTAGCACTTGTGAATTCTTTTAGGAATAAAGAACAACATATACCCAACAATGATACTGAGCAAGAAGAATAAACACATCGGCAGTTGCACCTTCTAGGAGCACTGCCGATTTTTATTTAAAGAATAGTAACTTGACTATAAATATTGAAGGTCTATGATGTATATAGATTAATATCTATGTCTAAATTTTACGTGGTTGCGACGCCGATCGGGAATATGGGAGATATAACTATACGAGCTATTGAGATATTGAAGAATGTTGATATTATTCTATGCGAAGATACACGGCAAACTAAAAAAATTTTAGATAAGTATGGTATAAAAAAAGAAACTATGAGCTACCATACTCATAGTAAATTATCAAAAATAGACAAAATTTTAAAGTTGTTACAAGAAGGTAAAAATCTTGCATTAGTTTCTGATGCTGGCACGCCTACAATATCAGATCCGGGGGCAATGCTCGTCTCTAAAATAAAAGAACACTTTAATTCAGCAAAGGTAGTCCTTGCTGAAGCTGTGCAAATTATTCCGATTCCCGGCCCTTCGGCTGTTATCGCTGCTCTTTCGGCATCGGGACTGCCGACGCACGAATTCACATTTCTCGGTTTTTTGCCGCACAAAAAAGGTAGAGAAACTTTATTTAAAGAAATTGCAGAAGCCAAACGTACTTTTGTTTTTTACGAATCCCCTCATAGGATTTTAAAAACTTTAGAATCCCTAATTAAATTTTGTCCAATAAAAAAAGTTTGTATCGCGAGAGAACTGACAAAAATTTATGAAGAATTTAAAACTGGAAGCCCGGCGGAAATTTTAGAATATTTTAATAAAAATCTAGATAAACAAAGAGGGGAGTTTACTGTGATAGTGTCATATTAAAAAAATTAAAACTATTTATTTTAGCTCGTGTTTCAAGCAAGTAATGATAGACCAATCGAAACCTCCCTTGTTTGCCAAATATTTCATTTTATCGAGCGCCCAGATCGAATCGTCTAATACTTCATTGCAAGCTTGATATAATTTTTTTGCTTCACTTGCGAGTTTCCTATATTCATACCTTCCTTTATAAAATTCTTTCGGCATTTTTTCCCAACCATTCATTTTGTAATAGCAATTTACAATTTCATGAACAGGATTTATAGCTTGTTTGTGTTTTTTTAAGTTTGCTAGATAGCCTTTAAATGGATTTTCTAGGTCTTTTTCAGTGGTATCTTCCATCCTTTTATTTTAGCACAAATATGATAACATAAGCTTTATGGGGATTTTCACAAAAAAATTAGGAATAGATTTAGGAACGGCAAATACTCTAGTGTTTTTGCCGGGCAAAGGAATCATTTTAAATGAACCTTCTGTCGTGGCAGTTTCTGAACAAGATAATAAAATCTTAGCTATTGGGTTTGAAGCTAAAGACATGATCGGAAAAACCCCAGAATCTATTATTACTTACTGTCCGATGAAAGACGGCGTGATTGCGGATTATCGAATGACTGAAGCAATGCTTCGTTATTTTATAAATAAAGCGATGGGGAAATTTAATTTCTTTAAACCGGATGTGATGGTTTCCGTCCCGGCGGGGGTGACGAGTACGGAGCGTAGAGCTGTCATCGAAGCCACTATTCGTGCAGGCGCAAAAAATGCTTATGTGGTCAAAGAGCCTATTTTGGCAGCCATTGGTGCAGGAATACCGATTTATGAATCGAGAGGTCATATGGTAGTGGACATTGGCGGAGGAACGACGGATGTGGCCGTAATATCGCTCGGAGGAATTGTCTCTTCGACGTCTGTGAAATGCGCAGGAAATAAAATAGATCAAGCGATCGCTGATTACATTAAAAAAACTTTTAATTTAGCTATCGGTGATAGAACTGCCGAAGAAGTAAAAATAAAAATTGGCGCGGCGGTGCTCTTAGAAGAAGAACTAACTGTGACGATTAAAGGAAGAGATTTTATTCAAGGTTTGCCAAGGTCTGCTCGAGTAGGAACCAATGAAATAGTTAAAGCCATCGACGGAGAATTGAAACAAATAATAAAAGCAATAAAGGATGTATTACAAGAAACTCCACCCGAACTTGCTTCGGACATCATAGATCAAGGCATTATTATGACGGGCGGGTCATCTCAACTGCGAAATTTTACTGATTTAGTTTATCGGAAAACGGGGGTGAAAGCGACTTTGGCCGAAGATCCGCTTTTTTGTGTGGTTAAAGGCACAGGCATAGCACTGGAGCATTTGGATGTTTATAAAAAGACAGTGTTAAGCAAGAAGTAAAATAATTATTTTTCAATTTTTTATAAGGTCCTCTGTTCCCTGGGTCCCTCCACCAGCCAGACCATTCTAAAAAATTAAAACTAATTATTTTTTTAAAAACATGATTTCAAAACACTTGAATAAAAATAATTTACACCATGCATATTTGATAGAGGGAAATCGAGACGAAATAGTGCCTGAAATTTTAAAATTCTGTGAAGATTTAAAAATCAAAATTGTCGGCAATCCCGATGTTTCTCATATTTCGATTGATAATTTTAAAATTGAAGACGCGCGCAATTTAAAATCATATACGACAGAGAAAAGTTTTTCTTCTTCTAAAAAAATATTCATAATTTCTGCCAACAATTTTTTATTGGAGGCACAAAATAGTCTCCTCAAGATATTTGAAGAACCGATAGAGAACACTCATTTTTTTGTAATTGTACCGGATTCAAATTCTCTTTTAAAAACTCTAGTCTCTAGGTTTTATTTAATTAGAGAAAAAACGCCAACGGAAATCAGAAACGCCGAAAAATTTATCAATATGTCTCTAAAAGATAGGATCGATTTTGTAAAAGAATTATTGGCAGAATCGGAAGAAGAGAATGAAGAGGGCAATGAAATTGTTACTCTAGACTCCTCTCGCTCAAAAGCCTTGAAGTTTTTAAATACACTTGAATTTTTTCTACACCGACAATCTGTGTCAAAGAAACATTTCGATATTAGTTATATTGAACATTTTTTTAAAGTCCGAGAATTTTTGCGCATGCCCGGAAGCTCAGCAAAGACTTTGATGGAGTCAGTGGCCTTAATTATACCCGTTTTGAAAAATTAACACTTCAATGATACAATATATAAATGCAATATAATTTTTCGAATTTTAAGACCGAACTCAAAAAAGTAGGAGAATTTTTGGGTAAAGAATATAGTCAATTAAACATTGGTCGAGCTTCGCCTATGGTACTCGACGGTGTCTCTGTAGAGACATACGGTTCACGTGTTCCACTTAAAAATGTGGCAAATATCTCCATTGAAGATCCAAAGACTCTTCGTGTAGCCCCTTGGGATAAGAGCCAAATTAAAGATATAGAAAAGGCTATAAATATTTCAAATTTAGGGCTTTCGGTTGCTACCGATGACTTAGGTATCCGAGTTATTTTTCCTCAATTAACTACCGAAACTAGGCAGAATCTGGTAAAAGTGTTGCGAGAAAAATTAGAAGAACAGAGGATCACCGTACGCCGCGAACGCGAACGCATTTGGGAAGATGTGCAAGCAAAAGAGAAAGAAGGCAAGCTGACTGAAGATGAAAAATTCCGCGCCAAAGAAGAATTGCAAAAAATTATTGACGAAGCAAATAAAAATTTGGAGGCAAGTTTTGAAAAAAAGCAGAAAGAAGTAATGGGATGAGGTGATGTAATTTTATGAATATTTTAATTTTTCTTATAATTTTATTAGTACTAGTTGTTGTTCACGAGTTTGGACATTTTTTTACTGCAAAAAAGTTTGGAATACGAGTGGATGAATTTGGTTTTGGTTTTCCGCCGAAATTGTTTGGTAAAAAATATGGGGAGACAGAATATACTTTCAATCTTTTACCGCTTGGCGGGTTTGTAAAAATATTTGGTGAGAATCCAGATGATGAAAATACAAATGGTCCGGATAAAGAAAGAAGTTTTGTGAATAAAGCAAAATGGAAACAAGCGATAGTCCTCTTCGCTGGAGTATTTGCAAATTTTTTACTTGCTTGGTTTTTATTTTCTATTGGATTTATGTCAGGGCTACCTACCTCGCTCGGAAGTGAAGTAAAAGGCTACGCGCTTAAAGATGTTCATACAGTTGTAGTATCTGTTTTTCCAAAATCTCCAGCTGAAATTGCGGGATTAAAATCTGGCGATAAGATTGTAAATCTTTCGAGTGGTAAAGATTCTGTTTTAGATATAAATCCAGATACTCTAAAATCTTTTGTACTTTCTCACAATGATAAAAAAATAGAGATCGGATATATGCGTGGAAAAAATACAACAATTAATTCAGTTAGTATTATTCCATCTGTAGAGAAAAAAGGTGGTGAACCGAAGATAGGCATAGCTATGGATATGATTGGTATCGCTAAATTGCCATTTTTTATAGCTTTTAAAGAGGGACTGTCATTAACGTGGTTTGTAGCTACAAGTACAGTGGTGGGGCTCTATACGCTTATAGCTGATAGTGTTCAGGGTCATGGTAGTTTTGAATCAATAACCGGCCCTGTAGGGTTAGTGAGTATCGTGGGTGATGCTTATGAATTTGGCTTTATTTATCTTCTTTCTTTTGCGGCGCTTATTTCGGTCAATTTGGCAATAATAAATTTGCTTCCATTTCCGGCGCTCGACGGTGGTAGACTTTTCTTTCTACTTATTGAAAAAATAAAAGGTTCGCGAATGAATCCAAAATTTGCCAACACTGCCAATATGATTGGTTTTGGTATTTTAATTCTTCTCATGCTTGTGGTCACTTATCATGATGTGATCAAATTGTTTTGACCTCTTCCCAGCCCCTCTCCTTATTAAAATGAAACTTATTCACGAAGTTCGAGCTGTTAAAAATAAAAAAGAAATTGCGAATATAATTACTGCGCAAAGAATTAGTGAGCGAGTACTCGGAAATGTTTTAAAGAAATTAAAATCAGGAGTGACAGAGATTACTATCGCCCAGTTTATCACTGGTAAGTTTGCTAAATATGGAGCGCATATTTTATCTTTTCCACCGATTGTCTCTTTTGGTAAAAACACAGCAAATATTCATCATGAACCCAATAAAACTAAACTAAAGAAAGGAGATATAGTCATGTTTGATTTTGGTTGCACGATCAACCATTATTGTTCAGACATGACTCGCACTTATTTTTGGGGAGAACCCAATACTAGGCAGAAGGAAATTTATATAGATGTCTTAAAAGCTCAAGAGCTCGCTTTGAAAAAAATTTCGACCAAAGAAAGAAGAGCGAAAATTATAGATAAAGCGGCGCGAGGATTTTTGGATAAAAAGTATGGCAAAAAGAATAAGAAAAACTTTCTGCATGGCTTAGGGCATGGAGTAGGCACAGTCATTCATGAATGGCCAAATTTCAAACCAAAAAGTGATGACATTATTCCGATAGGGTGCGTGATGACCATAGAGCCGGGGTTATATTTCAAAGGTTTTGGCGGAGTGCGGATAGAAGATATGATTTTAATCACCGAGACTGGATATAAAAATTTAACTACTACGCCAAAGGATATAAATAGCGCGATATTATAAAAATGTTATACTGGGCAAATGGCAAAAAAGAAACTAAAAATAGGGGTACTTTTTGGGGGAAAATCTGCAGAACATGAAGTTTCTATAAATTCTGCAAAAAATATTATTAAAGCATTAGATAAAAAAAAGTATCAGGTATTTCCGATTAAAATAAAAAAAACTGGTCAATTTAATTTTTCTTCAGTAAAAAAAGTTGATGTTATTTTCCCTGTTCTACATGGACCATTTGGAGAAGATGGCAGTATTCAAGGATTACTTAAGCTCTCTGAGGTGCCTTTTGTGGGTGCAGGTGTTTTAGGGTCTGCAGTGGGTATGGATAAAGATGTAATGAAAAGACTTTTACGAGAAGCAGGTATTCCTATAGGGAAATTTATTACTTTGAGAGATTTTCAGCAAACAGATTTTGGTATAATAAAAAGAAAACTTGGTCTCCCACTTTTTATCAAACCAGCAAATATGGGATCATCCGTCGGAGTAAGTAAAGTAAGAAATGAAGAAGAGTTCATTAAAGCCATTAAGGAAGCGTTCAAGTTTGATACGAAAATAATAATCGAAGAATTCATAGATGGTCGTGAAGTTGAATGTGCTGTACTCGGTAATGATACACCTCTTGCATCTATTCCTGGAGAAATTATTGCGAATCAAGAATTTTATTCATACAATGCAAAATATATTGATGAAGGGTATGTTGTAGAAATTCCAGCAAAAATACCTAAAAATATAAGTGAGAAAGTTCAAGAGTTGGCCATAAAAACATTTCAAACACTTAACTGTGAAGGTCTGGGGCGTGTGGATTCTTTTGTTAAAAAAAATGGGGAAATTTTTGTGAATGAGATAAATACTATACCTGGATTCACAGATATAAGTATGTATCCAAAATTATGGGATGCGAGTGGAATAAAGCAATCTAAACTCCTCGACAGATTAATCGAGTTGGCCGTAGAAAGATTCGAAAAAGAACAAAAATTAAAAACAACAGTGAGCTAAAATCATGCCGGCCAATAAAAACACAAAAAATAAAAAAGGAAGTAAATCGATTGGAGTCTTTGATTCTGGTGTCGGAGGTCTTTCTATACTTAAAGAGTTACAAAAAACGCTGCCAAATGAAAATTTTGTGTTTTTAGCTGATCAAAAGTACGTACCATACGGAGAAAAAAGTAAAAAAGAACTTATAAAGCTGGTCTATAGAATCACTGATTATTTTATAGAGCACCATAATATAAAAATGATGGTCGTGGCGTGCAATACTGCTACTTGTGGCACGATCAATGAACTTCGAGAAAAATATTCGTTTCCAATTATCGGCACAGTGCCAGCGATCAAAGTAGCGGCCGAGAAAACGCGTTCCGGAACTATCGCAGTTATTTCCACTCCTTCGACCTCGCAAAGCGAAGCCCTAAAAGATTTAATTAGAGATAATTGTGAAAATTTAGAGGTGCTTAATATTGATTGTAAAAATCTAGAGAATGCCGTGGAAACAGGAAATTTTGATAATCCAAACATAGATAATCTGCTTCTAAAATATTTGGAAAAAATTAAAAATTCTGATGCTGATTATCTTGTCTTGGGTTGTACACACTATCCATTTCTGAAAAAAAGTATTCGAAAAATAGTTGGTTCGCGGGTAAAACTTTTAGATAGTGGAAAGGCTATCTCGAGACACACCAGTTCACTCCTTAAAAATAAATTTATGAAAAATGCACAGAAAAAGCTTGGAAAAAATAAGTATTTTACTACCGGAGATTCTAAAGAATTTTCTAAAGTGGCGAGTATTTTATTAAATAAAAAAATTAAAACGAAAGGAGTAAAAATATAAACCTTACATCATATCTTACCTACTATCTTTTATATATGTGCGAGATGGTGGATAGTGTTTTTAAATTTAATTCAGTATTGCTTTTCGGTAAATTCTATATTAATATAGAGTCATGTCACAAGATAGACTTATAAAACTTGCCTGCGGAACCTGTAAACGTATAAATTACTGGTCCAGTAAAAACAAAAAACTCGTTACTAAAAAAATCGAGCTTAAAAAGTATTGCAAATGGTGCCGAAAGCAGACGAAGCATAAAGAGATCAAGAAGTAGATTTTTACTACTTTTCTGTTATACTGAAGCGACCAATAGGGTCGTTTTTTGGTATGTAGTTTTTTTTGGGTCCATAGTTTAGCGGTAGAATTTTCCTCTCCAAAAGGAAAGACCGAGGTTCGATTCCTCGTGGGCCCGCCTTTAGTTAAAACTTTTCTCTGTAACTTACTCATTTCCCAGTTTTTTAATAAATGTGTTAATATAAAAACATGTCTTTAGAAGGAAGGAAAAAATGGCGTTATCTGCAAAATGATAGATAAAGCCAAAAACACTGCTGAAGTGCTCGTGGGATGTTTAGAGGCGCATGGAGTTTCTCATATTTTTGGTGTAGCAGGGGAAGAGACTCTTGCTTTACTTGAGGCAATTAGAAAATCAAAAATTACTTTTATTACTACTCGTCATGAAGCTTCGGCTGCATTTATGGCGGCTACTTTTGGCAGACTCACTGGGAAAGTCGGCGTCGCGCTTTCTACTTTGGGTCCTGGAGCTACGAATCTACTCACGGGTGTGGCTTACGCGCAACTCGGAGGTTTTCCTCTTCTAGTTATCACTGGACAAAAGCCAATAAAAAAAAGTAAACAAGGAAAATTTCAGATTGTTGATATTGTAGCGATGATGAAGCCAATTACAAAATATTCGAAAACCATTATCTTAGGCAAGCACGCACCAAGTATAATGAGCGAAGCTATAAATTTAGCAGAAACAGAGCGCCCAGGTGCTGTGCACATAGAATTGCCTGAAGATATTGCAGAGGAAATATGTGATACAAAAGTTTTGTCTCCAGTCCAAATTAATTATAAGAATGCAAAAACAAAAGCTGTCAGCGAAGCTCTAAACGAAATTGAAAAAGCAAAGCATCCAATAATTATTTTGGGTGCGGGCGCAAATAGAAAACCAATTTATAAAGAACTTCATACATTTTTAGAAAAAACAAAGATACCTTTTATTTCAACTCAGATGGGTAAAGGAGCTTTCGACGAAAATTCTCCGCTTTATATCGGCACTACAGCTATACAAAGTGGGGATTATATTCATCAGGCACTACATGGCGCAGACGCAATTATTTTAATTGGACACGATGTGATAAACACGCCACCAATCATTTTAACCTCTGAGAGTTTTCCAAACTGTAAGATTATCCATGTTAATTTTTTTTCATCTACTACATCAGATGTTTATATTCCGACTCATGAAATCATCGGAAATATCTCGAGCACTCTTTTATCATTCACAAAGCAAATAAAAGTGAATCTTGGTTGGGATTTCAATTATTTCTTTAAGGTACGAGATATTCTAAAAAAAGATATTGCTAAATTTGCGCAATCGATTAATTTTCCGCTTCGACCAGAACGCATCGTTTCAGATATAAGTAAAGTTTTAACGAAAGACGTAATGCTCGCGCTCGACAATGGTATGTATAAGATTTATTTTTCTCGTGACCTCCTAACGAAAGAACGAAATAATTTGCTTTTAGATAATACACTCGCGACTATGGGCGCAGGACTACCTTCTGGTATAGCTCTCAATATATTGTATCCTGATAAAAAAGTCCTTGTTGTCGCTGGCGATGGAGGTATAATGATGAGTATTGGAGAATTAGAAACAGCAGTTCGTTTAAAAATCGACCTCGTCGTTCTTATCTTAGACGATTCAGGTTTTGGAATGATTCGTTGGAAGCAAAAATATATGAAATTGCCTTTGTTTGGACTTTCATTTAATAATCCAGATTGGGTGTCACTTGCTAAAAGTTTTGGTGCTGTTGGACATAAAGTCTCTAAGGCAAATGATCTTGAAAAAATATTAAAAAAAGCGTTTAATTCTAAAGGTGTGCACTTAGTAGCTTGCCCGATAAATTATATTGAAGCCAATAAAATTTTAGGAAATGTTAAAAATATATGATTCAATCAAAAAATCCAACAACTGAAGAAGTTTTGAAGACTTTTACGGAAATTTCAGATAGTGAACTTGAAAAAAAAGTAGCGCTCGCGACCGAGTCTTTTAAGACTTGGAAGAAAACTTCTTTTCAAGAACGCACTACTCTCATGCATAAGTTGGGAGAATATTTACGCGGTCATAAGGAAGAATTTTCCAAATTACAAATGCTCGAAATGGGTAAGACTATGAGGTCAGGGCCGGGAAGTATCGATAAATGCGCCAGCCTTTGTGATTATTATGCAGATAACGCAGAAAATATTTTAGCGCGTGAAATATTGAACACAGAGAAAAAAGAACAATATGTAGAATTTGATCCACTTGGTATCATTCTCGCTGTAATGCCCTGGAATTTCCCATTTTGGCAGGTGTATCGCTTTGCGGTGCCAGCTATTATGGCTGGAAATGTCGGACTTTTAAAGCATGCCTCAAATGTGCCACAATGCGCGGAAGCTATCGAAGAATCATTTCGCGCTTCTGGATTTCCTGAAGGTGTGTTCCAAAATTTACTTCTTCCTTCAGCTCGAGTGGAGAGGTTGATCCGTGACTCTAGAATAACGACGGTTACTCTCACAGGAAGCGAGAAAGCAGGGAGCGAGGTTGCACGAGTAGCCGGAGAAGAAATAAAAAAAGTTGTATTGGAACTTGGCGGTAGCGATCCTTTTATTATTTTTGCTGATGCAGATATAAATAAAGCTGCGCAAATAGCAGTGCTTGCAAGACTCCAAAGTAATACTGGTCAGAGCTGTATTTCTGCAAAAAGATTTATCATCGAAGAAAACATTAGAGACAAATTTACCAAACTTGTCGTTGAAGAATTTTCAAAATTATCAGTAGGGGATCCAAGTAATAAAGAGATAGACATAGGACCACTCGCGACAGAACAAATTTTGCTCGAAGTGGAAAAACAAGTACAAAAATCCATCTCATTGGGAGCCAAAGTTGTTTATGGTGGCTCGCGAAAAGAAGGGAAAGGATATTTTTATTTACCGACGGTGCTGACGGACGTAAAAAAAGGCATGCCAGTATATGATGAAGAAGTTTTTGGGCCGGTGCTTCCAATAATTTCTTTTAAAACTGAAGCTGAAGCCATTCAAATTGCAAATGATACGAGATATGGTTTGGGTGCGTCTATATTTACTTTAAACATGGAGAAAGCAAAGCGTATTATACCGCAAATTGAAGCAGGAAATGTGTGTGTGAATGATATGATCAAATCCGATCTGAGAGCGCCATTTGGAGGAATTAAAAAATCCGGCTATGGCAGAGAGCTCGGCACGTATGGAATAAAAGAATTTATAAATATAAAAAATGTTTGGTTTAACTAATAATTTTTGTTAGATCAATTTTCTTTGAAGCATCGAACCATTTTATTTTTTTGTCACGTTTGAACCACGTCATTTGA
Source organism: Candidatus Nomurabacteria bacterium (assembly GCA_009695015.1). Classification (GTDB taxonomy): domain Bacteria; phylum Patescibacteriota; class Minisyncoccia; order Phycocordibacterales; family UBA9973; genus UBA9973. Next base: position 14,110 of record SIBT01000002.1, on the reverse strand, counting down.
CGTTTAGCGTATTGCAAGGTTCCTCGAACTACTTTTTCATAAGTTGGATTGAAATATTCAAAACCAAGTTCAGCAAGTCTTTTATTCGATACTCCCGCCCCGCCAAGATGGACAGGTTTTTTTAATTTTTTAATTTCACTCAGTAAACCATCTTTAAACATTTTTTTCACTCTTTTTTCTACATTTTTTTTCAGTTTATCTGACGGCAAATACAAACCAATTTTTATAAATTTATATAAATGATTACCCTCTGTAACTGGAGGGACTTTGCCTAAAGTTTTGGTTATTTCAATCGCTCTTATTAATCTGACTTTATTTTTTGAATCAATATTTGTAGCACGCGCAGGATCTAATTTTTTTAATACTTCAAACAATGCGATCTCTGATTTTGCAATAAGTTGTCTGCGTAGTTTTGGATTCGGTAGAACTTCTGGGAAAACAATGTTTTTCGTTACTGCATCAATATAAAATCCCGTTCCCCCGCAAATAATCGGGGGTTTTTCATGAGCAATTATTTCTTCTATTTTTTTCTCAGCTAGCTTCTTGTACTCTGCAACGCTAAATTTCTTTTTTGGATTTACTACATCTAGTAAATAGTGAGAAACCCCCTTCATCTCTTTTTTGGTAATTTTACCCGTGCCAATATCAAGCCCTTTATATACCTGGCGCGAATCAGCTGAAATTATTTCGCCTCCTATTTTACGAGCAATTTTTACTGCCAAATTACTTTTTCCAGTAGCAGTTTGACCTAGGATGACGATAACTTTCGGTTTCTGCATTTTTAGTTTCCCTTGATTATTTTAATATCTGCGCCGATAGAATTTAGTCGTTCGGCTATTTCCTCGTAACCACGATTTATCATATAGACATTTCGTAAGATTGATTTACCACTAGCTCCGAGCATAGAGATCAAAATGACCATCGAAGGACGCAGGGCAGGCGGGCAAACCACTTGAGCGCCCTTAAGAGCTGTTCCACCTACAATATAGAGACGATGAGGGTCTGCGAGAGTGATTTCCGCACCGAGGCGGTTTAATTCAGTCAGATAGATTGCGCGATTTTCATAATACCAATCGTGAATCATCGTTTGTCCTTTGGCGCGTATTGCTATCGGCACAAAGAAGGGAAGATTGTCTATATTTATTCCGGGGTAAATGTTTGCATGTATTTTATCTTGTAATGCTTTCAATTTGCTTTGAAAAATTTCTATATCAGCGAGTTTTGTTCGACCATTGTGTGAGTAGTATCTTTTTAAGATTTTGTATTTCAAATTCATTCTTTTTAATTTTTCAAGTTCTAAAGATAAAAAATCTATGGGCACGCGAGTGATAATGATATGTGAATCAGTAATAATTCCAGCTGAAATAAACATCATAGATTCGATCGGGTCTTCACTATTTGAATATTCGACATTTTTATTTATTTCGGATACCCCATGAACGGTCAAAGTAGACGTACCAACGCCATCGATTTTTACCCCCAATGTTTCTAAGAAAAAACAAATCTCTTGGACGAAATAGTTATTACTCATAAAACTTATCGTGGTAGCTCCGGAAATTAAAGCCGAAGCAAACAAAACATTTTCACAGGCTGTTTCCCCGGTTTCATACATCACTATATTTTTTGCTGGTTTAAGTTTTTTTACACTAACATCATAACTTTTGTTTGTTGTTTTTATCTTTACGCCAAGTTCTTCTAACGCATATATATGAGCAGCGATAGTTCTTTTACCGAGATTGCATCCATATGCGTGGGGGATAGAAAAAGAAGATAATTTGTGAATGAGGGGCCCTATGAGCATCACGATCGAACGTGTCTTGATCGCTGAATCTATATTAATATTTTCTATAGTAAATTTATTGGGTGGTGTAATTGTTAAAGTATTCTGGTTGAGCCATTTTACAATAACTCCAATACTTTCTAATATTTCAATCACACGAAACACTTCTTCAATCCGGGCGATGCCATGGAGAGTAGTTGTGCCACTATTTACAAGAGAAGCGCAAAGAAGCCCCACGGAACCATTTTTTGAAAAATTGGTTTTTATCGTTCCACTTAATTTTTTACCTCCATTTACTTCGAAATCGATCGAATCATTTATAGAAACTATCTGATGATCTAAAACGTTACTTATTTTTAGGAGTAATTCTGTGGTAAAATTCTGCTCGCCTTTCTCCATACGTGGAATTGAACTCTGAGAAGTATTCAAGGCTTTAGCAAACTGTTCTTGTGTCATCCCACGTCGTTCACGTAATTCTTTAATAAAATAACCGATCTTTTGCTGTTCAGTCTCTATTTCTAATTCGGTTTCTTTTCTTACTTTAGTCATATAAAAAACAGTATATCTCATATATGAGATAATGCAATGTGGATAACTTAAGAGACTATTTTTTGTTGATTTTTGAATTAAATTTAAGTATCATATATAAATTGCCCAGGTGGCGGAATTGGTAGACGCGATAGACTCAAAATCTATTGATGGCAACATCATGAGAGTTCGATTCTCTCCCTGGGCACCACGTAGGAAAAGTCAAAGAGTTTTGGTTCGCCTCGCCTCGCTCGGCGACCAATTGGTATTCAATTTTTGGGGTAAAAACGAATTGGCGGTTTCGCAAAATATGGTTCGAGCCGATGTTTTTCAGAAATGTTGGCAATTCGGAAAGATTATTCTCATCAATCAATTTTATGGCTTGATTTAAGGATTTTACGAACTCACGAGCCGGTTCGAGCCAAGATAATCCTTTTTGCTCAAAGTCGGTGATTTTCTCCACGAGAGCGACCTTTTGAGACAGCAAACTCTGTTTTTTGGCGGTGTATTCCTCTGTGGATAAAGCATCGGCTAAATAAATGTCTAACAACCTTTGAAGTTTTATCTCAAATTGTGATAATTGGTCTTTTAAGATCCCAACTTCGCTTTGTGCATCCTCTCTCGCTTTATCCTGTTCTGTATCTAACGCCGCTAGAACTTTCTCGGTGTCTTGGCTCGATAAAGAAACTTTTTGCAAGAAGTTTTTGATTTGCTCGGTTAATGCTTCCTCGCGGAGATAATGCTTTTCTTGGCAAGGACCTTTCTTTTTGGTGCAACGATAGTAGTTATGTCCTTTCTGTCGCTCTCCAGTAATGGAGCAACCGCACGAAGCACATTTGAGTAAGCCAAGAAAAGTAAAGTGGTGTTTTCTCACTTCTTGTACCTTCCCGCGTTTCGCCATCACTTCTTGGCAAGAATCAAAAAGTTTCTTTGAAATTAACGGCTCGTGTTTTCCCTCAAAAATTTCCCTCTTCCATTTCATCAAGCCAAGGTAGAAAACATTTTGTAGATTTTTCTGAATATTGGCGATGACAAGCGGCTTGCCGAGATTGCCGACTAAACCATTTTCCCTGCACCAATTTGCGAGAGAATGAAGCGTATATGCTCCGGTGGCGTACATTTCAAACAACTTCCTCACTTTGAGTGCTTTCTTGCTATCAACATCAATCCCGCGAGTTTTAGGATTATTTAGGTAGCCAACCGGGGCCCAGCCGGGCCATACGCCATTCCTGATTTTCTGCCGCAAACCTCGCTTCACATTCTCTCGCAAATTATCTACAAAATATTTTGATTGGCCAAAAGCAATGTTCAGCATAAATAGCCCTTGCGGTGTCGGTTCAAACCAGAAAGTGGGAAATTTTAGAGAGCGAATCAAGCCGCGATCTACAAAATAAATAATCTTTCCGCCGTCCACCGAATTGCGCGCGAGGCGGTCGGGGTGCCACGAAATAATTCCATCTGCCTTTCCTCTCTCAATCAATGACAACATTTCTGCGAATTTTATTCGCCCGGGTTCTTTTGCGGTTTTGGCTTCCTGGAAGGAAGCGATAATTTCAAGTTTTTCTTTGGCGGCATACTCTTGCAACTCTACGAGTTGCGCTTCAATCGAAAGCACTTGTCGGTCATCTTCTTCGGTAGATTTTCTCGCATAAAGTATGTATTTCATATTGTTGTTTGATTAAGGATTAAAAAATTTTCTTCCCCCAAAATGCGAAACCGCCAATTCGTTTTTACCCCAAAAATTGAATACCAATTGGTCGCCGAGCGAAGCGAGGCGAACCAAAACTCTTTGACTTTTCCTACGTGGTGCAGTATTCTTGAATTAGTCCGAACGCATTTCGGGAAGGAAATCCCTCCGCGAAAATTCGGAAAGGCGGCGGAGCCGCACCGCTCAAAACCGCAAAAGAACCCGGAGAAAAACATCGGCTCGAACCATATTTTAATTTTGGGGGAAGAAAATTTTTTAATCATATGAGTAAAAAAGGATTTGTAAATATTATTTTGATTGTTGTCGTCGTTGCTATCATAATCGCTGGTGGATATTTTATAATGTCCAAGAGGCAAACACCCATTAACCAAGGACAAGAACCTCCAGCTTTAGCTCAAGTTTCTGACTGGAAAAAATATACAAATGAGAAATACGGGTTTGAGATAAGCTACCCACCAAGTGGGGAATTTTACGATGGAGAACAGGATCGACAAAAAATTTCAGCTTTGCCACATAATATTTTTTATCCATGTGATCCTCGTGATATAGTCGCATGTTTATATTTTCCATCTAAATCATACACAGATACAAATCTTGAGGGAGCCGCGGTTGCAATAAGCGTGATTAAGCGTTTTGATACCGAAGCAAAATGTGTTGGGACTGTTATTCCTAAAAAACAAATCGATAATATTACTTTCTCCGAGACGGCGGGTGGCATATTCAAATCATCCGGACATGAAAGTAAAGATTGGATGTATCGAACTCTTCATGAGCAGGGTTGTTTAGAAATAATTTTGAGAATTAACACAACAGATTTAGCTTACTCAACAAACACTAAGATTTCGAGAGTAAATGAGAGTAGTGTTTTAGCCTTACTCAATAGTGTTCTTTCGACCTTTAAATTTCTTCATTAAGAAATCATTAAAGAATTTGCCGCCAAAGAAAAACTTGAAATTGTCAGCGGTGCGGCTCCGCCGCCTTTCCGAATTTTCGCGGAGGGATTTCCTTCCCGAAATGCGTTCGGACTAATTCAAGAATACTGCACTTGAAACAAAATAAAAATTCTGTGTTAGAATATAACTCATGTCCAATATTTATTCAAATTCAATTTTCTGGATTGATACTGATAAGATAAAACCAAACCCATATCAGCCACGGCGAGATTTTGACGAACTACGTCTACAAGACCTAGCTGATTCTATAAAGCAATACGGGGTGCTTCAACCACTCACCGTTTCACGAGTGGAATTAGAAAAAGACGGGGGTGGTATTGTTACAGAATATGAATTGATCGCCGGCGAGCGCAGACTTCGCGCGGCAATTCTTGCTCATGTCTCTCAAGTACCAGTCATCATCCGTACCGGCGACACGGCTATTATGAAGCTAGAGCTCGCTATTATTGAAAATTTACAACGTGAAGACTTAAACGTCGTAGATCGTGCTCGCGCTTTTTTCAGGCTAGCAAACGAATTTAAATTCACGCACAATGAAATCGCAAAGAAAATGGGCAGGAGTAGGGAATACGTTTCTAATTCTTTGCGTATTTTAACATTACCGGAAGAAATACTAACTGGTCTCCGAGATGGCAAGATCACAGAGGGTCACACTAGGCCGATACTTATGCTTGCGGATCATCCACAAGAGCAACTCGTATTGTTTAAAGAAATTGTCTATAAAAAAATTACTGTCCGAGAAGCGGAAAGACTGGCTAGAAAAATAGCTTATGACCGAGTCCGCAAAAAAGAATTTATGCCAGATCCAGAAGTAACCGAACTTGAAGAAGAATTTCAAGAAAAGTTAGGCACGCGAGTGCATATAGAAAAAAAAGAATCAGGTGGACAAATCAAAATAGATTATTTTTCTATCGAAGATTTACGCGAGATTTTGAGTTTGATTAATAAATCAAATATTGAAAAAAGACCAGATGAAATGATGGAAAACCACATTGCTAATACAGTGCTTAAAGACCTGCCTGAGGACGATGTAAGTGCTGAAGTACCTCTCGACGACCGATCAAAAGAAGAAGTAAAACAAGACGATGCTGATTTATATAATATTTCAAACTTTAGTGTTTAACGCGTAAGTTTGACAAAAGTTACAAAAAACTGTAACCTACTTTTAATAAGTAAGTTCTTCGGGGCATGAAAGGAGCCCCATTAAATGATAACGACAAGCTTAAAGTTTGAAGACTTATCAATTGGTCAATTTGTGGAAATCAATAAGATTGTAACACTTAATGATGTCGAAAGGTTTGCAGAAGTTTCAGGAGACTACAATCCAATTCATTTGGATGCATCCTATGCTGCAGCTTCACAGTTTAAAGAGCGCATAGTTCACGGAGTGCTTATTGTGGCGTATGTCTCAGCATTGATCGGCATGGAATTGCCAGGTTCTGGCTCTCTTGTAATGTCGCTCAAATGTGAATTCAAGAGACCTATTAAATTGGATGATGCAGTCACCATAAGAGTTGAAGTAAAAACTCTTGAACCAAGACGAGCGATCGCTACGCTTTCGTGCATTTGCATAACAAATACAAAGAAGATTGCATTGAGGGGTGAAGCGGTAGTCATGGTGCCCAGACGTGTGACAGAAAACTAAGTTCTATCAAAAGGCTGGAGACAGGTGCTGGTGCACCTGTCTCCAGCCTTTTCTCTTTTTAGTCGTCTATTTTTTTAATTTTGTGAGGATTGTGTTGTGAACAGGCTTTGTTGCTACATCTCTCTGGTATAGTCTTCGTGCCTTCCATCATCAAACTTTCACATTCTTTGCATATATTGCCTGTAGGTTTTGCTTTGATTGCAAATTTACATTTTGGATAATTTGAACAAGAATAGAAAATGCCAAATCTTCCACGGCGTTCACTGATATCGCCAGTTTTACATGTTGGACACAATACCCCAGTCCTCTTTTTTGCTTGATCCGCCTCGTCACTTTTTATAAATTTACATTTTGGATAGCGAGAACAAGAAATAAATGTGCCTGTACCGTCTCGTCTTTCGCGAATGACAAGTTTTCCTCCGCCTGATTTTCCTTTTTTTTCTCCACATTCTGGACACTTTTCTCCTGTTTCTGTTGGACCCTTTAATTCAGTACCGTCTTGCATCAGTGCTCCATCACAATCTGGATATTTTGAACAAGAATAAAATTTTCCTCCACGAGAAAGTTTTATAATCATTGAACTTCCGCATTTTGGACATTTTATATTCTCTGGCGCATCACCCAAGTTTGTAGCTTTTTCCAACTTTTCTTTTGATTTCACATCTTTTAAAAATGGACCATAAAAATCTTTCAAGGTTTTTTCGTATTGTCTCTCACCGAGAGAAATTTCATCGAGCTTGTCTTCCATTTCGGCTGTAAAGCTATCTGAAATATAATTCATAAAATGTTTTTCCAAAAAATCAGAGACGACTTCACCCACGTCGGTCGGAAATAAAGTTTTACCTTGCTTTGTCACATAGCCACGTTCTTCGATTGTACGCATAATAGAAGCATAAGTGGAAGGTCGGCCTATACCTCTGGTTTCAAGTTCTTTGATGAGTCCTGCTTCACTGTATCGGCCTGGTGGCTCAGTAAATTTTTCCTCACTCTCTAGATTGATCAATTTTAATTCTTCTCCAGCAATACATTTTGGTAATTCCACATCATCACCTCTTGCATCCGAATCTACCGCAAGCCATCCTGGAAAGAGTAGACGAGAACCATTGGCAGAAAAATCAGGGATTTCAGAAGTTCCAGCTACATTCGCTGAAATTTTTGTTTTTAATAATTTTGCATCAGTCATTTGTGAAGACACTGCACGTTCCCAGATCAATCTATAGAGCTTGTCTTGATCTTCATTACCGGCAATAAGATGCTCGATATGAGTCGGGCGTATCGCTTCGTGCGCTTCTTGTGCATTTTTAGATTTAGTTTTGTAAATGCGCGCTTCAGCATATTCATTACCATATTTTTTTTGAACAAAAGAAATTATTTGCGATTGTGCCACTGTAGACAAATTTGTACTATCCGTACGCATATAGGTGATGTGTCCAGACTCGTAAAGTTTTTGTGCAATTTGCATCGTTCGTGAAGGGGAGTATCCGAGACGTGAACTCGCAGTTTGCTGAAGAGTTGAAGTGGTAAAAGGCGCGCGCGGGGAACGTTTTTGTTCTGATTCTTTTACACTCTTTACTAACCAAGTTCCAGATTTTCCGACTTCTAATATTTTCTCTACTAATTTTTCATCTCGCGGTTCTTCACTACACTCTAAAATTATTTTTTCCTTTTTAAAAGTCTCAAATAGTCCAAAAATCTTCCAATATTTTTCAGGAATAAAAGCGCGAATCTCGCGTTCACGTTCCATGATGATGCGTAATGCTGGAGACTGCACACGTCCAGCTGAGAGTCCATATCGTACTTTTTTCCAAATAAGTCCAGAGAGATCATACCCGACTAGTCGATCTAGTACCCTGCGTGCTTCTTGAGCTTTGCGTAAGTTTGTATCGATCTGGCGTGGATGCTTCAATGCTTCTTCTACTGCATCTTTTGTAATCTCATGAAAAGTCACTCGCTCGATCGGCGCTTTTACTTTTTTATCTTGTTTCAAAAGTGTCTCGATGTGCCAAGCAATAGCTTCTCCTTCGCGATCAGGGTCAGTCGCCAATATTATTTCATTTGCCTTGGATGCTAATCCTTGTAATTCATGTACAATTTTTTCTTTACCTTTAGAAATTTCATAATGCGGAACAAAACCCGCTTCGATGTCTATCGCTGTTTTGTTTGATTTTGGTAAATCACGAATATGTCCGATGGAAGCGCGCACAGTAAAACGATCCGCGGCAGATGTGGAAGCACTGTCTAAATATTTTTCGATAGTTTTCGCTTTCGACGGTGATTCAACAATTAATAATTTCATTAGTGCTAAGTATTGCACAAAATCTTATTCTTTGGCAAATGTTATATTTTTCTGCTGAAAAATTCTGTTGAGCTCGCCCCGCACCGTCGTGCTCCGGCGGTGAGATTAAGCATTTAGCCTAATCTCACCGAGTTCTTCTTTTATCAGTCCTTTGATTTCCATCACAGACAACATCGCATTAGCTGTCGGAATCGGAAGTTTCATTGCACGAATTAAATCATCTCTCGGTATAGGTTCACGAAGCAGATCGACAATTCTTTTTTCTTCAGGTGATAAATCTTCAAAAAGTCTTAATTGTTTTTCTTCATCTCGCTCTTGTTCAAAACCAAGGGCTTCTAATACGTCTTCTGAAGATGTGATAGGGATCGCACCAGCTTTCAATAATCTATTGGTGCCTTTTGAGTTGGAAGAAAAGATAGATCCGGGCACCACCAACAAATCTCTATTGTATTCGGTCGTTAGCCGAGCCGTGATCAGAGTACCAGACCTTTCCTCCGCTTCTATGATGAGAACTGCCTTTGAGATACCTGCCATAAGTCTATTTCGCATTGGAAAGCTCCATTGGGTAGCCTTGAAATCAGGTTCAAATTCTGAAATTAAACATCCACCACTTTCGATTATTTCCTTCATTAACCGCAAGTTTGTTTTTGGATACATCGCCGGAGCCGAGAGCCCAGAACCAGGAAATACTATTGTTTTCAGTCCCACTTGCATGGCTTTTTTGTGAGCAATTGTGTCTATACCAATAGCAAAACCAGATACTATTACTATCGGATAACCTTTTAAACCAGCGATTATTTTTTCACAAGCCTCGCGTCCATAAGAGGTAAACTTGCGTGAACCAACCACACATAAATAAATCAAATTTTCATCAGTAGGTAGATCGCCTATTATCCAAAGATTTTCAGGAGGTTGTGGAATTTCTAATAGTGCTTTTGGAAATTTATTTTTTGGCAGTTTTTTTATTTCCATGATACAATCATAGCATGTTAGACATAAAATTCATCCGGGAAAATAAAGATATAGTGCAAGAGGGCGCCAAGAAAAAGCGCGTGGAGGTTGACTTAGATAAACTCATAACTCTCGACGATGAACGTTTAAAAGAGCTTAAAGAAATAGAAGACTTGCGAGCGGAAGTAAATAGAGTCTCGAACGACATCGTTCGCGATCAAGATTCTGCGCTCAAAATTCAGTTAATTGAAGAAATGCGAGGAGTCAAAGAAGAAATAAAAACCAAAGAAGAAAAATTAAAGAAAATTATAGAAGAATGGCAGAAAATTATGCTAAAAATACCAAACATACCTTCAGTCGATACGCCAGAAGGAATTGATGATAGCGGGAATAAGATAATAAAAAATTGGGGAGAAAAACCACAATTTTCTTTTAGCCCTAAAGAACATTATGAACTAGGAAAAACATTAGACATCATAGACACAGAAACATCTGGAGAAGTTTCTGGAGCAAGATTTTCATATTTAAAAGGTGATGCAGTTTTTTTACAGTTTGCTCTAATCCAAATGTGTTTAGAAATTTTGACGAATACAGAAACACTAAAAAAAATTGCTGAGGAATCTAAAATTTCAATAACTCCTTCTGTTTTTCTGCCCGTCATACCACCAGTTTTTATTCGACCATTAGTGCAAGTAAAGATGGCACGATATATGACACCAGAAGAACATTATATGTTTCCAAATGATGATCTGATGCTTATTGGTAGCGCTGAACACACCCTCGGTTCGATGCATATAAATAAAATTTTCAAAGAAAGTGAATTACCTATTCGGTATGCTGGATATTCGACTGCATTCAGACGCGAAGCTGGTGCAGCAGGCAAAGATGCAAACGGCATTTTGCGTCAGCACCAATTTGATAAATTAGAAATGGAAGTTTTTTCGTTGCCAGAAAATTCCATGCAAGAGCAAAATTTCTTGGTTGCTATCCAAGAACATGTATTGCAAATGTTAAAATTGCCTTACCAAGTAGTCGCTGTTTGTACTGGTGACATGGGTTTTCCAGACAGTAGGCAGATAGATATTGAGACTTGGATGCCCGGACAAAATAAATACAGAGAAACGCATAGTTCAGACTCTACTGGAGGATTTCAATCTCGTCGTTTAAACACTAGAGTCAAAAGAGAGAATGGAAAAATAGAACATGTACATATGAACGATGCTACTGTTGTCGCCATTGGACGAACACTAATTGCAATCATTGAAAATTACCAGCAAGCGAACGGCAGTATAAAAATCCCAGAAGTTTTACGAAAATATATGGGGGGGAGGGAATTTATAACCCAGTAAGTGATTCTGCTGAATCAAATAAAAACTATGAAAATAAACGTTTTGAATTCTCCACGACTTTTGGAGTTAAAAAAGCAGAGGAATAAGATTTTCTTTAATAAGTTTTTACTTTATATATTTGCGTTTTTGATAATTTTTGCAGGCTTGGTTTATATCTCTCGTATGCCTGCTTTTAATATCAGTTCAGTAGAAATAATAGGCAATGAGACTGTAGATGCTGATATAATCAAAGCAGTTGTAGCACAAGAAACCTCAGGAAATTATCTGTGGTTTTTTCCAAAGAAAAATATATTATTTTATCCAAAAAATAATATCACTAAAGAATTACAGAATCGATTTAAAAGATTTAAGAATATAAATTTTTCTATTAAAGACAATAAAATTCTTGAAATTGTTTTGACTGAACGAATAGCAGTTTATACTTGGTGTGGTGATACCTATTTGGCAGTCGGACTACCAAGTGATAATCCAACTACCAAAGAGGAAAAATGTTACTTTGTGGATGATGCAGGTTTTATTTTTGATGAAGCGCCGTATTTTTCTGCAGGAGTTTATTTTAGGTTTTATGGTATTGCAGATAGGTCTTATTTTTCCCCAAAAAATTTCACCAGTCTTATTTCATTTAAAGAAGCGCTTCTCGTTATGGGATTAAAACCAGTGACATTATATATAGAAGAGAATGGAAATGCTAAAATATTACTTTCTAGTAGAACGTTATCGATAGGACCTGAAATAATTTTCAAAATTGATTCAGATTTATCAATCGTCGCTAAAAATTTAGAAACAGTCGTTAACACAGAACCACTTTTATCAGATTTAAAGAATAAATACTCTTCACTTTTATACATTGATTTAAGGTTTGGAAATAAGGTATATTACAAGTTCCGTTAAAATGGTACTGCGATAAATTTTTTATATCGCAATTTAATTATGAATAATTTTTGGCAAAAACTCGAAAAACCCATTTTCTGTTTAGCACCGATGGCAGACGTCACCGATTGTGCTTTTAGGCAGATCATTGCAAAGTATGGTAAACCAGATGTTTTTTGGACTGAATTCGTCTCGGCGGATGGATTGGCTCATAGAATAGCGCGAGAAAAACTTTTGATTGATTTTATATATGAGGAAAACGAAAGGCCGATTGTCTCGCAGATATTTGGATCAAACGTGGAAAATATAAAAAAAGCGTCTGCTCTCTGTAAGGAGCTTGGTTTTGATGGCATAGATATAAATATGGGTTGTCCAGATAAAACCATCGAGAAGCAATGTGCCGGCGCGGCGATGATGAAAAACCCAAAGCTCGCTCGAGAGATAATACAAGCAGCGATAGAGGGCGGTGGCGGGCTTCCTGTATCTGTCAAAACTCGCATTGGTTACAATAAAAATGAAATTGAAACTTGGATCAGAGAACTCTTAAAAGAAAATATATCTGCGCTCACAGTGCATTTGCGCACACGCAAAGAAATGTCTGATGTTCCAGCGCACTGGAATCTAATGAAACAAATAGTGGGAATTCGAAATGAAATGGGTAAGAAGACTTTAATAATAGGCAATGGTGATGTTTTAAATTTAGAGGACGCAAGACAAAAAATAAAAGAGACTGGGTGTGATGGGGTAATGCTAGGCAGAGCGATATTTGGGAATCCATTTTTATTTGCTAATAAAAATGTCCCGAGTGATGTCGAAGGGCAGGAATTCACAGAATCCACCTCATCCCAACCCTCTCCTAGTAAAGGAGAGGAGGTGAAACAAAAATTACAAGTCATGGTAGAACACACGAAACTTTTTGAAAAAATGCTAGGCAAGCATAAAAATTTTGCGATTATGAAAAAACATTACAAAGCATACGCCAATGGTTTCGACGGTGCCAAAGAATTGCGAGTAAAATTAATGGAAACTAATACTGCTTCGCAAGTGGAAACTATGGTTAACGAATTTTTGGATAATATTTAAAATATTTATAAAATAAAGGAGAAAAAATGTACTGGCTTTTTTACTTATTTTTTTGATATACTAACGAAATGCACGATTTAGCTTTATATCGAAAATATCGCCCAAAGACTTTCGAGGAAGTTTTAGGACAAGATCATATTGTGAAAGTTTTAGAAAGCTCAGTGGAGACAAATAAAGTCTCGCACGCTTATCTTTTCGTTGGTACGCGTGGCACAGGCAAGACTTCCGTCGCTCGTATCTTTGCAAACGAAATCGGTGTATCTATAAATGACTTATATGAAATAGACGCGGCTTCAAACAGGGGCATCGAAGATATTAAAGAGCTCCGTGATGGCGCACGAGTCTTGCCCTTTGATTCAAAATATAAAGTTTACATAATTGACGAAGTGCATATGCTTTCCAAAGACGCTTGGGGCGCATTATTAAAAACTCTCGAAGAGCCACCAAAGCATGTTATTTTTATTTTAGCGACGACTGAACTGCAAAAAGTTCCGGAAACAATTATTTCTCGTTGTCAGGTTTTCACTTTCAAAAAAGCTTCGGAATCAGTATGTAAAAAGATGTTGATTGATGTGACGAAAGCAGAGGGTTTTGAGTTGGATGCTAGTTCAGCGGAGCTTTTGGCTATTTTAGCTGACGGATCTTTTCGCGATGCATTGGGCGAACTTCAAAAGGTTTTAAATTTTAGCAAAAGTAAGAAAATAAAAATAGAAGATGTAGAAAAAATAACTGGCGCCCCGAAGACTATCCTAGTGAATGATTTTATTTTAGCACTTGCGGAAAAAAATATCGAAAAGGGGATAGAGGCTATTCAAATTGCATCCGAGACAAACTTGGATATGAAATTATATTTCAAACTTATTATCGAAAAGTTTCGCATGGTGATAATTATGCGTTATGCGCCGAAACTATTAAGCGACCCTTCAAATGGGTTGAGGACAATCATA
>SIBT01000025.1 GCA_009695015.1 Candidatus Nomurabacteria bacterium | reverse complement strand
ACGTCGTCCATTAAGTCGCGCATAGAAGGATTTCTAGATATTACCTTTTTGTGGTAAGGACTTTTCAGTTCTAACCTGATATACTTTTGGTATATGAATTACATAAAATTTATTAGAATTTTTCTTTTGGTGTTAATTTTTATTGGCATAGGTCTATTAGCAACTCAGAAAATGTGGGTGCCAAAGGTGGTTGAGATTATTTTGAAAAATGAGAACGATGGACAACCAATTCCAGTAATTTATAATGGGAAAAGTGAATTAAAAAATTCCAAGACGGGTATTAATTCTAGTATAATTCCAAGTTTTAAAATTGACGGAGTTTGTTCGCAAAATGATGTTTCTGACCAAAGCACCGATTATGTGCAAAAGTATAGTGAGTTTAAAGTTACAGGAGATTCTACAACTATAAAATCAAAGATTAAACCTTGCGAAACGAAGTCGTTAGATTTCTGGGCTATGTTTGCTTTAACAGAAGCTGAAAATCGTACTACAATTTCTCCATCGGAATTGGAGTGGTGGACTAATTCTATAGTCAAGATTAATTCCTTAGAACCTATACAGTGTGGTGTCATTGAAAACCCTGGGTCAGAAAACAAAATAGCCATTCTGAAATTTAATATGAATGCTGGAACGAAAAAGATGGTTACGGGGAATGGCCTGTTAAGTTTTATTCAATTGGATAAAAGTAACAATCCAGTTAAAACGTTAGCTCAATTTATTTCAAATGAAAGCATTTACGACATTACAAGAGATGTTGGGGTTAAATATATATGTGACTTAGATAAGGATAGTAAGGTAGAAATTATCCTCAAAGATCAACGATATGCGGGTTATAGTTTTTGGACGATGAAGCTGGCAGAGGATTTTTCAAATGTAAATTTAAATTCTGTAGAGGGATTAAGAGGAGATTAATAACTCATGGGTAGAGCAGGTTTTGATTTTTTCCGTGGATTCGGTATACAAATATCCCCACCATACTCCTGTATTCTAGTTCTAACATCGTCCACTAGTCCGCGCAAAGAAAAATGACCTTGAGAAATCAGGGTCATTTTCTGTATGCTGATTGGACGGAGAACTGATATAATAAAAATATGAAAATCTTAGCGATTGGGGGAGGTGAAATTGGAAGACCAGGATTCAAAATTGAAACAGTTAAAATAGATAAAGAAATTATTCGTTTGTCTGGAAAAACAAAACCCAAGGTTCTTTTTATACCTACTGCAAGTTCTGATTCAGAAGGATATATAAGTGTTGTGCAAAAGTATTATGGGCAGAAACTTGGTTGCCAAGTTGAATCTCTCTTACTACTTAATAATAAAATATCCAATCGAGAAATTGAGAGAAAGGTTTTTAATTCAGACGTGTTGTATGTTGGTGGTGGGAATACTCTTAAAATGATGAATGTTTGGCGAAAGAGAGGTTTGGATAAAATAATTAAGAAAGCTGTCACTAAAGGAATAGTACTTTCTGGCGTGAGCGCTGGGGCAATCTGTTGGTTCAAATATGGTAGTTCAGATTCTAGACGATTCCATAATCCCAAAGCTGACCTCATTCGAGTAAGTGGTCTTGGTTTTGTAAATGCTTTATTTTGTCCCCATTATGATGTGGAAAAAGATAGAAAACCCGACTTAAAAAAGTTAATGAAAAAGACCCCTGGTATAGCGATTGCAGTTGATAACTGTTGCGCAATTGAAGTTGTTGATAAAAATTACCGTATTGTTAGTTCTAAAAATACTGCCAACGCGTATAAAATTTATTGGAAAGATGGAAAGTATATCGAACAAACAATAAAAAAAGATAAGAAGTTCCAACCCCTAGAAACCTTATTACAGAAAAATTAAATTTATTTAAGGTTTGGTATATAAATATACCCTTTATGTTGTCGTATCGTAGTTCCCACTTCGTTCACTAGTCCGCGCAAACGAAAATGACCTTGAGAAATCAGGGTCATTTTTTGTGTACTGATTGGATGGAGAACTGTGGTATGTGTTAAGTTCTAAAATAAAATTGCCCGCAACAAACCTAAGCTTAAATTCTGAAAAAACAACTAAGAATGCACTAGTTCTTTTGAACTATGCTTTTTCCTTGATATTCACCTTAACAACCACAAAAAATTGACCATTATTTTCTTCTATTGAAAATATAGACACTATGCCTAGATTTGTGAACTTTTCTGCCAAGGCAACATGAGAAGCTATGGCCTCTTCAGCTGCTTCTTTATTTTCTGCACTTAATTTAAGTTCCCCACCTCCTTTAAAAAGAGCATCAAAAAGTATTCTTAAAAAAGATCCATCGCGGATGTTTCCATCACTTCTGACTTTTTTTATATCCCCGTATAGTTTTTCTAATTGTTCAGAAATTACCTTGATTTGATTAGCAAAAAATTCTGGATTCCTTATGTTTTCGTTTTCTGGATTAAATAATTTCTCGGGCATAATTCATTTAGATTAAATAATAATATCTAGATGATATCATTTATATTATGTACGATGCAACTGCTCCATTATGCTCAGTTAGGGGATATAAATATACCCATTATACTCTCGTATAGCAGTTCTCACTTCGTCTACTAAGTCGCGCATCGTTTTAAGCTAATAAAATATAGGTCAAAAGTTCACGGGTGTAGTGGACGGAGAACTGATATAATAAATACATGAAAAGAAAATTAATTTTTCTATTTTTATTTTTCCTATTACTGATAACAGCAACTCCTCTTTACGCACAAGAAGATAAAATCAATATACAAAGTGCAAAAGTTCTTGAGATAGTAAAGGAAGAGAAGAGTGTCATTTTACAAAAAATTGGAGAAGGGGTCGATGTATTAAATCAAACTATCTATGCTGAGATTGTTGACGGAGTTGAAAAGGGTAAAAAGGTAATTTTAGAAAACGACGTTTTAAAACTAAAGAAAGGGGATTTATTCTTTATTGAAAAAACTTCTTTATCTGATGAGCCTGACCAATATATTGCCATCGAAAAGGACAGGCAATTTCCAATTGCTGTTTTGTTAATAATTTTTGCAGTTGCGATTATAATCTTTGGTGGTAAACAAGGAGTACGTTCTCTTATAAGCTTGCTTGGTGGATTTTTAGTTATTATTTACTTTCTTCTTCCCATGCTGACTAAAGGGTATTCTCCTATTTTGGTTAGTATTAGTTTTGCCTCAATGATTCTATTTATTGCAATATATTTTACTCATGGTTTTAATCGAGAGTCGTCGGTAGCTTTTGTAGGAACAATTATTGCTGTTGTTCTCACAGGATTGCTGGCATATTTTTCTGTTTTGGTTATGCAGCTTACAGGTTTTAATACCGAGGAAACAATGTTTCTTGATATGGGTAATGCGGTCAAACTTAACTTTCATGGACTACTCCTCGGCGGTATCTTAATAGGAGTTCTGGGTATTTTGGACGATATTGCTGTAACTCAATCGGCAGTAGTTAGTGAAATCTATAATTCCGCAGGCCACTTAAGTAGAAAAGATGTTTACAAGAAAGCCATGCGAGTAGGCAGGGAGCATGTGTCTGCTTTAGTGAATACTCTTGTGTTGGCATATGCAGGGGCATCCTTACCGCTTCTTTTGCTTTTTTCTAATTACGATTATCCATTTCGTTTGGTAGTCAGCGGGGAACTTTTTGCTACAGAAATTGTTAGGACAATAGTAGGAAGTATTGGTCTCGTGCTTACAGTGCCTATTACCACTCTTCTAGCCGTCTATCTATTGAAAGGGTATAAAGGTAAGAGTGCTCTAGGGCATCATCATTAAAGATAAAAAATAAAGAAAATAAAGAGAATAAAGGGGTCAGGTACCTTTTCAAATATAGCAAAATATAACAAGGACAGTTCTTGTTAGTAATAAATTTATTTTTAAAAAATACCCTTGTGTGCTATAATATATATTATGCAGACAGTAAAAACATTTATTCAAAAATGGGCTAAAGAGAAGCGCACCTACGTCATTATAGTCCTTGTTATTTTAGTCCTTTTCTTTATATTAAAGCCCAAAATAGACGAGACTGTTGTCGTAGACACAGTCAAGCTTCAGGATTTAGAATCCACAGTTTTAGCTTCTGGGGAAATTACCAGTAGCACTGACTTGAGCCTTAGTTTCAACAGTGCTGGAGTCGTCAGGACTATGAACGTAGAAGTTGGGGACAAAGTTTATAAAGGCAAGGTGCTTGCGACACTCGATGGAGGAGCAGCTTATGGAAGTCTAAAAAGCGCAGAAGGTGCCGTGAAAGCAGCACAAGCAAAATACGACAAACTCGTAGCTGGTACTAGTAATGAGGAAATAAATTTGAGTGAAGTTGGTTTAAAAAATGCCGAGGCTGATTTAGAAAATACAAAAAGACAACAAGACACATTAGTAGCAAATGCAAAGAAAGCTTTCTTAAACGGAGGACTTGAAGCAATTTCAGAAAACAACTCTTCTTCTCCAGCTCCGACTATTTCTGGAACTTATGATGGTGCCACAGAAGGAAGTTATTTGATTTCTACTTATGCTAATGGCGCAGGGGGTGGTTTTTCTGTTTCGGGCTTAAGTGATGGAGGTGGCTCAATCAACACGACTTCTGCGACACTTTTGGATGCTAAGGGTCTGTATGTCACATTTCCTAGTGGATTTTCTATGTCTTCTGGAAACTGGAAGGTAAATATTCCAAATAAAAGATCCTCAGTTTATTTAGCCAATTTAAATGCATATAATGCAGCCCTTGAGACAAGGACAAACTCTATTTCTTCTGCTCAATCATTAGTAGATTCTAAGACTGCAGAGCTTGCGGTCAAGCGTGCGGCGGCTAGGACTTTCGAGCTTGACTTGGCACAGGCGGATGTTCTGTCAGCACAGGGTCAGCTTGAGTCTGCTCGTGCTACATATAACAATACAGTTATCTATGCACCTGCAGCCGGGACGATAACTCAGGTAAATGTAAAACTCGGTGAACTTGCTCAAGTTCAAAAAGAGGCGATTGTTTTAGAAGACGTGGATAATTTGTATCTTGAAGCTTCAATAAATGAAGCTGACATAATAAAAATTATCCAAGGTCAAAAGGTGGATTTCTTAATTGATTCTTTTGGTACTGAGTCCAATTTTGAAGGAGAAGTTATTCACATAGACCCTGGAGCTACCACTAGTGAAGGAATAGTAAATTATAAAATAAAAGTTTCAATGAAAAATATGGATAAGCGTATTAAGCCCGGCATGAATGCTGATATAAAAATATTACTTAATAAAAAAGAAAATGTTCTTGTGGTTCCTAAGCTAGTATTAGTTGATCGTGACGGCAAGGTCTATATTAGGGTGATAACTGAAATGAAAACGAAGTCTTATGCGGAAAGAGAAGTAACTACCGGGATAGAAGGTGACGGTAACCTAATAGAAATATTAACTGGAGTTGTTGTTGATGAAAGTATCGCTCTTGTAAAATAAAACTAATAAAACTAATTAAACTTGATGAGTGATCTTACTAACAGTAGAAGTAAAATAGAAAATTCTTTTTCTCAAAATTTAAAAGTTGGGTGGTTTTTAGCGAAAAGGGATATAAAGCGCGGTAGTCTCGGTACTACGGCGTTGATAGTTTCAGTGATGACACTCACTTTTTTGAACCTCGTTGTAGTCTCAGGTATTCTTGTGGGCCTGATTCAGGGCTCTGAAGATGCTCAGAAAAAGTACGCGATAGGGGATATTGTCATTTCTTCATTTTTAAATCGTTCTTACATAGAGCAAACACCTGAAGTAGTAAATATTGTAAAGACAGTCCCAGGATACAAGAATCATGCTGTCAGGTACACATCATCTGCGCGTATTGAGGCTAATTACCGAAAAACAGTAAAGCCAGGAGATCTCCGTGATGGAGCAGGAGGTTCTTTCTTAGGTATTGATCCAATCCAAGAAGAGAAGTTTTCCGGAATTTCAAAATTTATAATGCGGGGATCTTTTCTTAATTCTAACGATCAAGATAAAGTAGTTTTGGGTAAAAATCTTCTTTACGAATTTACTCCTATTGAAGCACCTGGTTTTCAAACATTAAAAGATGTTTCAGTGGGTTCAAGAGTTAAAATTACTGTAGGTAAAATAAGTAAAGAATACGTAGTAAAGGGAATTGTCGCAAGTAAAGTCGACACTTTCGACACTTCAATCATTACTCTTGATTCTGAAGTTCGCAAAATGTCAGGCCGAGATGATTTGAATGCAAATGAAATTGCCATTCAGCTTTTGCCTGGTACTGATCCGGCGGCAGCTCAGAAATTTATCTTAGATAGCGGGGTGGATGAATTTGCTAGAGTGCAAACAGCAGAAGAAGCTTTCCCTAAATTCTTAAAAGATATAAAAGAAACATTCAGTATACTTGGTTCGGCTATTTCTGGTATCGGTCTTGTGGTGGCATCCATCACTATATTCATCGTTATTTTCGTGAACGCTATTACCAGACGCAGATACATCGGCATATTGAAAGGTATAGGTATTAATCAAAGAGCGATACTGTATTCTTACATGTTGCAAGCGCTCATCTATGCCTCGCTCGGTACG
>SIBT01000024.1 GCA_009695015.1 Candidatus Nomurabacteria bacterium | reverse complement strand
GACTTCAACGCTCTTTTATCTAAGAGTTTTTTGAATGCTCTTGTATATTGTTCAACGCTTGGTACTTTAAAATTATCCTTAAGTGGTTCTACTAGATCAGTAGGCCCTGGGCTATATTCTTTTATCTCTACACTACCATCCGAAACGAACTTTTTAAGAACTGCTTTTATAACTACTGATAATGGCACCCCCAATCTTTCTGCTAGTTGCTCAGCCTTAACTTTTAAAGATGCATCTACTTTTACGTGAATTAATGTTTTTTTCATATAAGATAAAGTGTATCTTATATGGTTCTATGAGTCAACTACACCTTGTGGATAACTCTTAATGCCCCCTTATCCCCTATTTTTACGCTTTCGGCGCCTCTCCTTCAGGTGAAGTTTCTTTATAAAGATTTTTACCAAAGTAAATCCCTAATGATAGGTTTATTTTTTACAGCTCTAAATTGCCATTCTCCCCAGGAATCTTTGTCTGCATTTAATGCTTCACACCATAATTTAGCTCACCGAATAAGTCTAAAATATTACTCATTTTATTGTCTTCGTTGCCTAATAATATTTTCACCTTCAATTTTTGGAACCCACATAGCAATTGCTGTAACTTCTTTTTCTAACTGGGTGCCATCTTTATCCTTCTTGTCCTTATAGATATCAAGTATATGAATCTGAATTGTTATTTTATCATCAGTCGTCTTTTCTTCCTTATCGCCGTGATATTTGGTAGGATCATTGGAGTTGTAACCCTGAAAAAAATCGCCTTCATTAATCTTTCCAGAATCATCCAACGAGCGCCGCCTGATGCCCCCTTTGTCCATGACGTAAATTCTGCAAGGAGCCAGAGGGTCAGACGAAAGCGCACTCTCTACTGCTTTTTTCATTACATTAAACATCCCATCATTTATCTCGGAAAAATTCAATTTGGCTAGCAAATTATCATTTGCTTCTTTAAGTCCGATATCAGCAAAATAATTTTTTCCCCCAGCCGTAGCTATCGCTCCATATTTTCCCTCCAGGTAGGACTGAAATTTATTTGATGTCTCTCTATTTGCACCTATAAATTCTTCAGGGATATGTGGGGCTATCGTATGCACCCATCTACCAGATAAATTCACATCCCTTAATGGCCTTTCAACCAAAACATTTATTCTAGTGGGATTCTTAAATTCTATGGCCAATTTAAACTCGCGTTTCCACTCATTTAAAGGCTTACCGGAATCGATATGTCTTTTGAGTTCCATTCTTAAATATTCTTCATCGTCAACATATTTTTCATATGCGTCTTTAGACTGACCATCAATAAATACCCTACAATAACCAAGATATTGCCGTTTATAACCAAGAAACCGGGCCCGCTGTTGAAATGTGTCAGCATTACCAACGCCGAACTTTCGTGGCATATACGTGACGGTCAAACCCTTAACTGTGAATCCACGCTCCATCGTTTGCCCACCGACCAGAATGAGAGAGTAGTGCTTCCATTCTGTTTCCCAATTTAATATTCTGAAATCGGTTCTTGTATTTACTTCTCTTATTTTAGTTTCCTTCATTGAGTACAGTAAGAATCCCGTATTAACAAGCTCCTCGAAACTAGGAATGTCTGCTACTGTTTCTACTAATTTATGATACTCATTCTTGAATTCATCTATTAATTCCCGCTTAGCTTCGAGATCACTTCCTTCCAAAATCTTCTCCCATCTTTCTTTAATAGAACGAACCCAGTCAAAATATACCTTATGAGAAGTAGTCCCTCGGGATGGATGTACCATCATTGTCCTATTTGGATCATCTTTTCGTCCTAATTTATTCCCTGCCGCAACTCCAAGAAAATATATCCTCATTGCTCTCAGAAGAATATCTGGGGGGCCCTGCTCTTGGTTTATATAATCTTCACCTTGATCCTTTGGAATAACTTCAACAAGATTTGGATTATCGATAAATAATTCTTTACCACCAATATAGTTCTTCCCCGTCGAAAGTAAAGTTACAAAGTTTGGCGATAGAGTATCTCGCTTATCTATTAGCAGAGGGGCCTGGGGAGTGGCCGTGTATTGTAAGAATGTTTTGTGCTTGAGGGTTGTAAAAATAGTACTGATATAATTGTATATTGTGCTCATGTCGGCTGGATTTCCGCCATTTTCCTCCTCGAAAAACTCATCTGGATTTTCTATCCTTGAAGCGCGCGTATTGAGACTTGCCTGATCCCCTTCATCATCAATGATTAAAAAGGGTTTACCACGAAGACTGTTCTCCAAGCTATCAAATATTTTTTTAAGATTGCGTAAATGGGTGCCGTTTTTCATAACAATAATCAATGCTGTCTGTTGAAATTCCTTTGGTCGATCAGGATCGCCCCATCCATCGATAACTTCGTGTACATCCTGGCTGTTTTCGTCATTAGGATTATTAAAAATTTGCCAACCAATTATACCTGGACCAGAGGTAAGATCTTTTTGCATCCGCTCATATGTTTGATCACAAAGATTAGTTGTTGTTCCACTAATTATGACAACACCACAATATCCATTGTCTTTTGCCAAAGCAGAAAGCGCAGTAAAGGAACTTGTTTTACCGCTCTGGACGAGCCCGTAAACAATACCAGCGTCTTTGTGATCTTTTTTTTGCGGGTCACCGCATTTCCGCAATATGTTGATAGCCTCTCCAAATATTCGCTGCGGCATTTCTGGATCCTCTCTTTTCATTTTTTCTCGCAATTTGGTTGCTTCCTCTCTCTGTACAGGAGACCATTCGTCAGGTCGACTATTATTACCGCCCAACACTTGAATTTTCTCTGAATCGCTCATTATTGTAGTTTTGAAAGACTGCCTCTAAGCAAGTCATTAATATTATTTCTAACTGTCGCAGAATACTTTACCCCAGAATCACGAGCGAGGACTTCCGCAAGACCGATGGCCGCAACAACGCGTATCAACCCTTCTTGACCTTCGTTATTACTAAAGAAATTCAACATAAAATCATTTTGTAGAGAAACGCGAATCCCAACCCTTCGAATACGCTTCTTTGTTTTTTTATTTTTTTTATCTGGTTCAAGAAGATGGTCACCGACTTCCATCCAGTCATTAAGCGCTGGGTCGGCAGAACACTGTAGGTCGATCTCCCAATCAATATCCTTGAATTCTAGATTTATGGTTTTAGTAAATGAATTAGACGCATGAGGTAATTCATCAACAGTTTTATTATATGAATCTTTATCTCTAAGCCCGCTCATTTCTCCGGTCATATGTTGCTCAATAATCTTTGCTGTACTTTCAACATATGGAGCTACCATATCAAGAGCATCTTTTGGGTTCTTTTTACTTCTGAAGTTCTGAGCTTGCTGAAGCAAATTCATTGGGAGCGCGGTCACTGCCTTCCTTAGCATTTTTACAAACTCTTCCTCATCGTCCCCCTGCCACTGTAAACCATCTTTTGTATGACTGACCCCGACTCCCTCAACATGAAGCTCTCCAAAAAGTCTCTGGTAGGGAAAACTATTTAAGTCTCCAAATATTTCTTGGGGTCTATAGGTTGCATCTCTACCCCCAATAATAAGGCGTCTTCTTCTAAATATTGCGAACCCCGCATCATGCCTGCTACCAGATTCTCTTAGGGCAGCAAAGCCAGAAATTCTAACACCTTTTCTTATTTCAAAATCTATTGGCTTGTGCCAAATCCTATCAACACCTTTCTCTTCCTTATAAAAAGGGGCTTCGAGTATTTTTGGATCATGGAATGTAAGTTTTTCATTGTTGAAATATATTTCAACTTCACCACCCCTTATAAACTCCCTGTACATACTAGACAAATGGTCTTTAATCTTACCCATAGTCTTCCCAGCAATTTTATTATTTATGTCAAATAAAGTTACTTCTGTATAGTGAGCTTTACTGTTTTTAGTATTATTTTTTATAGGTAATTCTTCTTCTTTGTCCTTAATAATTTTTGATATATTAAATTTAATAGTTCTCTCCACTTCTTCTCCGATTGCAGTAGATCGAATTTGCCACTGATTTGAAAACCAGCATGAGGCAGACTTCATCCCCATTCCAAATTCTGAGAGCCCGCTTGAATCTTGTGGAACCTCGGCCATTTTGAACGCTCTGGCGTATTCATTACTGAAAATACCGGCTGCATTATCCCTAATTATAATATTCTGTGATTTCCCATTATTAACTAAATCTATCTCTATTTTGAGCTTAAAATTGGCTCCTTCAAGTTTTTTTAACTCGCTTTTATGCTGTAAGTAACTCTGAATTGCATTGTCAACAAATTCACCAATGGCATACCATGGCTTATAATTTAGGTGTTTTAAAACAGACAAGACGCTGACACCTGGACGTATTCCAATATGTTTAATTTCTTTACTCATCAGACTTTTGATTATACTAAAACTTTTATAATAAGTCAATACCTACAGCGAATTAAGCTTATAATCTATAGATAAGGTGTAATATCTTTTTTAATCTGTTCAGCTAAAGCCTTTGCAAAATTTACTGCAACCGCGTTTCCAATCATTTTATATCCGTCTGCTACATCACGATATTTAAAAATAAAATCATCGGGAAATGTTTGTATTCGTGCACATTCACGAACAGACAAACGGCGATATAAATGTTCTTTTCCGGGGACAAAAATTCTTTTATTTTGTTCAATAAATTTCATTTTTGGTGCTTGCGGGTGAATTGGTGCGTGACGACCGCCAGCTTGAATTGTGAAAGAAGGTTCATCCCAAGAACGTACTCGATTTCGCGACATATAAATCGATGAAAAACCGCCATTCATGTATTCATGGTTTGGAACTTTTAACTCATCACCATTTGTCTTATTTTTATCTTTTGCGGGTTTTGCTAAACGCAAATCAAAAATAGCGTCTTTCAAAACTGGCTTATATTTTTGCGGTTCAGGAAATTTAAATTTCTTTTTTAATTTCTTATGATAACCGATGATAATGACTCTAAGTCTGTCCTCGGGAACATCATAATCATTGGCATTAAGTAGCTTATAACTAACATAGTATCCCACGTTTTCAAACTTTTTTATAATTCCGTCAAAAGCTTTTTTATGTTTTGGATGTAAAATACCAGATACATTTTCAGCCAAAAAGAAAGCTGGTTGTTTATCTTTTAAAAGTCTTACATATTCAAAAAATAATTGCCCTCTTTCATCCTTTATTCCACGCCCAGCTCCGGCTTCGCTCCAACTTTGGCACGGTGGTCCTCCAATTATGCCATCAGCAAATGGAACCTCTGAATTGGGAATATCAACAATACTTCTTTTGTCTAAAAAAGTTTTAGGGAAATTTTTTTCAAAAGTTTCCCATATAGTAGAATCAAACTCATTTGCCCAAAAAATATCAAAGCCGGCTTTTTTAAAACCTAGATCTAACCCCCCGGCTCCTGTAAATAAAGATACTATTTTCATAATTATTTTTTATGAATTATATTAAGAGTATTTTTAAAAAGACTTTTGGGTGAACTTAATAAATTGACGTCGAATTTTAAAGATGGCTCAACCCTTGAACTTGCATTATGAATTCTAAAAGAAAGGACCCAGTCATTATTCAATTTAACTATTAAAGTTGTTTTACTATCTTTTTTAAAATTAATACTTAAAATTTTAGTTGGCAAAGAAATAATTGGAGTTTTATATTTTGGCTCAATATCTCGAAAAGGTAAATTCAGCGTTCCGTATAAGTTATATGCATAAATTTCTACAACATTTTTTCTTTTAATAACTTTATAGAAGTCTTTATTGCCTACTAAATAGGAAACAAGGTTTCTAGAAGCTTTCAAAGAATTTGTTTTATGAATCTTTTTTAACTCACCCATAAAAGCATTCAATATCGGCATGTAAATGAAATCGTGATACTCTCCTAAGTCCTTCCATTTTTTCTGAGCATTACTTACCTCTCGAATCTTCTGAAGATTTTTAAAAATTGGTTTAACTTTATCGAAATAATTTTTTGAAACATTAACACCTAACCACTTATTACCAAAATCTATATCTCCTGATAGTCTAGAATGTTTAACAGCATTATGATTATTTTTAGCAGATACACCTATTTCCCATTTTTGCAAAGCTCTAATTGCTAAAACATCTCTTACATCTCCATTTCTACCTTCTGTATCTTTCAATATTTCCAACTCAAGTATGTCGTTTTTATCTATATCATTTACTAACCTTGGCTCTGTGTCTACTAAAAAATTAACAGCAAAACTTGCGGAGAGTAGATACTCACTCTTTTCGGTCTCAGAAACTTGATTAAAACAATCTTGTGCTATGTTAAATGCAGAATTTTTAACAATCTTAACATTTGTTTTATTTTTTAATTTTTCATCAAACTGAAATAGTAAAGCATACTCGAAGGCCTTACCAGTAATCATTTGTTTTGACTTCATGCTTGTTGCCATAAGTTATCAAAGTATACCCCAAAAATACCCAAAAGAAAAACCTCCCAGAAGGAGGTTTTTCAAGTTTTTAATTACGCTTTCGGCGCATCCCCTTCCGGTGGAGTTTCTTTAAAGTCAGCGTCTTTGGCCTCAGTCTTTGGCTCTTCTGGGGCAGCGCCGGCTTCACCAGAGGCTGGCGCTGCTTTTGCTATCTCTTCACCTATTTTAGAC
>SIBT01000023.1 GCA_009695015.1 Candidatus Nomurabacteria bacterium | reverse complement strand
GATGGCCTCGACTTTAACAAGCGCCGTATCAATATAATTCTTGAAAAATCTATAACCAGTACTCTTAAAAATTAGATAGCGATCACCATTAGCATAATCAGGGTACAAAACTATGATACAAGAAGAAATTGAATTATCATCTGTCTCAACAACATGCAAATTCGTTTGAACGTAAAATGGCGCAAGTTCTGATTGGTTCTCTGTTCTGTAGAGAACACCCGTTCCCTGCTTAAGATCACCCGAATAAGAATTATTAAAACATAACATTTTCACAACTGACTGAGAAAATCTTGTTAAAAACGCGCCTGTAGGACGAGTGCCATTCGTTTGCGCTGGTCTATTTTGTAACTCTTGTAGGGCTTGCTTCGTTGCGTTTTCGTTAGCATGAGACTGTTGTAATTGTGAGCCTTGTTGTTCTAACAAACTTTGCTGTTTGGCAAATGTTTTTTCTTGTGATGTCCTTAAAGATTGAATTTCTTGTTGCGTTTTCGCTAATTCACTACTTGCCATTTTCAATGTGTTCTGTGTTTGCTGATACAGTGTAAAGGCAAGCCAACCAAATGAAATAAAACCTAAAATAACAGCACCTATGACAAATTGTGTCCTCGAAATTTTTATTGATCTAATACCGATAGTTAGGGAAGGAAGTTTGATTTTAGAGAACAAACGGTAAGCCAAATAAAGTAAGCCAAGCAGTAGAAGCGTTAGGATCGGAGAAGCAATCTCTTTTTTGTTAAACAATTGTTTCAGTGGGGCGAAAAAATTCCACGATGAGGGAATTGTGCCACTTGACTGTTCTTGAATAGTACTCGGTGCAGATTTTTCTTCTTTTCCGAACGCACTAGGGTTTTGATTTCGTAGCTTTTCCTTGATATTATTTGGGACTAAATCTGAGGTTAACCATCCACTAGTATTGTATGGAAATCCTTTTACATATTCTTCAACGATAGAAGCAAAGTACCAATCGCCATTTTTTTTCGTAATAGTTGCATTACCATTAGTTGTCCCCCAGACTGTAGTACCACATGAAAATGCGGGACAAGCTCTAAACTTTTCGCTACCACCTAAGTGATAAGTAACAGGACTGACAAGGATTACAGTCTTGCTTTCATCGTAAAGTTCATTGGCTACAACTTTAATTGATGCCGTGCAACTATTAGAACCTCCTGGTCCATAAACATATATTGTTTCAGAACCAATCCCAATTGACATTGGCCTAATTTTAGTAGGACCAGTTATGTATCCGTCTCTGTCTTTGTAGTTACTTGAATCTGATGGAAAAGAGGAAATATCATAAACACTACCGCCAGTATATTTTAGTATTCCATCAACTGTATAAACAACTTTATCGACTGGACCAGTTACTTTTAAATACCGATTTGCATCTTCTCCTTTCTTAATAATTGCAGGCGAAATGGAAAGAGTACAGGTCGGAGCAGTAACCGCATAAGCCGCAGAATTCACAGCGAATAGAGCTGTTATAAAGACGAAAATTATTATGGTTTTTGTGAAAATCTTTGTCATATTAATTACTTATTCATCTAAACTAACATCAAGGGCAGTTTCGCTTTCTTTGTAGGATGCTGCTTTGCTTAATTCCGTAACTACCAATGGTCGTCTAAAAATAGCTGGGACTTGCATCCCCATACTCCTTTCGGAATACGACCAAATCAACGGAAGCCTGAACGACGGGATCTCTATGTACAATGACTTTGTGCCATGCCTTATGACTTTCACAAGGGTTAGGCAATCATTATTAAATTGTAGGTTTATAATACCCCAGAAAGATAAAAATATAAAGTTTTGGACTTGAAAAAATGCTAAAAATGTGGCAGAGTTTAAAGTAAATTATAATGAAAATTACAATGACACCAGAAGAAAGTTTTACTAAAGAAGTTTTATGGATTTTAAAAGAAATTAAAAAAGAGGAACTCCTAACTCAAAAAGGTGAAAGGGTTGAATTTTCAGTTAGAGCTTTAATTAAGGGTGACAATGCAAAGAGAAAAGATGTTGATTGTGAATTTCCGAGTAAAGAAAATCAAAAAAGACTTTTATATAAGCTGAAAGAGTGGAAAGCTATTGATGTCGAGCCAGTTGATAATATATTGCGAGGGAGCGATATATTAAATCCAACAATTTATCAACTAATCATAAAGCAACCGAAATTTAATGAACTATATGAAGAATTAAGAGAGCCAGAATTAAAGAAAGAATTATATACAGAAAAATCAGCAGAAGCCATTAAAAAGATTATTTTTATACTGGATAAAATAAAAGATGAATGGGATTTAATACCTAAAAACTATCCAACTGAAGATAGTATGATTCAGGCAGGTATAATTTATAGACACAAAAAAAATAATAGAACTCCAATATCACACGAAACAACGACTGGCTGGGTTCGGGAATGCGGACTTAAAGATTTTTACCAGTTAGATAATATTTTAGATATTCTACTTGAAGAAGGTTTAATTTTAGAAGCCACATTTAGAGGTGAATTTGAATAAATGAGTATACTTTCTATACAATTCCCAGAGGACTTTAATAAAAAATACAAGCAATATAGGCAGATGCTTTTGGATATTGTAAAAGAAAAAGGAGCTGAAACGCAAGAATCTAAAAAGGAAATTTCGAACAATGGAAGTAACGATACCGATGCGGAAATTGAGAAAATACCACAACCAACAATATCAACAAAGATAACCTTTAACTACACCGATGCATCGCTGACGCTTAATGGTAAGTTTTACAAGCCGACAGAGGAAACACGGAAAAAGTTACTGCAAGAACTTTGGAAGAAAAAACAGATAAAAAATGTGAAGGAAGTAATAGTAACTGACGGAGAAAGGATGAGAGAATCATCACTTGCGTTAATGGCTGGATTTATCAATAGCGAACAAGAATTTAACTTTGCAGAAAATAAGAATACCTTTAAGGAAACTATTAAGCAGATGAATAGGATTTTTAAGGATGACAAAAAGTTTCCCATCATTATTGATACGGATAAAGTAGGCATTTTGATGATTTATACTGAAAGTTAGGGTAAAACTTTACACCAATTAGGACAAAAGAATACACCAAAAAGTGTATTTTTTGTTGTTTTGAACTTAAAAAATTAGGGTAAAGTTTTGCCCTGTTATTTACCCTGTAATACCCTCGTCATCATCTTAATCAGGGGCCAACTCCTCCAGCAAAAAGTCAAAGTAAAATTAAAATTAAAAAATATTATGACCAAGAAATTAACCAAGAACAACGTTGAAGAATTGAAATACATCCCTATTTATGATGACCCAGATACTTACTGGGCGACTTTTGATTTGGGTTGCAGCGCCGCACTAATAAGTGCTGGTTTTGAACTTGCATCGTTGGAAAAGTCTAACCCCGGCAAAGTCCATTTTATTTTCCTTAAAAGTAACAACATTGAAAAGGTCGTAGCCGATTACTGGGCAGATAGATTAGAAGTTAAGGCAAGAACGTTCTTTGACAATACAAAGATGATCAAAAATAGACTTTATAGTGAATAGAATATGCTTCAGGAACAGAAGATCAGGCAACTACTTAAAGATGATAGTTTATCCGACAAAGAAACTTTAGAAATAAGAGACGGGTTTCGTAATCTTGCCGAAATCATTTTTGAAAAATGGCAGCAAGATAAAAAACAAAGAGTAAATACGCAGGCAACTAAATAAAATTAACTAAATTACAATATATTATGGAATCACAAATAACAAATAAAGATACTCTTGAAACTTTTGATGGAGAGCTACTCCACCCTTCTCTTGATGTTAAAGATGGGATATTAGCTTTAGGATTTCGCTATCGTTCAAAGCCGCAGGAAACAAAAGAGATTTTTATTGTAGTTTGCGAATCCAATATCCAGTTTGTTGATGGAGAAGCTTTTAATATAAAAGATAAGCACTATTTTTTTGAAAAAAGAAACAGGAAATTAGCAATCCTTGAGGAAAAATGGAGTGCTTCTGCCTTGAAGCAATTTTTAGAAGATTACGGTAAACTGAAAAATTTTGGGTCATCTGGACAAGCGGTATTTCAAATTGTTTTAGACCTAACTAAGAAGTATATCCAGTTGGACAAGGACATAGACTATTACTTGCTTTCTGCTTGGATTATTGGTACATACTTCTTTCCCATATTTTACGCATATCCCTTTTTGCACATTAAAGCCCCCAAGAGGTCGGGGAAGAGCCAGTGCTTGAATTTACTCACCCAGGTGTGTTTTAACGCTATAAAGGCGCGTCCAAGCCTTCCGGCACTAGGTGATACAGTAGACTCGCTGCGCGGCACTTACCTTATAGACCAGGCCGACTCTTTAGAACGCAAAGGCAACGAGGAATTGCTGGATGTTCTGGCCGATTCATATAAAAAAAGTGGTGGCAAAAGACGGATTATGAATATGGATAAAAAGAAAGGACGAGAGATTTTAGAAATTGAAACTTACTGCCCAAAAGCATTCGCCTCAATTAGAGAGCTACCAGAAGATTTAAGGGATAGGTGTTTAGCTGTGCCACTTATTAGAAGTCAAAAGAATTTTCCTGACCCAGATGAGAATAACGAAAACTGGCGTGAAATAAGGGGCAAAATATATACTTTTCTGATGACTAATTATGATTTAGTTGCTACTCATTATTCTGTTAAAAAAATTAGTTATCGTAGTAACCAAGAGATTTTAGGTAGAAGCTTGGAGTTGTGGCTTCCCTTTGAGACAATGCTTGAGTGTTGTGGTATGCAAGAAAAAATTATTGATGCCAGAAAAAACTTTCTTTCCCAATATGAGTTTAGCGAGTATGAGCCTTCGGAGTTAGAAGAAGAAGTGATGAAAGCAATTTTAAGCAAATTGGGTGAGCAACCAGAGATAGTATTAAACCCAAAAGAAATAGCCGAGTCAATTGGGGCAGAGATATTTTTAGCCGTAGATACCCCAAAACAAAAGTCCTCAAAAGTTGGATGGGCGATTAAGAAATTTAACCTTGCATCAGAAAAAATGCCACGCAGTAAAGAGGGGGTAAGGTATCTTTTCCAGAAGGCGAAAGTGGATTCTATTTTCAAGAGTTACTGCAAAACTGAAGAAAAGCATACACCTCTTACACTAGAACCCATAAATACAGTGAATCCCGAACAAATAACATAGTGTATGGGCTTGGGTGTAGGTTATTTTAATGTAGGAGTAGCTATACACACATAACTCATACACTAAAGTCATACACCGCAAAAATAGTCGTGAAATCAACAAAAGTGTAAGGTGTGCAAGGGTACACCCACAAGTTAAACTTATGCAATGTAAATTTATCAAACAAGATAATAATCGGTGCGGAGCCAATGCCATGCAAGGAAGTGAGCTTTGTTTTACACATAATCCAGAAGTCAGTGAGTCTAAGCATGAGGCAGTGGTGAAAGGCGGAAGCTCGCCAAAAAAGAATTATAACACTTTGGCACCCGTAGAAATAAGTGATGCCAAGAGTGTAGTCAAGCTACTGGCAACTACCGTAAATGAGGTGCGACAGGGAGAGATAGATTTAAGAGTGGCAAACTGCATCGGATATCTTTCGGGGCATTTAATTAAGGCGTTAGAGGTATCTGAAATTGAAAGTAGGATGGAAACCATAGAAAGAGTAATTTTAGAAAGAAAAATAACAAGATAATGCTATGACTGAAAACCTAAATTTAAAAAAGCTGGCAGTTGGTATGAGCTTAGAAGATAAGGCTAAGCTTTGTTTTGCAGACCGATTAAAAAGAGCTGAAAGCAATGACCGTGAGTGGCTTCTAACAGGACAGGAAAGGGAGGCAATTTATAGTGATGCAGGAAAGAATAACCAAATGAAAGGACTTAATAAGCTAATAGAAAAATATAATGTGGTGGTGTTTTTATGGGCTGATGCTGGAGAGGATTTTCGTACTTTTAGTCTAATGAAGGGAGTACAAAGTTATACTGATTTTATCTTTGAGTCTTTGCCTGATGAAGCATTGGATGCCATTAAGGAGTCTGTACTCCGTTTTGAAAAAACAGCATTACTTGAAATACCAAACCAAAATGGCATCAGTCCAATGGAATTATATTTAATTATCATAAGATACGCTAAATCGCTCAATATGACTATATATAAAATTGAGTACATAGAAACATCAACCGATTTTAACTTTTTATCGGATGAAATGAGAAGCGACCTAAATAAGTACAAGGAAGAATTAAAAACATTGGATAAATCTTTGGAAAAGTATTACCAATTAAATCAAGAGGATAAAAAAGAAGCTGAAAAAGAGGCAGATTGGATGATAGAAAGATTTTCAAGGATAAATTTTAATACAAGCGGTTAATCTTGGATAAATTTGGAAAACGGTATATAATTAAATTGTAAACCCAAATAGCGTAAAATTCCCCGAAGTTTTTATTTGCATAGTGCCTTAAAGGGGCGGTCTGCCAACTATGCAATCCTTCGGGAAAGTTTATTTGGGTTTACCAGACCGTCCCTTTAAGTTATATGAAAGGAATTATTTATGTTAGAGTTTCAAGCGAAGAACAGGTCAAAGGAACCTCTTTAGAATTTCAAGAGGAGTCTTGTCGTAAGTATTGTAAAGACAAGAGCATTGAAGTCATTAAGGTTTTCAGAGAAGAAGGGGCTTCGGCAAAATCTACCGA
>SIBT01000022.1 GCA_009695015.1 Candidatus Nomurabacteria bacterium | reverse complement strand
TGCCCCACTCGCTACGCGATTGGAGCCAGTTGGTTGAGGAATTAAGAAAATGGGAAGAGTTGAGTACTTATGTAAACTAAAATACTAAAAGATTGTCTCCTTGAACAGTCAAAAGAGTTAGATATACGTGATTTTAATCAATTGCAAAAAATGAATCTCCTGCAAAACTTTCAAAATCTATATTCTTATTCTTCTCTTCTATTCCAAATAAATTATTTTGATAGTGATTTAGTTGAATGAGATTATCGGCCTCATATCTTCCACTGCACTTATAAATTCCATTAGAACTTTCGCAGGTTAATTGCAACCTATTATCAGTTGCAATTGCAAATTGTTTCTTAATTTCTTCAATGTTTTCATCTGAAGTATTATTCACAGTAATGTACACGCTTGAGTGACCTTTTTGTAATATAATCCAACCAACTCCCAGAGCAAATATTCCAATAATTGCTATTAGTGTTATTAGTAAGGATTTTTTCATATTTTTGTGCCCCACTCGCTACCCGATTGGAACCGCTTAATAGAAGAATTGCACGAGTGGAGCAAGTTCCAAGTCTATGTGAATAGTAGCACGAAAATATAAAACATCAACAAACTTCTTCTTTAAATTAAAAAGCTCTCTCAGATTGAGAACTTTTATAGTTAATTACAAGTAACGTCGTAGTTTCCGTGAACACCCGTGTAGCTAATGTGGCAATAGGTTGTTTTTGGGAGTTGTATTTGAGGTAGAGTTATATATTGAATTGGTTGATATATTTCTTTTGGTAAAGAAACTTGGTAAGCATACTCATCTGCATTTTTTTTAAGAGCAGCTACTGCCTGTGCAATTAAGGTATCAGTTTTTTCGGAATTTGCCAGATATTTATCATAGTTTTCTCGTGTTTTTTGGGCAAGTAAATCCAAT
Organism: Candidatus Nomurabacteria bacterium; assembly: GCA_009695015.1. Taxonomy (GTDB): domain Bacteria; phylum Patescibacteriota; class Minisyncoccia; order Phycocordibacterales; family UBA9973; genus UBA9973. The sequence continues at coordinate 6,317 of SIBT01000022.1, read as the reverse complement.
GTATCGTATACCCCCATCACCTCTTTCATTTTTATAATAGCCTGTTCTCTACTGTAGAATGTGGTTGATTCTATAACTTTAAAATTTCTTAATTTAGATATTACTTCGTTTGAAGCTTTAATTAAAGTATCTTCCATAGAAATATATATTCTTGTCAGTTCTGCGTCATTTCCATACATTGCCACTATTCCTCTATACATATCATTTGGAATATTTACACCTTTAGGCACAGATTCAACAACATATCCTTGAAATTCAGTTTGAAGCTGAAGACTTCTTTGCCGTCTTGATTGAAGTATCTCTCTAAATTCAATATCAATTTTCAAGTGGTTTTCAAAAGACAATGTAAGGGATTCATTTAATTGAACAACTAAAAAATTAAAATTCTCTGCTTTAATTTCTTCTTTCTGTGTTATTTGTGTTGGTTTTGTTATTTTAACAGTAGGAGTTGAGATTACTTGCTCTTTTGTTTTTGGATTCTTAACTTCCTTTGATTTATCCTTATCGCAAAAGGCATCTTGCCCATCAGTAGGACATACAAAAACTTGCCCAACTGGACACTTGTTATATTTTGAACCATTGCAGGATAAAATATCCACCTCTACGGAAACCGATGGATTTGTCGTTACTGTTGTTTGAACTGTTGTTTGTGGTTTCCTAAATATGCTAAAGATATTCCAGGTAAAAGGGTTCCACCAAGATGCAAAAGCTACTTGAGGAACAATAAAAGAAGCAACTAACAAAATGATAAAAAATTTATAATACTTCTTCATAAATTTATTGCCAGTTAAGAATAATAACAATGATAGAAACAACCAATACGACAAAAGCGACGATTCCAACAATTGTAGCAGTTCTCTGATTTTTCCAACTTTCTAAAAACCTATTTTTAACTTTACTTGGTATTTGTTTCCTTATTTTCCAAAGATGCGTCAAGCAAAAGATTGCAAAAAGACCGAAAGCAACAAAACCGCCAACTTCTAAAATGGGTTCACTAATCTCTTTATTTATAAAGAATGCTATTGCGAGCATTGCTATCCAAAACAAAACATAGCCGCCGCCAACAATAAGAGCCAGTATAGTTAAAACACTTAAGAGACCCTTTCCTTCTTCGCTCATCAATAAAACCCCTATTGCGATGATTATTAAAAGTATATAGAGCAGAGCCATAAATTAAATTTTTATTCTATGCCTTTACTTTGAAGGCATCGTTTATATGCACTATCGTATTGTGCCGTTAAAAATGTTCCTTCTTTGTAGGTGCAATAATTAGATACAGTACAATAATCTTTATATTCTTCTATGGCTATCTGTTCTGCATCACTTGCACAGAAAGCCTTTCCTAATTTTACTGCATCGTTTTGTTCTTTTTTAGCTCGTAACTCTATCTGTTGTTGCTTTTCAATAGAATTCTGTTTGCTTACCTGGCTTGCATAGAAAAAACCTCCCAGGATAATACATCCTAATAAAATACTAACTGGTAAAATTAGTTTATTTTTATCCATATATTTTAAATTAAACACAAAGCCCGCCACTGGGGTGAGCCTTGCGACTCTATGCAAGTTTCCCCGCATAACGTTCAACACGACCCCCGAATGACGGGTTCTCTGTGTTGAACGATTTTCTGCCATATCCATATAACTTCTATGGGGTTAGGCAATCATTATCAAATTGTATTTTCAATCTAACATAAAACAATAGAAATATAAAGATTTTTGATGTTTTTTGGGTTGAAAAAAGGTCAAAAATTTGATAAAATAGAGGTAAAATTACAATTAAAATTAAGATGATTATTAAGAATATAAATAAATATAACAGTGTAGATAAATTTATAGATGCTTGTCAAAAAGACATTGGAATTAAGCAATTAATTGATTCTAAGATAATCCCAGAAATAACGAAGGAAATTCTTTTAGAAAAAGGTGTTAAACCAAGTCTAGACGGGTTTTTCTATAAGAACCAGATTTTTGACCTAAGAACTAAGTTAGGGAAAGACACTACAAAAGACTATGGGCAAACTTATAATGTTGAGGTGCCAGAATTAGAAAGAACAAACATCGTTAAATTTTTAGAGCATCTAGTTCCAGAAGCCCCTGAAATAAAAAGATTCCTTTTAGCCACTCTTTCTAATCAGTTTCAAGAAGAAATTAAAAATATAAGAAAAAAATATGACATACAAGAGAGCGGTTTTAGTAACGCTGAAGAATGTAAAAAGTGGGTCAAAGAAAAAAAGAAATTGGCAAAAAAAGAACTAAAAAATATAACATTGGCTGACCACATTATCAAGAATCGTGAAACTGGACATATATTCGGAGAAAAAGATAATTATTCTGATAATATTTTTACTTCTTTGGGTAAATTGAAAAAAGATTGCAATGACTTGTTTAATAAATATAAATTACCCGCACCACTTGTAGCAGAAACTTATATTATTTGGGACTTAAATAATCTTCGTCTAGTTGGTTATCTCAACAGCTATAATTTTTCAGACCCATTTGTCACTCCAAATAAATGGACTCTAAATGATGAGAAAAAAACTATTAATTGGGGCATACCAAAAGGCAAATTCGGTATCTTTATAAGCAGACCAGTAACGAAGAAATCTCTTAAAAAATATATTGACCAGCATTGGGAAAGAGTAAAAAAAGAAATGGAAATTTTTTACGAAGAAGTGCCACTAAATAAAAACTTTAAAACTGATTGGCTAATATTTGCATATCATAAGTTAGGAATATCTAATAGAGAAATATGCGGTAAGCTTAAATTTACTTACAAAATAAATGATATTAAAATAGACAAAATAAAACAGACTATAAGTAGGCTAAAAATAAGAATTGAGCAAATTGAGGCAGTGACACGAAAATAGCCTCTTTGCTGTCATTTCTGTCGTTGTGAGAAACTGTAACTGAAAGAGATTACGGTTTTTTTATTATTAAAATTACTTAAATTTATGACAAAAATATTACAAGAAAAAAATAAATTAAAAGAATTGCAATACATTCCCACCTATGATGACCCCGATGTTTATTGGGCGACTTTTGATTTGGGTTGTAGCTCCGCACTCATTAGTGCAGGCTTTGAGCTTGTATCGTTAGAAAAATCTAACCCCAGCAAAGTTCAGTTTATTTTTCTTAAAAATAACAACATAGAAAAGGTCGTAGCCGATTATTGGGCAAATAGATTAGAAGTTAAGGCGAGGACATTCTTTGACAATACGAAGATGATTAAAAATAGACTTTATAGTGAATAGAATATGCTTTCCGAACAGAAGGTTAGACAATTACTTAAAAATGACCAGCTATCTGATAAGGAAATCGTGGAAATCCGAGATGGACTTCGTAACCTTGCGGAAGTTATTTTTGAGAAATGGCAACAAAGTAAAAAATTGAAAATTGAAAACGTAAGTAAATAAAATTAACTAAATTACAATATATTATGGAATCACAAATGACGAATAAAGATGCCTTTGAAACCTTTGACGGAGAACTACTCCACCCCTCTCTTGATTTTAAGGATGGGATATTAGTTTTAGGATTCCGTTATCGTTCAAAATCGCAAGAAGAAAAAGAGATTTTTGTTGTGGTCTATGAATCAAACATTCAATTTATTGATGCAGAATCTTTTAAGGCAAAAGACAAAAAATATTTTTTTGAAAAAAGAAAAAGGAAATTAGCAAGGTTAGAGGAAAAATGGAGCGTTTCTGCTTTACAGCAATTTTTAGAAGATTATGGCAAATTAAAAAAGTTTGGCTCATCTGGGCAAGCGATATTTCAAATTATTTTAGACCTAACTAAGAAGTATATTCAGTTGGACAAGGACATAGACTACCACCTACTTTCTGCTTGGATTATTGGTACCTACTTCTTTCCTCTATTTTACGCATATCCTTTTTTGCACATTAAAGCCCCTAAGGGGTCTGGAAAAAGCCAATGCCTTAATTTACTCACCCAGCTCTGTTTTAACGCTATAAAGGCACGCCCAAGCCTTCCAGCGTTAGGTGATACAGTGGATTCACTACGAGGTACTTACCTTATAGACCAAGCAGATTCCCTTGAACGCAAGGGTAACGAGGAGTTGTTAGATGTTTTAGCCGATTCATATAAAAAAAGTGGTGGCAAAAGGCGGGTTATGAATATGGATAAAAAAAGTGGACGAGAGATATTGGAAATTGAAACCTATTGCCCGAAAGCCTTTGCCTCAATACGGGAATTACCAGAAGATTTAAGGGATAGATGTTTAGCTGTGCCACTTATTAGGAGTCAAAAGAATTTTCCTGACCCAGATGAGAATAACGAAAACTGGCGTGAAATAAGGGGTAAAATATATACTTTTTTGATGACCAATTATGATGTAATTCGCAACAGTTATTTTGTTAAAAAAATTGGCTATCATAGTAGTAAAGAAATTTTAGGGAGAAGTTTAGAGCTTTGGCTTCCTTTTGAAATAATACTTGATTGTTGTGGAATGCAAGAAAAAGTTACGGAAGCTAAAAAACATTTTCTCTCCCAATATGAGTTTAGCGAGTACGAACCTTCGGAATTAGAAGAAGAAGTTATTAAGGTCATTTTGGATAAATTACAAGACCAAATAGAAATAGTTTTAAGTCCAAAAGAAATAGCCGAGTCAATGAATGGTGAGATATTTTTAAACATAGATACTCCAAAGCAGAAATCTGCAAAAGTCGGCTGGGCTATTAAAAAGTTTAATCTTGCATCAGAAAAGATGACCCGAAGCAAAGGCGGAGTAAGACATCTTTTTCAAAAGATAAAAGTGGATGCTATTTATAAGAGTTATTGCAAAAACGAAGAAGAATATACACCTCTTGCACCAGAACCTATAAATACAGAAAATCCCGAACAAATAACATAATGTAAGAGTTCGGTGTAGGTTATTTTAATGTAGGATTGGCTATGCATATATAACTCATACATTAAAGTCATACACCGCAAAAATAGTCGTAAAATCAATAAAAGTGTAAGGTGTGCAAGGGTACACCCACAAGTTAAACTTATGCAATGCAAATTTATAAAACAAGACAATAACCAATGCGAGGCAAATGCCCTAAAAGACAGTGAGCTTTGTTTCACCCATAACCCAGAAGTTAGCGAAGCCAAACACCAAGCAGTTGTTAAGGGCGGTAGTTCGCCTAAAAAGAATTACAACCCTCTTCCGCTTGTAGAAATTAGTGATGCCAAAAGCGTGGTTAATTTATTGGCAACTACGGTAAATGAGGTTCGGCAAGGAACGATAGATTTACGAGTGGCAAACTGTATTGGATACCTCGCAGGGCATCTTATTAAGGCGTTAGAGGTCTCTGAAATTGTTAGCAGGGTAGAAACTATTGAGCGAATAATCTTAGAGAGAAAAACAACGAAATAATTATGGGGATTACACGACAAACAATAAAAAGACTACAAAAAGAAGCGGAGATGATTAACCAAGATAAAAACCGCTTGCATATAATTATAGTGGACGAAGGCGGTTTCTATTACTATGAAAAGAATTATAAAACTTTTGAGGAGCTAAAAGAAAAGGAGGGCATAAAAGACAGCGACAGCACCATAACTATTGATAAATGTGTAGCCGAGAGAAATGACATAAACTACTAACATTATGATTACAAGGGAAAAAATAAAGAGGCTAGAAATGGAAATGGGGAAATTAGTGGAAAAAACCAAGTTGATTGGAAGTGTTGGGTATGATGACGGATTAACAAGTGAAGAAAAAGAGAAATTATTAGAGTTGCTTAATGATAACAAGTAAAGAAGTATTAGAAAATATCAGAAATATGATTACAAGGTACACAATAAAAAGGTTAGAGAAAGCATTGAACGAGGGGAGCGACGATTACTTAATTATACCGATTATGGCAACACCAGCAGAGGCAGAAGCCATAAGAGAGTGGGCAAAAAGAGAGGGTAGAAAAACAATGGGCGTACCAATAAACACGAGAGAAGTTATTGAAAGTAATTGCTAATATGAGCGGTTAATCTTGGATAAACTCGGTAAATGGTTTATACTAATAATTGAACCTCAAATTTAATGTTATTATCCCGATTTTTTTATACCTCGTTGCCTTTAAGGGGCATCTGCCAATGAGGTATCTTTCGGGATAACGAATTTGGGGTTCCAGGTGCCCCTTTAAGTTGTTTCAATATTATGAAAGGTATTATTTATGTTAGAGTTTCAAGCGAAGAACAGGTCAAAGGAACCTCTTTAGAATTTCAAGAGGAGTCTTGTCGTAAGTATTGTAAAGACAAGAGCATTGAAGTCATTAAGGTTTTCAGAGAAGAAGGGGCTTCGGCAAAATCTACCGA
>SIBT01000021.1 GCA_009695015.1 Candidatus Nomurabacteria bacterium | reverse complement strand
AATGAAAAATGCTATTGCTGAATGTTTAAAAAAGGAGGGATATATTTCTAATATATCAAAGAAAGTGAAAAATGATCAACCAGTAATCGAGATAGAATTGATTTATGTGGACGAGCAGCCGAAAATTAAGGAAGTTGAGAGAATTTCAAAACAGTCCAGACGTGTTTATTTTGGTGTAAAAGATATTCATACAGTTCGAAATGGATCGGGACTTCTAGTGCTTTCGACTCCAAAGGGAATTCTGTCAGGCAAAGATGCCCGCAAAGAGCAAGTCGGTGGTGAAGCATTATTTAGGATTTTTTAAAAATTTACAAAGAAAATATATGAGTAGAATAGGCAAACAAGAAATAAATATACCGGACGGAGTCAAAGTCACGCAAAATGGCAACAATATTTCGGTGGTAGGTCCAAAAGGGACACTTTCGAAAAACTTCAGAGATGATATCACGATCACTATTACTGATAAAGTAATAAATTTAAATATTAAGAGAAACGATAAATTTTCTAAATCTCTCTGGGGCACTTATGCTTCCCATATTAAAAATATGATTGCTGGGGTAGTGACGCCATATCAAAAGAAATTAATATTAGAAGGAGTTGGGTTTAAATCTGAAGTGAAGGGAAAGGAATTTCATTTTGCCTTAGGGTTCTCTCATCCAGTTATTGTGAGTATTCCAGATACGATCACCGCGACTGCCGATAAAAATAATATTACAATTACCGGAATTGACAAGGAATTGGTCGGAAGTTTTACGGCTGGTTTGCGCGCATTAAAGAAGCCAGAGCCTTATAAAGGCAAAGGGATGCGTTATGAAGGTGAAGTTATCAGACGCAAGCAAGGCAAAAAGACAGTCTAGTTTATGCAAAACAAAACAGACAAAAGAATAAGGTTGAAGAAGAAGATTAGAGTAAGAATCAAAGGTACTTCGGAGCGTCCACGGCTTTCTGTGTTTCGTTCAAACAAATTTATTTATGCACAAGTGATCGATGATATAACAGGTAGAACTTTAGCGCAAGCGAGTGATCTTAAAATAACCAAAGGAACTAAAACAGATAGAGCGAAAGAGTTGGGCAAAACAATTGGCCAAATTTGTTTGAAAGAAAAAATCAGTCAAGTTGTTTTCGACCGCAATGGGTTTAAATACACTGGCCGAATAAAATTAGTAGCGGACGAAGCTCGAGCGAGTGGGTTAAAATTTTAAAAAACAAAATGGAAAAAGGTAAAGAAAAAAAGAATAATAGGAAATCATCTTCTTTTGGACGATCAAAACCAGAATTTGATCAAAAAATCATAAACATCCGTCGAGTGACCAGAGTCGTCGCGGGAGGACGCAGATTTTCCTTTTCTGTCGCTTTAGTTGCTGGAGACAAAAAAGGATCTGTTGGATTAGGCTTAGGGAAGGCGGGAGACACAGCTCTTGCTATCAATAAAGCTGTTCGTAATGCCAAGAAAAATATGATTAGACTCAATCTGACAAATACGATGTCTATTCCTCACGAACTCTCTGCTAAATTTTCGAGTTCTAAAATTAGGCTTCTGCCAAACAAAGGACGTGGGTTAGTAGCTGGTTCTGTTATCCGAGATATAGTGAAACTTTCTGGTATGAAGGATATTACTGGTAAAATCGTATCTAATAGTAAAAACAAATTAAATAATGCGAAAGCTGTGATAAAAGCACTTTCGATTATTTCTTCAAAATATGCAAAAATAATTCCTGAAAGTGCTGTGATTGCGAATAAAGAAGTCGTTTCGCCTGAAATTGAAGAAATAAAATAATTATATGCAGATACATAATTTAAAAAGAATTCATAAGAATAAAAAAGATCGCATCGTGGGTCGCGGGGGTAAACATGCCAAGACTTCTGGACGCGGAGGTAAGGGGCAGACGGCGCGCTCAGGCAATAAACGCCGTCCAGAACTTCGTGATATCATTAAGAGATTACCAAAGAATCGTGGGTATCAGTTCAAATCTATCCAGAAGGCTTTTGTTTTAGGAGGTGAAAAAGTGGCTTTAAAGGGAGAAAAATTTTCAGAAATCAGAAAGCGTCTGAGTATTAAGGGTAAGAAAATTATAATTTCATAAATGCAAAACTTTTTTAATAAAATGAAATTAATTTGGACGGATGTGACGCTACGGCGTCGGGTTTTGTTTGTGCTTTTTGCGTTGATAGTTTTCAGATTGCTTTCCATTATCCCTATTCCAGGAATTGACACTCTAGAGCTAAGTCGTTTTCTTTCCAACAACCAATTTTTTGGTATCTTGAATATATTTTCCGGAGGTGGGCTTTCCAATCTTTCCATCATCATGCTTGGTGTTGGTCCATACATCACTAGTTCCATCATTATGCAACTTCTCACCATCATGGTGCCTGCCTTAAAGAAGATTTATCACGAAGAGGGTGAAGCTGGCAGAAAAAGATTTACTCAGTATTCACGTCTTCTCACTATTCCTCTTGCAGCAATTCAAGGATTTGCTCTTTTGGCTATTCTTGAAACTCAAAATATTTTAGTCAATTTAACATCTTTCGATAGAATTACAAATTTGATTATAGTAGTTGCCGGATCGATATTTCTTATGTGGATAGGCGAGCTCGTATCTGAATTTGGTATAGGCAATGGTGTTTCTCTTATCATATTTGCCGGTATCGTTGCGACTCTTCCTTCACAGGTGAGCCAGATGATTTTCACTTTTGATGTTTCACAGGTTCCGCTTTATCTTGTGTTTCTCGTAGTCGGAGTACTGGTGATCGCTGGTATCGTTCTAGTGACGGAAGCGGAACGTCCAATTCCCGTGACTTATGCCAAGCGCGTTCGAGGTATGAAAATGTACGGTGGCGGTTCTACTTATTTACCTCTTCGAGTTAATCAAGCTGGAGTGATTCCAATAATTTTCGCTCTATCTATTCTTCTTTTCCCGCAAATGATCGGTACTTTTTTATCGCGCTTTGATAATGCAATAATTGCCAAAATTTCTAGCGTACTTGTTTCATTTACACAGACTTCAGTGCTCTATGCGGTACTATATTTTATTTTAGTATTTCTTTTTACTTATTTTTATACAGCCGTTACTTTTGATCCCGAAGCTCTTTCTACGAATTTGCAGAAAAATGGCGCGTTCATCCCAGGTATTCGTCCCGGCGCATCGACTTCCGAATATATTTCAAAAGTTTTGACTCGTATTACTCTCTTGGGCGCAACTTTTCTAGGTTTCATCGCAGTTTTGCCACTTATTATGCAATTTGCAACAGGTCTCACCGCGCTTGCTCTAGGCGGTACCTCCATCTTGATCGTCGTCTCGGTAGTCCTAGACCTAATGAAAAAAGTCGATGCGCAGATCTCCATGCGGGAATATTAGTCTTGCCTTGATTTTTAAGCTCAAATTGTGTATTCTTTTGGTATGAATTCACAAGCTTTTGTATTCTTTGGCAGATCAGGGTGTGGGAAGGGCACTCAGGCAAAACTCCTAGTTAATTTTTTAAAATCAAAGAGTAGAGAAGTGATTTATGTAGAAACAGGTAGCACTTTTCGAGAACTTGCAAAACAAGATAATTTAGTCGGTAAAAACATTAATGATATTTTGAAAAATGGGATTTTGATCCCTGTATTTCTTCCTATTTGGATATGGACAAAAATTATTGTTGAGAATTTTTCCGGCAAGGAAGATATGATATTAGATGGAGTTTGTCGTAGACGCGAAGAATCAATTGCTCTAGATTCGGCTTTTGATTTTTATAAAATAGAAAAGCCTAACATTATTCTTATGAAAGTTTCTAAAGAATGGTCATATAATAGAATGATGGAACGCAAGAGAGCTGATGATACACCAGAGAAAATACAAAATAGATTAAATTGGTATGAACAAGACGTTGTGCCTTCTATCGAATATTTTCACGACAAAAAAAATTATAATTTTATTGAAATAAACGGCGAGCAAACTATAGAGAATGTGCACAAAGATATTATAAAAGCTTTAAATTTTTAGCATGCAAGAAATAATTATAATTTCCCTGGGAGGATCATTGATAGTGCCTGACCAAATAGACACTGAATTCCTAAAAGATTTTAAGAATTTAATCATTTCACAGATAAAACAAGGCAAAAAGTTTGTGATTACTACTGGTGGAGGAAAAATTTGTCGTAGATATCAAAATATAGCTAAAGAACTTGCCATTACTTCAGATGAAGATTTAGATTGGATTGGTATAGCAGCTTTAAAATTAAATGCAGAATTAGTAAGAGTCATGTTCGAGGAATATGCACATAACGAAGTAATTTCAAATTTAACGTCAAAGTTCTCATTGGAAAAGCCGATAATAGTAGGCTCAGCTTATGAGCCGGGACATAGTACTGATTATGATGCAGTTCTGGGCGCAAAAACAGTCGGAGCAAAAAAAATTATAAATATTTCAAATATTGATTATGTTTATGATTCTGATCCTAAAATAAATCCGAATGCGAAAAGAATTGATAAAATTTCATGGTCAGATTTTAGGAAAATTATTCCAAAAGGGTGGACTTCAGGATTAAATTCTCCATTTGATCCGACTGCTTCAGAGATGGCAGAGCAAGAGGGGATAGAAGTCATAATTATAAATGGCAAACCTATCGAAAACTTAGCAAAATGTCTAAATGGAGAGAAATTTATAGGGACAGTGATTTCGTAAAATGATAATTATAAAAACATCACAAGAAATAGAAATATTGCGAGAAGGTGGTAAACACTTAGCTTCTATACTTTATAAAATAAAAGAAAAAGTTGCTCCGGGTGTCTCGACTAAAGATTTAGACACATATGCAGAGAAATTAATTCGTGAGGTGGGGGATACGCCTGCATTTTTAAATTATCGTCCCGCGGGAGCGAGAGTACCATTTCCTGCGTCACTTTGTGTTTCGATCAATGATGAAGTTGTGCATGGGATTCCAAATGCCAAACGAATTTTAAAAGAAGGCGATATCGTTTCTATTGATCTCGGTCTCAAACACAAAGGTCTCTTTACAGATATGGCTCTCACTGTGCCGGTGGGCCATGTGAGCGCTGTTAATCAGAAACTTATGGAGGTTACGAAGGAGGCTCTGCAAGTAGGCATTGACGTCGCTTGCGCGGGGAACACAGTGGGGGATATTGGACATGCGATAGAGAGTTTTATTCATTCACAAAGAGGTAAAAATAAAAATGGACAATATGGGATCGTGGAAGTTCTCTCCGGGCACGGAGTGGGGCGGGCAATTCACGAGGATCCATATGTGCCGAATTTTGGCAAAGCAGGCAAGGGAGAAAAGTTAGTTCCCGGCATGGTGATAGCTATAGAGCCTATGATAAATGAAGGTACGAAAAATGTTACACTCAAAAGCGACGGATATACTTTCCGAACAGTCGACGCCAAAAATAGCGCGCATTTTGAACATACTATACTTATTACCGAAAGGGAGTCTGAAATTTTAACAAAACTCTAGTTTAGAGTATAATTGAGGGGCAATGGAACAATCCCTTTTTAAGGAAATGCCTAAGTTTAAAACTCCTGAAGAAGAGCTCGATTATTTACGCGCTCATGTGAAAGAGCGCGAAGAAGAATTGACTAAAATCGGGCATTTTGAGAATGCGAAAGATAATGCGACTCACGATGTAGTGGGAGCTTATAAAAATGTTCCGGCAGAGCAGGTGGTACACAGTAGTCACATCATAAATGCAAAAGAGGCAAAGGGGATTGTGCTCGCGCTCAAGCCGGAATCTCACGATAGTGTGATGGAGGAGCTTTTGGGCTTTGTTATTACTAAAGGAATCAAGAACGCTCTGACAGTAGCAGAAGCGATGGACAACCCCCATGTGGATGACGATTTTCACAGAATTTTAATTCAATATTTAAAAACAGGTAGTATCACACTCAATATAATAGAAGAAACTCCTTTATATAAGTCTCTCAATATGACTCTTTTTGAAATAACTCTTCCGCCACAGACGGATGAAGCTGACAAGTCAAAAGGTTTTAAAGAATTTATAGGCGCAATGGAGCAATTTTATGCTGGCATGCAGTCTATTTCCTCCGATAAAAAAAACGAAAAAGAAAATTATTTTACTCTTGAAGTCGCGCTTAGTAACGAAAGCGATGAAGTTGTGGTTTATGCGGGAATTCCAAATAAACATGTTTCACTTTTTGAAAAACAAATTTTGGCATTTTATCATAATGCAAAGGTTCATGAAGTGACGGACGATTATAATATTTTCAATATGGCCGGCGGATCCGTCGGAGCGTATGCATCTTTTTCTGAGCGTTCTGTACTACCTATCAAGACTTATGACATCATTGAACATGATCCGATGAATACGATACTAAATGTTTTTTCTAAGTTAAAAACTAAAGGCGAAGGTGCTGCGATTCAGCTGGTGATCGCGCCGGCTGGGGATAAATTCATAAATGAGTTTCATATGATCTTGAATGATGTGAAAGATGGCACGTCCGTCAAGCATGCATCGGACAATTTTTATAAGTTCAATAAAGCATTTATTAAAGTAGGTAAAGAGCTTTTATTTGGGGTCAAAAAACAAGAAGATAAAAAAGAAAACGAACAAAAAGCGCGCGCGGTAGATAATGATGCAGTCGAGAAAATAGGCAATAAAATGAAAAGTAGCATCATGAAAGCGAACATTCGCGTGGTTGCTTCAGCGGATTCTGTGGAGCGGGCGAAAGCGATACTCTCTGAAATAGAATCTTCTTTCCAGCAATTTTCGGAAGTGGCCAGCAATTCTTTTGTTTTTGAAGAAGCTCATGGTAGTGATCTAAAGAAACTTTTTTACGATTTTTCCTATCGTTCTTTTTCTTCGGATAAAATTTTGCCAATGAATCTAAAAGAGCTCGCTTCAGTGTTTCATTTCCCGGTTGGCATAGGAAGTCAGCCACAACTAAAAGAAGCCAAGTCTGGTGTCGCGCCGGTGCCACTCGAGATGGGGCAAGAGGGAATAGTGCTCGGAGTAAATAGTTATCGTGGTAAAGATACACCCATTCACTTGGCGCGTGAAGATCGCATGAGGCATTTTTATGTGATCGGTCAGACCGGAACAGGAAAGACGAATATCATGCTCAATATGATCACTCAGGATATTAAAAATGGTGACGGATGTTGTTATATTGACCCACACGGCACTGACATACAAACTATTCTTTCACGCATCCCAAAGGATCGTATTGATGATGTGATTTATTTTGACCCAGCTTATACATCGCGACCTATGGGCCTCAACATGCTGGAATATGATCCGAAATATCCTGAACAGAAGACTTTTGTAGTGAATGAGTTGATGGGAATTTTTAATAAACTCTTTGATATGAAAGTGGGTGGCGGGGCGATGTTTGAACAATATTTTAGAAACAGCGCATTCCTTGTGATGGAAGACCCAGAGTCTGGTTCAACTTTACTAGAGATTACCAGAGTCTTAGGGGATAAAACTTTCCGTGACATGAAACTCGCCAAGTGCAAAAATCCTATCATTAAACAATTTTGGGTATCAGCCGAACAAACCACAGGGGATCAGTCTCTCGCTAACTTTGTGCCGTATATTTCTTCTAAAT
>SIBT01000001.1 GCA_009695015.1 Candidatus Nomurabacteria bacterium | reverse complement strand
TTGCCAACTTTTTTTGGAGAAAAAACTGTAATGAGAATTTTAAAAGAAAATACGCATGGATTTTCTCTCGAGACGCTTGGTTTTCACGGAGAAGGTTTGGAGCGTATCCATGCGTCACTCTTGCAAAAGACAGGAATGGTACTCGCGACGGGTCCGACCGGGAGTGGAAAGACCACTACACTTTATACGATGCTCGATATTTTAAATAAACCGGAAGTTAATATTTCTACAGTCGAAGATCCGATCGAGTATCAGATGCCGAGAGTTAACCAGACACAAGTAAAGCCAGAGATCGGACTTACTTTTGCTAATGGTCTCCGGTCGCTCTTGCGTCAAGATCCAGACATAGTGATGGTGGGAGAGATTCGCGATAGAGAGACGGCAAGTCTTGCCATAAATGCTTCGCTCACAGGACATTTAGTTCTCTCGACCATCCACACAAATTCTGCCTCTGGCGCAATACCTAGACTCATAGATATGGGCGTCGAACCTTTTTTAATAACTGCCACAGTCAAGACAATCATCGCGCAAAGATTGGTGCGCAGACTTACTGCAAACAAAGAACAATACTTTTTATCACCTGCTGAAATAACAAATTTAGCAAAAATTGTTGATCTAGATAGAGTGTTAGAGTTCTTAAAAACTGAAAAAATTATAGGTGTAGAAGATACTTTTGATAAAATTCCTTTTTATAAAGCAGTCAAGAGCAGTGAGTTTGAAGACGGCTATTCAAATCGTATTGGAATGCATGAAGTGCTCAAAGTAACTAGTACCATAAAGGAGATGATCGTCAAGGGGAGTTCGCAGGATGATATAGAAATACAAGCAAAAAAAGAGGGGATGATGACGATGCTTGAAGATGGAGTGTTTCAAGCAGTTTTAGGTGTGACCACTTTAGAAGAAGTATTTCGTGTTGTTTCGGAGTAGAAGTTTATTAAAAAATAGAAAGAAGCTTTATATCAATGTTTTTTTTATACAAAGCAAAATCAAAAGAGGGCACAATAACGGAAGGCGTACTCGATGCCAAGGATCGTATCTCCGGCGCTCATGATCTCCGGAGTCGCGGATTTATCCCAATATCAATAACCACAAAACGCAAAGATTTTATGAGCGATTTGTCTTTCACGAAGAATATATTTTCTCGGGTTTCAATTTCTGAACAAATTATTTTCACAAAAAATTTAAGTGGAATGCTCAAAGCTGGGCTCTCGCTTTATCGAGCGTTGTCGATTTTAAAAAAACAAACAAAGAATCCTAAACTTGATAATATTTTAGTGTCTCTTTCTGAGGGCATAAGTTCTGGAGGGACATTATCGTCGGAACTTTCTAAATTTCCCGATGTTTTTTCAAAACTTTTTATATCAATGACGAAAGCTGGCGAAGAGTCAGGGAACCTTGCCGGGACGCTTGCAGAAATAGGTTTAAATTTAGAGAAAGCGCATTCTTTAACCAAGAAAGTGCGGGGGGCGCTTATTTATCCGGGAGTAATTCTGTCCGCGATGGTGGTGATAGGTGTTTTGATGTTTGCTTTTGTTGTGCCCACCTTGGCTAACACTTTTAAAGAGCTTGGGGTTACCTTACCTCTCCCGACCCGCGTTCTTATTTTTTTTGGTAATTTCTTTTCAAACAATTTGATACTAACTTTCGTACTTATTGTCGGTATAGCTGTCGGCGGTTACTTTCTTTTTCGGGCTAAATTTATGGCCAAATATATTGATTTTTTTATTATTAAAATGCCAGTTATCGGCACTATGGCCAAAGAATTAAATACTGCTCGTACTACTCGCACTATATCCTCACTCTTGTTGGCAGGAGTTCCTATAACTCGCGCAGTAGAGATCACTGGAGATGTGGTGCAAAATATTTACTACAAAAAAGTCTTAGACGAAGCCAAAGTCGCAATAGAAAAAGGGGCTCCATTTTCTCAAGTTTTTGAGGCAAATAATAATCTTTATCCGGTAATGATGTCAGAAATGATTCAAGTTGGAGAAGAAACTGGAAAATTGTCAGACATGTTGCTTGAAATTTCTTTATTTTACGAAACAGAAATTGAAAATAAAACCAAAAATCTCTCTACGATTATTGAACCCCTTTTGATGATTGTTATTGGGGCCGGGGTCGGATTTTTTGCTATTTCGATGATTTCTCCACTTTATTCAATTTTAGGAAGTATTGGGTGATTTCATGAGTTTCGTAATTAAAAGTGATATAATGAAATTATGAAACATTCTTACCAAAAAGGGATTAGCGCGGTAGAATTGTTAATTGTTGTTGTGGTGCTCGGTATTATATTTGCAGTTGTCATCCCACAATTTTCCAAAACAAGAGAACTCCAAGTGCTTAAAAGTACTGTAGGTGATATTTTATCTAGTTTAAATAAAGCACACTCGCAAACCTTAGCATCAGTGAATTCTTCTTCTTACGGAGTGCATTTTCAATCTGATCAAGTTATAATCTTTAAAGGTATAGCTTTTTCTGTCGGTGCGTCAGATAACGAAATCATGGGCATCACTGCTGGAGCTATTATTTCAAATATTACTTTTGGTGGCGTGAGTGGGATTTCGGGTGATGTGTATTTCAATCGTCTTTCTGGAATTCCGAATACTACTGGCACGATAACTCTTTCCACTACAAATTATGTGAAAATTATTACAATTTCTGCAACAGGCGCCATGAGTGTAAATTAAGTGGTGATTAGATAGAGCTATGAAAAAAATTTTTAAAAACGGAGGATTCATGGCAGTTGAAATACTAGTAGCGGCGTCTATTATTACTGTTTCAGTTTTGACTGCGACGGCAGTTGCCCAAAAATCTATTTTTGTTTCTCGCCAAGCTTTTCATACAAGTCAAGCTGCTTTCTTGTTGGAAGAAGGCGCAGAAGCGGTGCGTATAGTGCGCGATAATGCATGGAGCAACATTTCTAGTTTGACTCTTGGTGTAAATTATTATCCTATTTTTTCAGGGGGTATTTGGACATTGTCTGCTGTAGCTAATACTTCCGGAATTTTTACACGTACAATAACTATAGCAAATGTAAATCGTGACAATACAACAAAAGATATATCTTCTGCTGGAGTAGATGATCCTCAAACTAAATTAGTCACTGTTACAGTTTTTTGGTCGGAAGGTGGTACCACAGTCACCAAGACTTTGCAGTTTTATATTATTGACATTTTTTCATAAATTAATCGTGAATAAAATTTATATAAAAAATAAAAAGAATGGTTATGTAATTTTGGAACTTCTTTTTTATATTTCTTTTTTCGCTGTTTTGTCTCTAGTTGTGATCAATTCGATGATCATTATGACCCATGCATTTAGAGAGACTATGATACAAGCTGAATTATTGCGAAGTGGATCGATTATGGAAAGAATGTCTAGAGAAATCAGAGGGTCTTATGATTTGAGCTCTGATGATCCAAGTGCAACTATGGGGGCTGCTGATCCGAATAGAACTATCGAATTTGTACTTTCTGGCACAGATATCAATTACTTAGAAAATGGTGTCTTGGTTGGAAATTTAAATACACCAAACATAGTTGTAACTACTTTATCTTTTACACCGATGACTACAGTAAAAGGAAAAGCTGTTAAAATGTTATTAACAGTCAGGTCAAAAAATGATGCATTGAATCGAACTGTTAATTTTTATAATACAATTGTATTGCGAGGTAGCTATTAAAGTTGATTAAGAATTATTAATTATATATTGCAAAAATGGAAATTAAGACATCAAAACACATAAAAATAAAAATTAACTCTCAATCTGGTTCAGCGATGTTGATTTCCGTTATCTTTTTTTTGTTTATTTCCTTAGCCATAATAGCTGGATTGGTGGGTCCGACAGTGCGTGAATTCAAAAATGCTAACCTGAATCTAGATTCTAAGAAATCTTATTTTTTAGCTGAGTCAGGCAGTGAAGATGCGATGTACCGAATAAAAAATAATCTAACTATAGATGGAAGTGAAACCCTCAATCTTGATTCAAGTTTAGCGACAACAAATATTACAACCATTTCTGAGGGATATAAACAGATCACCACTTTGGGTGATGTGTCTAGCTATCAAAGAAAAACCAATATCAAACTCTCAACTGGTGTAGGGCTTTCTTTCACTTATGGTATGCAGGTAGGAAATGGTGGATTGATTATGTCTAATACTGCTACAATAAATGGTAGTGTATATGTTAATGGCGATATTGTAGGTTCAAATAGTGCTAAGATAACAGGTACAGCAATAGCGGCTGATCGCACGGCAGAGATTATTGATCAAATTAATGACACTGGAACCCCAACAGATGTAATACAATTTGGTACTGCTGTTAATACACAAGATGTTGCCCAAAGTTTTATTGTTGCTACTTCTGATATTGCTACCCAGGTTTCTGTATATATTAAAAAAGTTGGAGGACCAAGCGATGTAAATGTAAGGATAACTGCAGATTCAAGCGGGAAGCCTGCAAACACCTCTCTTGCTACCGGAACACTTTCGGCATCTAATGTTGCCACTTCTTACGGTTGGGTGAATATTGTTTTGTCGCCTAATGTTACTCTCGCTACTAATACTACTTATTGGCTAGTTTTAGATGCAAGTGTTAATGCTTCTAATTATTATATTTTGGGAGCAAATAATGCTCAATATGTAAGCGGTTTGGCTAAATTGGGACAATATGGAACAACCACATGGAATAACACTAACCCCTCAGGGCTCGATGCTTTTTTTAAAATTTATCTTGGGGGTGTCAATTCTACTATCAGCGGTATGATTATAGGTCAATTCGGTATTGGTAATGCTTCGGCTCATACTGTGAACAATTCAACTATTGCTGGTAATTTATATTGCCAGACTGGCAGTGGAAATAATAAAAGTTGTAATGTTTCTCAAGGGGATCCAGCCCCATTAAATTTCCCTATTTCTGATTCACAAATTCAGACATGGAAAGATGAAGCTGTTGCGGGGGGAACACAAGGCGAAATAAATTTATCGAATAATAGCACTCTTATTGTTGGCCCAAAAAAGATTAATGGTAACTTAATTCTTAGTAATAATGCTGTATTAACTGTCTCAGGTACGCTTTGGGTTACTGGAAATATTAGTTTATCAAACAGTTCTCAACTTAAACTTTCAAATTCTTATGGATCAGCAAGTGGGGTGATTATTAGCGATGGAACGATATCTACCGCCAATTCCGCTTCATTTAGTGGTTCTTCAACTTCTGGAAGTTATATTATGGTACTTACTACTTCTACTTCATCTTCAGCAATAAATATTGCCAATAGTGCAGGTACGGTTATTCTTGCTGCTCCTTATGGCACAATCCTATTTTCTAATACTGCTAGTGTAAAAGAAGCTATTGCGAAGACTATAATTATGTCAAATAGTTCAACACTTATCTATGATAGTGGGCTGATTAGTAAGAATTTTATTGGAGGTCCTTCTGGTGCTTGGCGTCTTGATGGCTGGGGAGAAACGCAGTAATTTAAAATAAATAGATATGCTAGAATCATCTCATGTCAAAGAATAAAATTATTATAGGGAATTGGAAAATGAATCCAAGTACCCAAAAAGAAGCTGAAAAGTTGTTTGTCGATATAACAAAGTCTATTTTCGGAGTTCAAAAAACAGAGATTGTAATCTGTCCACCATTTTTGTATTTAGAGAAATTGCGATCCGCCAGCCGGCGGACTAAAAAAATATCTCTAGGTGCTCAAAATGTGTTTTATGAAGAAGCTGGGCCTTACACGGGGGAAATTTCAGCTTCGATGCTCGAGGACCTAGGAATAAAATATGTGATTGTGGGACATTCTAAAAGGCGAGAATTAGGGGAAACAGGTCTGGATATAAATAAAAAAATCAAAGCATCCCTTTCAGCGGGGCTTGTTCCAATACTCTGCGTAGGGGAGACCGTTCGTGACGAAAGTCATAGCTATTTTAATTTAGTGAAAACCCAACTGGAAGAATGTCTAGATGGAGTAAAAAAAGATTTAATTTCAAAAATTATCATTGCCTATGAACCAATCTGGGCCATTTCTAGTACTCCAAACCATAAAGACGCCACTCCAGCCGATTGTGAAGAGATGTCTCTTTTTATCAAAAAGATTCTGGTTGATAAATTTGGTGTGAAAATAAAAATTCCAAGAATCATCTACGGAGGAGATGTAAATGAAAAAAATGTGCAAGATTTTTTGAAGGACGGCGGAGTAGAAGGAGTGCTCGTCGGTCGGGTGAGTTTGGATGCTGTAAAATTTATGGAGATCATAAAAATATGCGAAGCATTAAGTCAATAAAAAATATTGAAGGTAAAAATGTGCTTATTAGAGTAGATTTTAATTTGCCTATTAAAGATGGAAAAGTCGAAGATGATTTTCGAATAAAAAAAGCATTGCCGACCCTTGAATTTTTGCAGAAAAAAGGTGCGAAATTAATTTTAATTACACATCTAGGTAAAGGAGGAGATACACTTCTTCCGGTTGCCAAAGTTTTAAATAAATATATAAAAGTAAAATTTGTAGAAGAGATCATTGGTCAAGAAGTCCGCGATATTGTTTCAAATATGAAAAATAGTGAAGTGGTTTTACTTCAAAATTTGAGAAATGATAGAGGAGAACAAGAATGTAATGAAATTTTCGCCATGAATCTAGCGAAATTAGCTGATATATATGTAAATGAAGCTTTTCCAGTATCTCACAGGGCAGATGCATCCATTGTCTTGTTGCCAAAACTATTACCATCTTATGCCGGACTTCAATTATTCGAGGAAGTAAAGAATTTATCTCGTGCTTTTAAAAAACCTAAACACCCCTTTCTTTTTATTTTAGGTGGCGCAAAGTTTTCTACCAAAATGCCTTTAATAAAAAAATATTTGAAATTAGCTGATCAAGTTTTTATCGGTGGAGCATTGGCGAATGATTTTCTAAAAGCGAAAGGATATAGTGTGGGGGAATCTTTAGTCGACGAAACTAATTACGGCATTGCAAAAATATTGAAAAATAAACCTGCCCGCGGTGGTGGTAAATTAATTTTACCAGTTGATGTTGTAGTAAAGTCTCAAGATAAGTTAATTACTAAAAAGGTAACTGAAGTTGGCAAAGATGAAAATATTTTGGATATTGGGGATGAAACGGTAGAAAATTTGACGCAACTTATCAAAAAATCAAAATTTATCTTATGGAATGGGCCACTCGGCAAATATGAAGATGGTGGGGAAAAGTCTACTAAAGAAGTATTAAAATTAGTAGCTGCTTCAAAAGCCGAAAGTATTATCGGCGGGGGAGACACGGTGGCGTTGATCTCCGAAATAAAAATGGAAAAAAAGTTTTCTTTCATATCTACAGGAGGAGGAGCGACGCTCGAATTCCTCTCGAGTGGCACTCTGCCTGGAATCAAAGCGCTTGAGTGATTTTATTTACCACTAGTTCTCTTTCACCGTCTTTGTATTCTTTTGTAGGAAATTCAGGTAAGTTATTATTGAGATATCTTGGTATTAAATGTATGTGAAAATGTGGAACATCTTTGCCAACTACAGAGACTTGCACATAATCGCAACCCATTCCTTTTTTAACTGCCAGCATAAGTTTTTTTGTGAGTTTGAAAATTTTTGATATTGTCTCATCATCAACATCTTGCATCCAAACTGTGTGTTTTTTGGGGACGATTAAAAGATGTCCGTCTGATACTGGTCCTTTAGTTAAGAATGATAAAAAATCAGCATCTTCATATATTTTACTTGATGGCAGTTCTCCTTTTATAATTTTACAAAACACACAGTCGTTCATCTTTGTATTATATGCTAAAATTCGACTTATGCAAAAATATGGAGAATTACTGCGAGTACTTTTAGAAAAGAGAGGAATTATTGATGGGGCACAAGCCGAGATTTTTTTGAGTCCAGATTACGAGCGTGATTTTCACGACCCTTTTTTAATGAAAGATATGGAAAAGGCTTGTGTTCGTCTATATGAGGCGATAGAAGCAGGCGAAAAAATAGTAATTTATGCGGATTACGATTGCGATGGGATTCCAGGCGCCGTAATTTTAAATGACTTATTTAAATTAGTTGGATATAAAAACTATGAAATTTATATACCTCAGAGAAATAGTGAAGGATATGGGCTCAATTTAGAAGCGATAAAGATTTTTGCTAAGTCTGGGGTAAAACTTCTAATTACTGTCGACCTTGGTATTACAGCGGTCGTGGAAGTAGCGCAAGCGGAAGTGGATGACATCGATGTGATAATTACAGATCACCATTTACCTCAAGAAACTTTACCACGAGCTTATGCAATTTTAAATCCGAAAGTAGATGCGTACCCAGAAAAAATGTTATGTGGAGCGGGCGTTGTTTTCAAATTTGCGCAAGGATTTCTCAAAAAATATGGCAAAGAGAACAAGAATTTCAAAGTGAGAATCGGCGCAGAAAAATGGATGCTCGATATGGCAGGCCTCGCCACATTTTCGGATATGGTTCCGCTAACTGGAGAGAATAGAGCTATTGCATATTATGGAATGAAAGTGTTGAAAAAATCCCCTCGTCCAGGTTTACAGAAACTTTTAGCCAAAATGAATATTGATCAGAGATATCTATCTTCGGACGATATTGGTTTTATGGTGACACCCAGGTTGAATGCTGCATCTCGAATGGATGATCCGATGAGAGCTTTTGAACTACTCGCCACAGAGGATATTGTAGAGGCAGGAATGCTTGCAGATCATTTATCAAAAATAAATGATGAGAGAAAAACAATTGTGACGAATATTATGCGTGAAGTTAATAAAAGATTTGAAGACAAGGTAATGAATGAAGTTATAGTAATAGGAAATCCAAATTGGCGTGTCGGGATCTTAGGGCTCGTGGCCGGCAAGATATGTGATACACACCAAAGGCCTGTTTTTGTTTGGGGTAAAGACGAAAATGATTGTATTAAAGGTTCTTGTCGTAGTGATGGATCGGTGTCGGTGGTAGAGCTCATGACGGCGACGAGTGAATCGTTTATAAATTTTGGTGGTCATGAGCTCGCTGGAGGGTTTACTGTTCATTCTGAGAAAATACACTTCTTGGAAGAGGCACTTTCTGCGACTTTTAATAAAGTAAAAAGGAAAACTGAGACTAGTTTAGAGGAAAAAAAATATGACGTGAAATCATCTTTAGATGATGTAAAAATGAATTCTTGGCGTGAAATAAGTAAGCTCGAGCCTTTTGGATTTGGTAATCCAAAACCAGTTTTTTTATTTGAAGGTGTAAAGATAGAAAAAATAAAAAAGTTTGGCAAGAATGGCTCTGGCGAACATTTGGAAATTATTTTTTCTAATGGTAAGAATAAAGTAGTGGCTATTTCTTTTTTTTCTGGCGTTGACTCTTTTAAAAATACTTTGTCTGAAGGAATGAACGTAAACTTATTAGCCACGTTTGATCTATCTAGATTTAGGGGTCGGGAAGAACTCCGATTGCGAATAGAGGATATTAGTTAAAACTAATGATAAAATAAAGCCTATGCAAAAAGATACAATAACTATCTACACCGACGGGGCGGCGAAGGGGAATCCTGGACGGGCTGGCTTTGGTGCTGTTTTTATTATTGATAAGAAAGTTTTTGAGATTGGCGGTGGAGTAAATCACGCGACGAATAATCAAATGGAACTCACTGCGCCGATAGAAGCGTTGAAGTATTTAAAAAAACTTCCAGTAATTCCAGCAGGGGTAGTCCTTGCTGGAGATATAGAAATTATTTCTGATTCGAAATATGTGATTTTAGGGATTACGGAATGGATTTTTAATTGGCAGAAAAATAATTGGCGAAATGCGAACAAAAAACCGGTTTTGAATCGCGAACTTTGGGAGGAGTTATACAAACTTACAGAAGAGTTGAAACCTAAATGGACCTATGTAAAAGGACACAATGAAGACAGGTACAACGACAGAGCGGATCTAATAGCCACAAGTTTTGCAGAGGGTGTGGGAGTAGAACTTAAAAATAAATAATTTTTTTTGGTATACTTTCTAAATGCGTGATAAGATTTTCTATGCAATTTGTTTTGGTTTTATTTTTGGAGTATTTTTGCGGTCTTTTATTTTTGTAAATTTTTATTTTACTGTTTTGTTGGGTGTGGTTAGTTTTGCTTTAACTTTATTTTTTACTTTAATTAGACCCCGCCCTCCGCGAGCGACAGAGTCTAATAGTAAATGGGGGATTATTTTTAGTGTTTTTATTTTAATCTTTTCTCTTGGAATGCTGAGGTTTCATGTTGTGGATAAACCTGCGCCTTATGTTTTCGAATCGCAAGTAGGAAATAAAATATCTTTCTTGGGAAAGATTATCGACGAGCCCGATATTCGAGAGAATAATCAAAAATTGATTATTGAAGTCGGAGCTTCTCCCACCAAAACAAAAATTCTAGCGACTGTGGATTTTGGCACGTATTTTCAATACGGCGATGAAGTTAATTTTTCCGGTAAATTAGAAAAGCCGAGGAATTTCACAACCGATCAAGGTAAAGATTTTGATTATATAAATTATTTAAGAAAAGATGGGATTTTTTATGTGATGAATTATGTAGACATCGAAATAATTTCTCGGGGAGGTGGTAATAAAATTAAGAACACCCTATTTTATATCAAAGATAAGTTTTTAAATAAAATGAATTTAGTAATTTCTCGTCCAGAGTCGCTTTTAATGGGTGGTTTGATACTGGGTGAGCGCTCTTCTTTTGATAATGAAATGCGACAGAAGTTTATCGATACCGGCACGATCCATATCGTCGCACTTTCCGGATACAATGTGACGATCGTCGCCGAATGGATAATGAAATTATTTTCCCAAGTGCCTTATGTGCCTAAAAATTTTGGTATTGGTATGGGTATTTTTGCAATCCTGTTTTTTATATTGATGACTGGCGGGAATTCTACTGCAATACGGGCGGGCATAATGGCGACTTTGGTGCTCGTGGCTCGCGCAACTGGTAGAAATTACGATGTCGCGCGCGCCCTTATTTTCGCTGGAGTTGGGATGATTTTATTAAATCCTTTTATACTTGTCTATGATGTTTCTTTTCAACTTTCCTTTATTGCGACGGTTGCCGTGATATTTCTGGCGCCCAGAATTGAGAAATATTTTTTGTGGGTGCCGGATTATTTTAAATTGCGGGATATTATGACTGTGACTTGCTCCGCTTATATTTTCGTTTTACCTTTTATTCTTTATAAGATGGGCAATCTTTCTCTCGTAGCGCTACCAGCAAATATTTTGATTTTGCCCTTCATTCCTTTTACTATGCTATTTGGCTTCCTAACTGGTTTCGTCGGACTTATTTGGTATGGATTTGGTGTGCCGCTTGGATTTATCTCTTATTTATTTCTGCATTACGAATTGAGTGTCATAAGTTTTTTCTCAAATTTACCCTTTACATCTTTTTCAATTCCAAATTTTCCACTTTTACTCACAATCGTCATTTATATCTATTTTATTTATAGACTTTTTGGTAAAAGTATCAAGAACTTTATTATTGAGCCTTTTTAAAATTATTTTCGATCACTTCCCAATTTAGATTTTCAAAAAATGCTTCTACGTATTTTTTCTTTTCGGAAGTAGGGTAGTCGTAGACAAACGCATGTTCCCACATATCTAGTCCGAAGACTAGAGTGCAGTCTTGTAGTTGTCCAAAATGTTGTTCATCCACCCAAGTCAAAAGGAGACGCTTTTCTTTTCGGTCATAGTAAAGCATTACCCAACCAATACCGCGAGTAAGGGCGATAGATTTAAAGCGATTTAGCCACATTTCAAAAGATCCCCATTCTGCCGTGATTGCTTTTTTAAGTTCACTGTCATTCGTTGGAGTTTTAGCCTCTCCGGAAAGGGATCCAAAATAAACTTCGTGATTCCTCATACCATTGTATTCAAACCCGAATCGTCTCTGAACTTCACCCAATGCATAAGCATTTTTTTCAGCATCTTGAGCGAGTTCGTTAATCTTCTCTAGTACTAGATTAGAGTGCTTCACATAACCTGCATAGAGTTTCAAATGTTCTTCGATGTTTTTCGCTGAGATTCCTTTTAATGTTCCAATATTAAATTTTATTTCTTCAAATTTATTCATAATATTCCTTAATTATTAATATGCTAACATTATAGCATGCTTCAAAATCGCAAGAAATACGGTCTATTCCTTTTCACTTTTCTGCTTTTAGTTTCTACTATCTATCTTTTCTATCTTGATTTTCAGAGTTCTCACAAAGAACTTACTTTCACTATGTTTGATATTGGCCAAGGTGATGCGCTTTTTGTAGAGTCTCCGACCGGAACGCAGGTATTAGTGGATGGGGGACCGCCTCGAAAAATTTTAAGCCAACTTGCGCGCGTGATGTCTCCATTTGATAGGCACATAGATGCGATTATTATTACGAATCCCGATCAAGATCACATAGGCGGATTCGAGGACGTTTTAAAAGTTTACAAAATAGACAGTGTATTTGAACCTGGTACGTTTAATGATTCTAAAACTTATCAAAATCTTAAAACAGAAATAAAAAATAAAAATATTCCGGATATTTTATTAAAAAAAGGAATGCGATTAGATTTGGGTGGTGGGGCATGGATTGATATTTTATTCCCAGATCGAGAAGTCTCACTATGGGATAGTAATGATGGATCAATTGTGGCGAGGCTCTCTTATGGTAAAACTTCCATAATGCTCACCGGAGATTCTACGACCGTGACCGAAAAAATAATTTTAGAAGAAAATTCTTCCACGCAACTTCGTAGCACTATTTTAAAAGTTGGGCACCATGGTTCACGCACTTCTACCTCTACCGAATTTGTGAAAACTGTGTCGCCCACTTATGCGCTTATCTCTGACGGTAAAGATAATAAATATGGCCATCCGCATCAAAACACCCTAGACACACTAACTTCATTTGGCATAAAGATTTTTAGAACGGATCTGCTCGGCACAATAATGATGAAATCTGATGGAGAGAAAGAAGAATTTTCTTTCCAGAAGTAGTTGTGGTAAAGTGAATAAAGAATTTGCTTTTTAGAATGGTCTGGCCGGGATAAGGACTCGAAGAATCGAGGACCTTATAAAAAGAAAATTCTTTATTCACTTAATTAAAATTCATGCGAGACAAACTAGTAGAAAAATTAATAAAAGGAGAAGAGAAGAGGCAACGAGAGGGCTTAGAACTTATTCCATCAGAAAATTATGTTTCCGAAGATGTTTTGAGGGCGAACGGTTCTGTCTTTACGAATAAATATTCAGAAGGGTATCCGGGACGACGTTATTATGGTGGGCAGGAATTTACGGATGCGATTGAACGTCTGGCTATTGAACGTGTCTGTAAATTATTTAAATGTAAATTTGCTAATGTGCAATCACATTCTGGTGCTCCAGCCAATCTTGCAGTGTATGCGGCCTTGTTGGCGCCAGGAGATACGGTGCTCGGGATGGATCTTTCTCACGGAGGACATTTAACCCACGGGCATCCGATGACTTTGCCTGCCAAGATCTATAAATTCGTCACCTATAAGATGAAGAATCCAGAGACCGGTGAAATTGATTACGAGGAACTTCGTCGGGTTGCGATCGAAAAGAAGCCAAAAATTATTCTGGCTGGATTTTCGGCTTATTCACGCACATTGGATTATAAAAAATTTGTAGAAATTGCACGTGAAGTGGGGGCGATCACGATGGCAGACATGGCGCACATTGCTGGACTCATTGCTGCTGGTGCGCTTCGCAATCCTTTTGATGATGGTTTTGATATTATCACTTCTACGACACACAAAACTCTCCGTGGTCCGCGTGGAGGAATTATTCTCACTAGAGAGAACGAAGAAATAGCGAAAAAAATTGATAAATCTATTTTCCCCGGAATCCAGGGTGGTCCACATATGCATATTATTGCAGCGAAGGCTGTAGCTTTCGGAGAAGCCATGACGCCAAAGTTTAAACAATACGCCAAGCAAGTTCTAAAAAATGCCAAAGCGATGGCGGAAGTATTTAAGAAGAATAAAATTCGTATGATCGGCGGAGGTACAGACAATCATCTCATTCTAGCTGATGTTTTTGGTTCTTTGGGGGTGACTGGCAAAGAAGCGCAGACTGTTCTCGATGAAGTGGGTATGACGCTCAATATGAATGCTATCGCTGGGGATACGAGGAAGCCTCTTGATCCGTCCGGTATCAGATTTGGTACGCCGGCTATTACCACGCGTGGTTTTAAAGAGAAAGAATGTGCAAAAGTTGCCGAGCTTATGATCCAAGTTTTGAAAAATAAAGACGATAAAAAATTAAAAGAAAAAGTGCATAAAGAAATAAAAGCTCTTGCAAAAAAGTTTCCAATACCAAAGAGGTTTGTGTAGAAAGTATAGAAAAGTGATTCAGCTTTAAATTAAAGCTTCTTTTTGGTATAGTTCTTCTATGTCTAAAAGGGGCAAACTGATTGTAATAGACGGCACAGATGGGAGTGGGAAGACTACCCAAGCAAACTTGCTCATGAAGCATTTTCGCAAAGATGGACGAAAAGTACGTTTTATTCATTTTCCACGCTACGAAGATAATTTTTTTGGAAAATTTATTGCGCATTGTCTTTCCGAACAATATTATAAGTGGGTAAATATTCACCCAAAAATCGCTTCTGTCCTATACGCGGCTGACAGATGGGAATCTAAAAAAAAGATAGAAAACTGGCTTAAAAAAGGATACATCGTGGTGATGGATCGTTATATTTCTTCAAATCAAATTCATCAAGGAGGGAAAATTTATAATGTAAAAAAACGTGAAGCGTTTTTAGAGTGGCTTTCGGAGATGGAATACAAAGTTTTCAAAATTCCAGCGCCGGATTTGACTGTATATTTATCTTTGCCGCTCGATATAGTTTTAAAATTAATCAAAGATCGAAATTATAAAGGCGCTCGCGCGTATTTGGGCAACAAGAAAGATGTTCACGAGAAAGATAAAAATTTCTTAAAAAATTCTATCCAAAGCGCATTATGGCTAGCGAAAACTCAAAAAAATTGGTTAAAGATAGAATGCATGAAAAATAAAGAACTTAGAACCTTTCTTGATATCCATGAAGAAATTTACAAAAAATTAATAAGAAAGATAAAAAATTTTTGAAATAAAATGAAAATCAAAATTAAAAAACTAAAAGAGGGGGCAAAATTGCCAAGCTATGCTCATCCGGGGGATGTAGGAATGGATATGTATGCGATGGAGACGGCTACAATAAAACCAGGCGAACATTATCGTTTTTGGCACGGGTTTGCTCTAGAAATTCCTGAAGGATACGGTGCAATCGTGATGGATAAAGGAAGTATTTCGAAAGCTGGACTTGCTCACATGGGCGGAGTGTTTGATGCGGGATATCGAGGTGAATACAATACACATTTAGTAAATTTATCTGATAAGCCGTATACTTTTGAAGAGGGGGATAAAATTGCTCAACTTGTTATCTTACCGGTAACTATAGCAAAACTCGAAGAAACTGATACACTAAGTGAGTCAGTTCGTGGTGAGGATAGGTTTGGAAGTACAGGGAAGAAATAGGCTCTAGGTGTTATGTATTATAAAAAAATGGGAGACAAAATAAAAAATTTAATAAAAGATGCTCTAAAAAATTTGGATATAGAAGTTGCTGATATTGCTCTCGAACATCCCGCAGATTTGAAGATGGGGGATTATTCTACAAACATTGCTTTAGTTATCGCCAAGGATGTGAAGAGTAACCCGAAAGAATTGGCTGAAAAGATTGTTGCGACTCTTCGACAAACTGTCGGTGAATTTCCTGAAATACAGGAAATTCAAGTTGCTGGCGCGGGGTTTATAAACTTTTATTTATCGCGCAAATTTTTTGCTCGAAGTGTGGAAGAAATTTTGAATCAAGGATACAATATAGGGAAAAATGATGTCCTTACTGGTAAAAAAATAATGATCGAGTACACTGATCCCAATCCTTTCAAACCTTTTCATATAGGGCATTTGATGACGAATGCGATCGGGGAGTCAGTGGCGAGGATTTTGGCGCACTCGGGCGCAGAAGTATCTCGGGTTAATTATCAGGGAGATGTGGGATTGCATGTGGCAAAGGCTATTTATGGACTTTTGAAAAATGATAAATTGCAAGACAAAAAATGGACGCGCACGCTTCAAGCTGCAAATATTGGCAGAGCTTATGCGAAAGGGT
The DNA here is from genome assembly GCA_009695015.1 of Candidatus Nomurabacteria bacterium. Lineage (GTDB taxonomy): Bacteria > Patescibacteriota > Minisyncoccia > Phycocordibacterales > UBA9973 > UBA9973. Next base: position 22,828 of record SIBT01000001.1, on the reverse strand, counting down.
CAGAAGCATGCGAGAATAATTCGGAGGCTAAGATAGAAATAGATGAAATAAATAAGAAAATATACGACAAGAGTGATAAAAAAATAAATGAAATATATGATTGGGGATTCAAGACGACGATGGAAGCTTTTGAGGATTTGTATAAAATTCTCGGCACAAAGTTTGATTTTTATTTCTTAGAAAGTCAGATGGCGCCGATTGGAGAGAGAATCGTGAAAGATAATTTAGATAAAGTTATTGATGCTCCACATAGCAAGATGATTTTTGAAGAATCTGATAATGCAATTGTTTTCAAGGCTGAAAAATACGATCCCAAACTTCATACTAGAGTATTTATCACATCCAAAGGTTTATCTACTTATGAGACCAAGGAGCTCGGGCTCACCGAAGAGAAATTTAAAACAAAGCCGGGTCTCAATTTATCTATCATTGTCACTGCCAACGAACAGATGGATTATATGAAGGTAGTTGCTAAAGCTATCTCTCTGATTAATCCCGAACATGAGAAGAAAATGTTTCATATCACGCACGGCATGATGCGCTTCGTGGGTGGCAAGATGAGCTCGAGAAAAGAAAATGTGATCACAGGTGAATCTCTTTTGAGTGACGTTCGTGATTTGGTTTTAGAAAAGATGACGGACCGGGAATTTGGAAATGAAGAAAGGGAAAAGATTTCTGATGATGTTGCTGTCTCGGCAATAAAATATTCTATCCTAAAACAATCAACTGGCGGAGATATCGTTTATGATTTTGAAAGATCTATTTCTTTTGAAGGAGATTCTGGTCCATATCTACAATACTCGCATGCTCGCGCGAATTCTATTTTAGAAAAAGCGCAAAAAGAAAATATTTTACCGGATCCGCATGCATTTGGAGTTGAGATTTTTGAAGTAGAGAAATTGTTGTACAAATTTGGAGAAGTTGTTTTGCGAGCTTCCAAAGAATACGAACCACATTATATTGCAAATTATTTGATCGAAGTTGCCCGCGCCTTCAATAGCTTTTACGGTAATAATTTGATTGTGAGTAAAGAAGACAAAACTTCCGGATACAAAGTGGCTCTGACGTATGCTGTTACTTTCGTAATAAAGACTGGCTTGCACCTGCTCGGTATCGTTGCACCGAAGAAAATGTAGTAGAATACTTGAGCGATGACTCAAAGTGAAGCTTTAGATATTTTAAAAACTGGCGCAAATGTTTTTTTGACTGGCGAGCCGGGTGCTGGAAAGACGCATACAATAAATAATTTTGTAAGTTATTTACGCGCTTCTGGTGTCGAGCCGGCCATCACAGCTTCGACGGGCATTGCGGCGACACACATCGGTGGGATGACGATTCATTCTTGGAGCGGTATTGGCATTAAAACAAAATTAGATAAATATGAATTAGATAAAATTACGAGCAGTGAATATATTTCTAAACGTATCAATCGCACACGAGTACTTATTATTGATGAGATATCGATGCTCTCGGAGAATACGCTTGATATGGTGGACATGGTTTGTCGGGAAATAAAACAAAACAGTGCGCCTTTTGGTGGAATACAAATTATTCTAGTTGGGGATTTTTTCCAATTGCCACCGATTGTAAAAAGAGATTATGCGGAAGAAAAACAAAGAGAAAAACAAAGTTCTTTTACTCGAGAGGTTCGACCTATGGGGACTTTTGCTTATAGTGGAGGAGCCTGGGAACGCGCACGGCTAATAGTTTGTTATCTTTCTGAACAACACCGCCAAGATGATATTAATTTTCTTTCGGTGCTCTCTGGAATACGCACTAATAATTTTTCGCAAATTCATATGGGTCATATAAATGCTCGAAAAATTGATGCGGGGAAGATGCCGGCGAATATTACAAAACTTTATTCCCACAACGTGGATGTGGATCGAGTAAACAATACAGAGCTTGCAAAAATTAATGAAGAAATAAAATTATTCAGAATGTCGGGAAGTGGCAATGATAAGACAATGGAGACGCTCAAGAAAGGATGTTTGTCACCGGAGAATTTAGAGCTCAAAATCGGCGCTGTCGTGATGTGCACTAAAAATAATCCAAAAGAAAGATTTGTGAATGGCACTCTCGGTACAGTCATCAGTTTTGAAGAATTTAGTGGGTACCCAATCATTAAAACTAAAGGGGGATGCAGCATTGTTGTGGCGCCGATGGATTGGACGGTGGAAGAGAATGGTAAAATTCGTGCGCAGATCACGCAGATCCCGCTTCGACTAGCTTGGGCTATCACAGTGCATAAAAGCCAAGGTATGAGCATGGACGCGGCGGTTATGGATTTATCACAAGTTTTTGAATTTGGACAGGGGTATGTTGCACTGTCGCGAGTGCGAAGGCTCTCTGGGCTGTATCTTCTCGGAATAAATAATCATGCGCTCAAAGTGCATCCGGAAATTTTAAAAAAAGATTTTGATTTTAAAAATAAGTCAGATGAGGCGGTCAATGTTTTCGGGAAACTTTCCGAAAGTGAAATTAAAAAAATGCATGATAATTTTGTGGTTGCATGCGGGGGGAAGAAGGAACTAAAATCCAAGACCTCATGAAAAAATAAAGCTCACTTAAAAAATAAAAGAAGAAAGAGAGAAATAAAAGAATTAGGAATCTTGAAGCTAGAATTCGGGATATTACGTAAAACTTGTATTTAATCTGTAAATATATTACAGTGTTGGCTGTTCGTTCGACCATAACCAATCATTTAGTTCTTTTAACTTATGAATTTAGTAAGAGGATCGGATTGTCCTACTCTTGTGGCTGTAGCATCTTTTCTGAAACAAGGCACTAGTCTTTCTCAAGAAGATTTGTGTGTAATTTATGGTCACGCGCGTGACCATATTGTCCACGCCAAGAAATTTTACAGAGGTTTTTTGGAGAAGCTAACGATGGACATTGACATTTTCAAACCAGAAAGGTCTTTCTATGTTTTGGTTCATCTGGCGTTAGAGATGCCAATGGAAAAGATGGCACCTGAAACGGTAGAAAAAGATAAATTTCTACTGCTCGTCAGAATGAGCCAGGCAATTACAATTGCCTTGAATTATTTTTTTAACTGGATCATTCAGAAATTGAAACACGATCCAGTATTCACAATCTGAGAAAATCCTCAAAACGCAAACAGTGGCCCATTCATTTGGTCCGCTGTTTTTTTATGAGTTTGTAATTTTTAAATACTATATGTTATACTTTGCATATAAGCGTTGAAGAGGTTATCACCTCTAAGCTTCGGGAGGAAATTAAAGTAGAACCCGACGGGTAGGCCCGTTATAGCTGTAATGAGAAATCCCGTCAGAGGCGGGTAAAAAACGAGGTGGTACCACGAGCGGAAAACTCGTCCTTGTAAAACAGAAACCTGTTTTATGAAGACGAGTTTTTTATATGGGAAATAACCAAGAAGAAAATAGAAAATTCGATGTAGCACTTCCAGTCTCCGCTGGTAGCTCCGACATGGCAAAACGTGAGGAAACTGTTTTGCAATTCTGGAAAGAGAATAAAATTTTTGAAAAATCTTTACAAAAAGATTCGCCCAAAGGGGAATTTGTTTTTTATGATGGTCCAGTCACAACAAACTCCAAACCAGTTTTACATACGATGGCACCTTTTGCTTTTAAAGATGTTATTCCTCGTTATAAAACAATGCGAGGGTATCATGTGCGCAGGAAGGGTGGTTGGGATACGCATGGGTTACCTGTCGAATTACAGATAGAAAAAAAGCTTGGGTTTAAATCAAAAACAGATATTGAAAATTATGGTATTGCAGCTTTTAATAAATTGTGCAAAGACAGCGTCTGGGAGTACATTGAATTATGGAAAAATTTCACCAAGCGAATGGGCTATTGGGCTGATCAAGAGCATCCGTATGTGACTTATCAAAATGATTATATCGAATCTGTATGGAATGTGGTCAAAAAAATAAATGACCAGAATTTGCTTTACAAGGATTATAAAGTTGTGCCATGGTGTCCGAGGTGCGGTACGACTCTTTCCAGTCATGAGCTTGCGCAGGGGTATGAAGATGTGAAAGATTTGTCGGTATATGTGAAATTCCCTATAGTTGGATTTTTGAAAGCGTATTTTCTCGCGTGGACCACTACTCCTTGGACATTGCCGGGGAATGTCGCCCTCGCAGTCGGCAAAGATATAGATTATGTGGAGATAAAAATAGGAGAAGAAATTTTTGTCCTTGCCAAAGAACGACTTTCTATAATTTCTGAACCTTATGAAATAATAGCTGAACATAAAGGTAAGGATATGGTGGGTATGGAATACGAGCCATTATATCTATTCATTACAAATTTAGTTTCTGATGGAGAAAAAGAAAAATTAAATAAAGCATATAAAATTTACGAAGCGGATTTTGTAAATACAACAGACGGCACAGGTATAGTGCATACAGCGGTGATGTATGGGCAAGATGACTTCGAGCTTGGTACCAAGGTTGGTTTACCAAAGCATCACTTAGTAAATCTCGAAGGTAAATTTGTAAACGGTACTGAGTTTTTAGAAGGCAGGTTTGTCAAAGAAGTCGATATAAATGGCAAGCCGACACTAGCTGTGGATATTATTGAAGATCTAAAGAAAAGAAATTTATTTTTCAAACAGGAAAATTACAAACACTCATATCCACATTGCTGGCGTTGTCATACTGCGCTCATTTATTATGCGCGAGATTCTTGGTATATAAAAATGTCAGATCCAAAAATAAAGGAAAAATTAATTAGTGAAAACAAAGAAATAAATTGGGAACCTATTCACATACGAGATGGACGTTTTGGTGAATGGTTGCGTGAGATTAAAGATTGGGCGATATCTCGTGAGCGATATTGGGGGACACCACTACCAGTCTGGCAGTGTGTTTCTTGTAAAAAAGTAGAAGTTTTAGGAAGTATCGCAGATTTGAAAGATAAAACTAAAAAATCTGGCAATAAATATTTTGTGATGCGACACGGTGAGGCAGAAAATAATGCGAAAAATATTTATTCTTCTAATCAAAAGATAAATCATTTGACAGATAAAGGGAAAGCTGAGGTTTTAAAAACTTGCCAAGAACTAAAAAATAAGAAAATTACCAAAATTTACTGTTCTCCATTTTTGCGTACGCGAGAGACAGCGGAAATATTTACTGAACAGAATAATTTTCCGAAAGATCAAATTATTTACGATGATAGAATTCGTGAATTAGAATTTGGAGATTTTTCGGACCGTCCAGTTGCGGAATATTGGGATTTTATGAAAGACAAAACTTGGGAATTTGATAAAAAAATTCCAGGAGGAGAAAGTTTTCAAGATGGCAAGAATAGGATCGGAGATTTCTTGCATGATATTGATCAGAAATATCAAGACGAAACAATCCTTATTATTTCACATGGACTCTCTGTGGAATTAATACCTGCTATAATTGAAAATGCTAATCAAAAACGCTCATTGGAAATTTTCCACTCACAAATGAAAAACAAAACGGCATCTCTGCATATAGAGCACGAATTTATTCCTCTTCCTCATAATGAAAATTACGAGCTTGATTTACACCGACCATATATTGATAAAATTACTCTCAGGTGTCATTGTGGTGGAGATTTAATACGCACAAAAGAAGTCATGGATGTTTGGTTTGATTCTGGCGCGATGCCTTTTGCGCAAGATCATTATCCTTTTAATTCTCGAGAAATTTTATATCCAGCTGATTTTATTTGTGAAGCAATCGATCAGACTCGTGGATGGTTTTATACTTTGCATGCGGTTGGCATTTTGATGGGGCGGGGACTCTCGTATAAAAATGTAATTTGTCTTGGGCATCTGCTCGACGCTAATGGCAAAAAGATGTCGAAATCAATCGGTAACGTCGTCGATCCGTGGATCATGATGGAAAAATACGGTGTTGATACGCTTCGCCTGTGGATGTATTCGGTCAACCAACCAGGCGAATCTAAAAATTTTGACGAAAAGACAGTTGCGTTACTTGCGAGTCAAGTTTTTGGTTTACTTTACAATGTGCTGGCATTTTACGAACTTTATCGAGATAAAAATTTAGAGAAAAATATTCCAGCAAAATCTAAAAATATTTTAGATCAATGGATTCTGGCTCGACTTGATGAATTGGTAAAACTTTCTACCGAAAATCTGGATAATTATAAATTGCTTGAGCCGGTACGAGGTGTAAGGGATTTTATCGGAGATCTCTCCACTTGGTATTTGCGTCGTTCACGCGATCGAATAAAGGGAGGGGATAAAGATGCGAGGCAAACTTTGTATTTTGTTTTAAAAACTTTAGCAAAAATTACCGCTCCTTTTGCGCCGTTTACGGCAGAAGATATTTGGTTGAAATTGAAGTATGAAGATGATGCAGAAAGTGTGCATTTGGTAGAATGGCCTAGTGTTTCCAAGGGAATTCTAGATGTGTTTAGTCGCGTAGGCGATAAAGTTCTAACTAATATGCAAACAGTCAGAAAAATCGTGACTCTGGGCCTAGAAGCTCGTCAAAAGGCAGGCGTGAAAGTTCGTCAGCCACTCGCTTCACTCAAGTCGAAAATCGAAAGTCGAAAGTTATCAAGTGAGTATTTAGATTTAATTGAAGAAGAATTAAATGTTAAAAAAATAATTTTTGATAATTCTATTTCAAACGAAGTAGAGCTCGACACAAATATCACAGAAGAATTAAAACAAGAAGGAGATTTTCGAGAATTAGTGAGAGCCTTGCAAGAAATGCGAAAGAAAATGAGACTTCTCCCGAGTGATACAATTTCGCTTTCGATAAAAATAAATGAAGTAGGAGAAAATTTAATAAATAAATTCAAAGACAGTTTTCTGAAAATAATTGGCGGGAGAGATATTAAATTTATCGAAAATGATGGGGAGGAAATTAAAATCGATGATTTAGTATTTAAAGTGAAAATTGATAAAATCTGAGTATGAGCAAGAAAATTTCAGAAATTTATAAAGAATACAAAATTATGCCCTAGCTCCAGCTAATAATTTTAAGCTTGAAAGATTTTGTGATAAAATAGAGATAATCACAAATGCACCACATTTATCACACAGAAGGAATAATATTAGGCAGTCGCAATTCTGGAGAAGCTGGAAAATATTACTACATTTTTACTCGCGACTTAGGGATGATCACCGCTACTGCCCAAGGGGTGCGCAAAATATCTTCCAAGCTTCGCTACGTCTTGCAAGATTTTTCATATTTAAAAATTGATTTAGTTCAAGGTAAAAATATTTTTCGGGTGACGAATGCCTCAAAGACAAATATGTTGGAGCAGATTACGAGACAACCAGAAACTTTTAAAGTTTTTGCAAATATTGCGCGTTTGTTGAAACGATTACTGGCTGGTGTCGAACCAAATGAAGCTTTGTTTGTCGATCTACTCGATGTTTTAACTATTTTAGAAAAAAATAAAGCAAAAGAAAATGTACGCAACATCGAAATGATCATCGTTTTGCGCATCTTAAACAATTTAGGATATATTGGAGAAAGCGCTGTCCTAAAAAATCTTATTAGATCTCCATTTGAGGAAGATTTAATATTCAAAGTCTTAGAATCTAAAACTCATGTATTGCGTCAAATAAACAAAGCTCTAAAAGAGACGCATCTGTAAAATAATACAAAAAAGTAGTATAATCATGAAATGTCACTAAATGATCGAGATAAGCTCAATAGAATAGAAGAACTTAAAGGTAAACTTTTTAGTAAAAATTACCAGCCAAAGGTAGAACACCGAGATAGATTTACACGTTTCAGTAGAAATGATATACCAGATGTTTGGGAAAATGGAAATAAAGCTGGAATTGATTCTATCCATTATCGAGAAAAATTTTCTATGAGAACCTCTATTTTTAAGAATTTCTTCATCTTTTCCTTAGGTTTTTTTATTTTGACGCTCTTGTATGGTTCTTATGTGTTCTTTGTTGGTGGTAATACTGTATCGAATGATAATATTGATATATCTATTATGGGAAATAATTTCACTGCTGGTGGGGAAGAGCTTTCGCTCATCGTCGGAATTACAAATAAAAATAGTTCAGCGCTCGATTTGGTTGATCTTGTCATGGAATATCCAAAGAGTTCTTTGAATTCGGGAATAGGTGGTTCAGTTGGAACGGAGAGATTTCGGGAGTCTTTAGGTACAATTCCTGCTGGAGCTGTACGCAATGAGAATCTAAAAGTGGTGCTTTTTGGTGAGCAGGGGTCCGTGCGTTCTATAAAAATTTCTCTTCAGTATCGGGTAGAAGGATCGAACGGTATTTTTATTAAAGAAAAGAACTACGATGTAACCATAAGCTCTACACCATTAAATCTTTCTGTTGATGCTCCTATTGAAATAAGTCCAAATCAAGAGATTACTCTTAATATAAAAGCTACGCTAAATGCTACCAAATCAGTCTCAAAAATACTCCTCAAGCTTAATTATCCGGTTGGTTTTCAATTTAGATCTTCTATTCCAGCTCCATCACTAGGGAACAATATTTGGAGTTTAGGTGATTTTCCTCCGGGAGCAGAACGTAATATTTCGATAACTGGTAAAATGTTTGATGTTGTTGATGGAGAAGAAAAAACTTTTCACATATCAAGTGGCTCACAGTCGAGCGGTGATAAGTCTATGATTGATGTAGTTTTTAATTCTTTATCACATACTACTTTAATAAAAAAACCTTTTATTGAAGCAAAGTTTTTTGTAAATGGCATCTACCAGAGAGAATATACTACAAATGCAAAGACTCCAATCCAGGGCGAAATTAGGTGGATAAATAATTTAGATGCAAAAGTAAATGATTTAGAGATCCGAGCTAAAATTTCCGGAAATGCAGTTGATCGTAAAACAATAAATGCCAACCGGGGTTTTTATAATTCTATTACTGATACCATAACTTGGGACAAAAATTCTCAAAATGGATTTAGTGAAGTGAATCCGGGTGATTCTGGGTCTGTAAATTTTTCTGTTTCTTCACTTTCTTTATTTTCTGCTACTGACGGAATACTTCCGGACCCTTCTATTAATATAAACATTTCTATTTCCGGCAAGCAGTTAGTGGCTGGCTATGCAACTACGAATTTAAATAATTCTGACTCTGGAATTGTACGAATTGTTTCTGATGTTGGGTTCACAAGCAAGGCGCTTTATTATTCTGGACCTTTTACTAATACTGGTCCTATTCCTCCAAAAGTTGGAAACGAAACTTCTTATACAATAGTCTGGTCTCTTTCTAATACAGCCAATAATATTTCCAAGGGTGTCGTTCATTCTTCTCTTCCCTCATGGATGAAATTTAAAGGCACTGTTTCGCCTTCCGATGAAGATTTAACCTACAATCCTTCGAATAAAGAAATAATCTGGAAGGTGGGTCGAATTTCAAGGGGTACTGGTATCAGTGGGTCTGACCGCAGTGTTTCTTTTCAAGTTGCATTTACTCCTTCACTTTCTCAAATTCGCACTACGCCGATTATTGTAAACGATGCGATTTTGACTGGATACGATGATTTTGCTAAGGTGGATGTGAGGGTGAGCAAAACATCGTTTCGCACCGAGCTCGACAATGATCCGCAATTTCCTACAGGTGGGGGTACAGTAGTTGAATAATTATGAGAGATATAAATAAAAAAAAAGACAATGATTTGATGGAAAAAATTGTTTCGTTGTGTAAACGGCGTGGGTTTGTTTTCCCGGGTTCGGAGATTTACGGTGGACTCGGCGGTACGTATGATTGGGGACATTTTGGTGTCGCCTTAAAAAACAACATTAAACAAAATTGGTGGAAGAAATTTGTAGATTCAAGGAAAGATATGTATGGCATTGATGCGGCTATTTTGATGCGTCAGGAGGTTTGGCAAGCGTCCGGACACGTGGCAGGGTTTGCGGATCCGGTGGTTGAATGTGAAAAATGTAAAAGGCGATTTCGCGCGGATCAGATCGAAGATAAGAAAAAATGTGTTGAATGTGATGGTAAATTAGGTGATCTGAAACAATTCAACATGATGTTTGCGACCAAAGTCGGCGCTTCAGAAGACTCAAGCGCTACATCATATTTGCGTCCAGAAACAGCTCAAGGTATGTTTGTAAATTTCAAAAATACTGTCGACGCGTTTCATCCACGACTACCTTTTGGTATGGCGCAGATCGGTAAAGCATTCAGAAATGAGATTACACCTAGAGATTTTATTTTTCGTGTTCGTGAATTTGAACAGATGGAGATTGAATATTTTATCAGAAGTGAGGATTGGGAGAAATATTTTGAGTATTGGAAAGGTGAGATGTTAAATTGGATGGAAGAAGTGGGGATCGATATGGCAAAAGTTCATGAGCTCGAAGTAGCTCCTTCTGATAGAGCACACTATTCCAAACGTACTATTGATTTCGAATTTGATTATCCTTTCGGCAAGAAAGAACTCTTTGGTCTCGCCTACAGGACTGATTCTGATTTAAAGAATCATAAGCTTGAATATGTAGATGAAGAAGAGAAAGAAAAAATAGTTCCTCATGTCATAGAACCCACTTTTGGCGTTGATCGAGCCGTGCTTGCATTGCTTCTTTCTGTTTATGTGGAGGACGAAAAAGATGGGGAAATCCGTTCGTATTTAAAATTTAAACCAAGTATTGCCCCAGTTATTTGCGCGGTGTCTCCACTTCTTAAAAACAAACCAGAACTTGTAGAATATGCTAATACAAAAGTCTATGCACCTCTCAAAGCAGAATTTGGCCGTGTCGCTTGGGACGACAATGGTAACATTGGCAAGCGTTACCGCAAACAAGATGAAATCGGCACACCATTTTGTATTGTGGTTGATTTTGATACATTGAAAGACGACACAGTGACTGTGCGGGATAGAGATACAGGCAAACAGGAGAGGGTGAAAGTTTCCGAGTTACAAAATTATATAAAAGAAAAGATTTAGTAGATAAATGAAATTCACAAAAAAAGTTTTAAAGAATGGCTTGCGCGTTATCACAATACCGATGAAAGATAATCCGACGGTTACGGTTTTAGTCTTAGTGGAAGCCGGGTCTAAATATGAAGAAAAAAAAGTGAATGGAATTTCACATTTTTTAGAGCATATGTGTTTCAAGGGTACTTTCAAGCGGCCAAAAGCTGTTGATATTTCAAAGGAATTAGACGCTCTTGGTAGTCAATATAATGCTTTTACGGCGCAGGAATACACAGGATATTATGCCAAGTCTGATGCTCGACATTTCAAAAAAATTCTAGATATTGTGTCTGACATTTATTTAAATTCGACTTTTCCTGATGCTGAAATGCAAAAAGAAAAAGGTGTGATCATCGAGGAGATAAATATGTATGAAGATATGCCACAGAGGCATGTGCAAGATTTATTTATGAAATTACTTTATGGAGATCAGCCGGCAGGGTGGAACATCGCCGGAGAGAAGAAAAATATTTTAAGAATGAAGAGGGATGATTTTGTAGAATATAAAAACAAACATTATCTGCCTGAAGCGACTGTCTTGGTAGTGGCTGGACAAATAACAGAAGCAGAAGTTTTAAAAGAAGTAAATAAAATTTTCAGCACGGTTTCGAGTGGTAAGAAAGGGAGTAAAACAAAAGTAAAAGATACACAAGATAATCCACAAGTATTAGTTAATTTTAAAAAAACAGATCAGACGCATTTCGTTTTGGGTGTACGTACGTATGATTTATTCAACAAGAAAAATGCGATCCTATCTGTTTTAGGTGGAGTGCTCGGCGGGGGAATGAGCTCAAGGCTTTTTGTGAAACTTCGTGAAGAGATGGGTGTCGGATATTATGTGCGTGCGTACAATGACCCTTATACTGATCATGGAGTTTTTCAGATTTCGGCGGGAGTAGATAATAAAAGAATCGATGAAGTATTAGAAGCAGTATTAGAAGAATGTCGCAAATTAAAAGATTCTAAAGTTTCGGAAGAAGAATTGAATAAAGTAAAAGAGTGTTTAATCGGAAATATGAAGTTATCTCTCGAGTCGAGTGATGACATCGCAAATTTTCATGGTGGACAAGAACTCTTGAAAAGGGAAATTTGTGAAGTAGAAGAAAAAGCCAAAGAAATACGTAAGGTTACAGCCAGTCAAATTCAAGCTTTAGCAAAAGATATTTTCACAAATCAGAAACTTAACTTAGCCTTTATTGGGCCGTTTAAGGACAAGAATAGATTTTTGAAAATACTCAAATTCTAGATACTTTTGTCTTATATCTTTCTGTGTTATTATATTTCTATGTCTGAAAGTAACCCTTTTACTTCTATTTCGATAACAACTGGCACGATGGTTCGAGCAGTTCTCGTTATTCTTTGCGTCTTTTTGTTTTGGTTTTTACGGGATTTAATTTTAGTGGTCGTGTCTTCAATTGTGATAGCCACTTTTGTGGAATCATCTATTCCTTACTTTAAAAAAATAGGAATTAATAGGGTTTTTGGTTCTGTAATTTTATATAGTGTATCTCTCCTCACTCTAGCTGGATTATTTTATCTTTTTGCTCCGCTTTTAATAACTGAAATTTATAATTTTTCCACTTTTATTTCGACTTATATTCCAAATATTTCCTTTTTTAATTATTTCCAAAATGAAGCATTTTCTGGAGCAAAAGATATCGTCGCTTCTCTTTCGGGCGATTTTTCACTTCCCGAACTTTTCTCCGTGTCCAAGGCTTTTATTTTAAATCTTTCCGGAGGATTTTTTCAAACTCTCTCTATTGCTTTCGGAAGCATTTTTAATGTGGTATTGATCATAATTATTTCTTTTTATCTTTCAGTTCAAGAAAGAGGAATAGAAAATTTCTTAAGGATTATTTTACCTATTCAGTACGAAAATTATATAATAAATTTATGGGAACGTTCGAGTCGTAAAATTGCTCTTTGGATCAAAGGACAGCTTGTTCTGGGTCTTATTGATTCTGTTTTAGTTTATCTCGTGCTTTCTCTTATAGGAATTCAATATGCGCTTCTTTTTGCTATCCTTGCCGGAATAATGGGACTTATTCCTTATGGCACTTTGATTGCTCTTATTCCAGCTGTTTCCGTTTCTTATCTTTCTGGAGGATTATCTGATTCACTAATGGTTGCTGGAGCTTACCTTATAATTCATCAATTTGAAGTTTTTCTATTTACCCCTCTTCTTATAAAAAGTATCGTGGGTCTTTCACCGATTGTCATAATTCTTTCTGTCTTGATTGGTTTTGAGTTGGGTGGAGTTTGGGGGTCAATTCTTTCTATTCCGATAGCTGTTGTTGTAATGGAATGTTTGAGCGATTTTGAAAAAAATAAAACCTTAACCCGAATTGGTAATAAGTAATTGATAAATAATAATGAGTAAAGAAAAAAAGTCTTTTTACATTACAACTACGATTCCTTACATAAATGCGGATCCTCATATTGGTTTTGCATTAGAATTAGTGCAAGCAGATGCGATTGCGCGGTACCAGCGTCTGATAGGCAAAGATGTTTTTTTTAGCACTGGCACGGATGAATATGGTCAAAAGATTTTGGAAGCGAGTGAGAGGGAAGGTAAAAATATAATAGAATATGTGGATTATTATGCGCAAAAGTTTTTGGAGCTTAAGAACACACTAAACCTTTCGTATAATAATTTTATTAGGACAACAAGTAAGGAACACGTGAGGGCGTGTCAGGAATTTTGGATTTTGTGTGATAAAAAAGGGGATATCTACAAAAAGATATATAGAGGATTTTATTGTGTTGGATGTGAGAGATTCATTACAGAGAAGGATTTGATAGAGGGGTTGTGTTCTCTTCATCCAACTTTGAAACCTGAGATGGTTGAGGAAGAAAATTATTTTTTTAGATTGAGTAACTATAAAAAACAGCTTTTAGAATATCTCTCAGATGAAGAGGTTATATTTCCAGAGTGGAGAAGAAAAGAAGCTATTGATTTTGTGAAAGATGGCATGGAAGATTTTTCAATTTCTCGCGACAAAAAACGTTTTTCTTGGGGGGTGCCAATACCAGGGGATGATACACAGGTTATGTATGTTTGGTTCGGTGCTTTTATAAATTATATTTCGACTTTAGGGTGGCCGAACCCTCAACCCAGCCATCTCCCGAAGGGAGATGGCGAAAATCTTTTTGAAAAATTTTGGCAAGAGGGAGACACGGTCCAAATCGCTGGTAAAGATATGGTTAAATTTCAATCAGTCATGTGGCAAGGCATGCTCATGTCTGCTGGTATGCCGACGACTAATAAAATCATCTACCATGGTTTTATAACACGCGAGGGTGGAATAAAAATGTCTAAATCTCTCGGGAATGTAGTAAATCCGAATGATATTGTATCTCAGTATGGCACAGATGCTCTACGTTATTTTCTTCTGCGAGAAATTTCTTCATTTGAAGATAGTCCGTTTACGATGGAGCGTTTTAAAGAGGCGTATAATGCAAATTTGGCGAATGGGTTGGGGAATTTAGTGAGTAGGATTATGAAAATGTCACAAGATAATTTAAGTGTACCAGTTACTATTCCAGAACGGGAAAATATGGAAACTTATTTTGAATTTCTTAATAATTTTGAAATAAAAAAAGCTTGTGATTACATCTGGCTACAAATTGGACAATTAGACCAGATTATTCAAGAAACAGAGCCGTTTAAACTTATAAAAAAAGATAAAGAAGCTGGGAGAAAAATTATAACTGATTTGGTGATTAAGCTAAATTCTATAAGACGAATGTTGATTTCTATTTTACCTGAAACTTCATTAGAGATAAAAAAATTAATCAAAGAAAACAGAGCTCCAGAGAAGCCTTTGTTTTTACGAAAGGATTAGGAATTTAACCCCAACTTTCTCCTCAAAAGAGAGGAAGGAAATAAATCATGACTCCAAAATACATAGACATACACAGTCACGTAAATTTCAAAGCTTTTGATGCAGATCGAGACGATGTTATTCGTCGTGCACTAGATGGTAATACTTGGGTTATAAATGTCGGCACACAAATAGATACTTCAAGAAAGGCAATAGAAATAGCGAATCAATATCCCGAAGGAGTCTATGCGATTATAGGACTGCATCCGATACATACTGGTGCTTCATATCATGACGAGAAAGAGTTGGGTGAAGGTGGTAAAGAATTCACCTCGCGTGGAGAAATTTTCGACAAAGAATCTTATCGAGAACTTTTAAAAGATAAAAAAATAATCGGCATAGGAGAATGTGGTCTAGATTATTATAGATGTACATCCGAATCAATCTCAAAACAGAAAGAAGCTTTTATAGAACAGATAGAATTCGCAAATGAATTTAATAAGCCACTCATGTTGCACATTAGAAATGCTTATGAAGATGCAATTAAAATTCTAAAAGAGCATGCGAAAGTAAAGGGTAATGTGCATTTCTTTGCTGGAACATGGGAGGAGGCGAAAGCATTTTTGGATTTTGGCTTCACTTTGTCTTTTACAGGAGTTATCACATTCACTCATGATTATGATGAGGTTGTACGGAATACACCACTTGATATGATTATGTCCGAGACAGATTCTCCATACATAACTCCCGTTCCTTATCGTGGTAAGCGCAATGAGCCTATTTATGTAAAAGAAATTGTGAAAAAAATTGCGGAAATTAAAAATTTATCGGAAAAAGAAGTGTCTCTTGCTATTATCGCAAATGCCAAGCGAATGTTTGGGATTTAAGGAGTCGGGGTTTACTTTTTGAAAGCTTTTTGCTAATATAAAATCCACATGCAGGCAAGCGAACAAAACAGCGAAAATAAAATTAATAATGCTAATTTAGCAGATACAAATTCCAAGATCTACGAGCTTGGTTACCTGTTGGTGCCGACAATCAAAAATGAGGATGTGGCCATAAATTATGGCAATCTAAAAGAACTTGTGACATCTTTTAATGGCGAGATTATAACGGACGAGATGCCTAAAATGACCAATCTTGCCTATCCTATGCAAAAGGTTGTATCTAATGTACGTAGCAAATTCAACACGGCGTATTTTGGTTGGATTAAATTTGTTATGGGCACAGAGCAAATTTTAGAATTAAAAAAGCATCTTGATCTCGACTCTAGTTTTATTCGATTTTTGATACTAAAGACATTGAGAGAAAATACTATTGCTGTAAAAAGATTTACACGTGGAGAGACATATAGGAGACCAAAAGCAAAAAGTATGGAAAATGAA
Organism: Candidatus Nomurabacteria bacterium; assembly: GCA_009695015.1. Classification (GTDB taxonomy): domain Bacteria; phylum Patescibacteriota; class Minisyncoccia; order Phycocordibacterales; family UBA9973; genus UBA9973. Next base: position 6,695 of record SIBT01000001.1, on the reverse strand, counting down.
ACTGTTGTTCCTATAAATGAAGAAGAAATAGACAAAGAAATAGATGCGTTGATTGCAGTGTAAACGAGTTATAAAGTTTATAAAGTAAAAGAAAAAAACTATGTATTTAAATAAAGTAATAATTGTAGGTAATCTTACTCGAGATCCAGAACTCACTGCGATACCTTCTGGTCAAAAGGTTTGCAAGTTTGGTGTAGCGACAAACAGAGTTTGGAAAGACAAGAGTGGCGTTAAACAAGAATCGACCAGCTATCACAATATCGTCGTTTGGGGCAGACAAGCGGAAACTTCGGCTCAATATTTAAAAAAAGGTCAACAGGTAATGATAGAAGGTCGTATAGAAACGCGCAGTTGGGATGATAAAATAAGCGGAGAAAAAAAATATAGGACAGAAATTATTGCGGATCGTGTTCAATTTGGGGCTAAGAGCGGAGGTGTCGGAGCTAGCGGAGGAACATCAAGCGCAGAAGCCCAAAAACCATCTTCCGAAAATGGAGAAGTAGATACAATAGAATATCCAGAAGAAGATATTAATCCTGAAGATATTCCATTTTAATAACAAGACTATGAAACAAGATTATTTTTCAGCTAATAATATAAAATATATAGATTACAAGGATATTGAAATTCTAAAAAAATTCATAAATCCTAATGGTAAAATCATCAGTCACAAGCGTACTGGTGTGACTGCTAAAAATCAACGTCAACTAACATCAGCCATCAAACACGCGAGATTTTTAGGCCTGCTTCCTTTTGTGGTGAAATAAAAACTCTTCGCAGGCGTACTTTTTAAAAAGCCTTACGCAGGTTGATGAGCCGAGTAGTTCACTCGCAAAGCTTTGCGAGATAGATTGCTTTATAAAAAGTATGCCAAGAAAGAGTTTTTAGATCCTTTCGACGTATTCTCCAGTCTCTGTATTTACGCTGATTACGTCTCCAGGAGCTATAAACATAGGAGCATTGAGAGTCGCTCCATTTTCTAGAATTATAACCTTAATGCCTCCTTTAGATGTGTCTCCGCGCACTGCAGGTGGAGCTTCTTTGACTTTGAATTCTATTTTGATTGGCAGAGTGACTTTAATAATTTTTTCTACTTCATTATCTTCCCAGATGAGTGCGGTCACATTACTGTTTTGTTTCAAAAATTTTGCAGTGTCGCCTATGAGCGCTAGATCTAATTTAAATCTTTTACTTTTATCATTTGGATCACAGAACCAATATTCTCCTTTGTTGTGGTAGAGGAAAGTAATATCGCGTTTAATGATGTCTGCCTCGTCGGCTGATTCGGAGACGTGAAAAGTAGCGGCGATAGTCTTGCCAGCGATGAGACTTTTGAGTTTCACTTGATTTTGCGGTTTTCGCTGTTGAGTGCGTGCGACATGCGACTCGATGACTTCACAAGGTTCACCATTATAAATTATTATTTTCTTCTCGCGGATATCGTTGTATTCTAATTTTGACATAGGAAACATAGTACCAAATTTAAGGTTATTTTGCAAACTTGTCGACGTGGCAGGTTGACAAGTTATACTTCCTCGGCAAATTTCTTGCGGATTTCTTTTAAGATTTGGTCAGATATTTTTTTATCTTCTTTCAAGAATGTGCGGGTAGCGTCATAACCTACGCCTAGTTTCAGATTCTCTGATTTATCACCCACCTTCAACGAAGTTTCGGCGGGTACGTAAAAATATGAATTTCCAGTTTTTTCTATTATTTTAAATTTCTCTCCGAGCGCCATAATCTCACCTTCTTTGGAAATGCCTTCATTGTAAATAATATCAAATTCAGTTTGTTTGAAAGGGGCAGACACTTTATTTTTCACTACTTTTACACGTGTGCGACTGCCTACCACATCCTCTCCTTTTTTTATCTGAGCGATTTTGCGAATATCGAGACGCACCGAAGTGTAAAATTTCAGCGCTTTTCCTCCCGGAGTAGTCTCAGGGTTGCCAAACATTACCCCGATTTGCATTCTGATTTGATTGATAAAAATCACCACAGTCTTAGATTTGGCGACGATAGCGGTGAGCTTGCGAAGCGCTTGAGACATCAAGCGAGCTTGCTTACCGACATGGTATGCGCCCATATCACCTTCAATTTCGTCTTTTGGAGTGAGCGCCGCTACAGAGTCGATGACTATTACGTCAATTTTTCCTGTTCGTACTAGCGACTCTACAATTTCCAGCGCCTGTTCGCCATTGTCTGGTTGGGAAATGAGCAGATTGTTTATATTGACTCCAAGTTTTTTTGTATATTCTGGATCCATCGCGTGTTCGGCGTCTATATATGCGCAAACTCCACCCTTTTTTTGCGCTTCCGCCACAATATGAAGGGAGAGTGTCGTTTTTCCAGAAGATTCAGGTCCGAATATTTCAATAATTCTACCGCGTGGTATTCCGCCTACTCCTAGCGCCATGTCGAGGCCAATGGAGCCGGTGGGTATCACATTTATGTCCACTTTTGGTGAATCGCCAAATTTCATGATTGACCCCTCTCCAAATTTTGTTTGAATTGCTTTCAGCGTGTCTTCTAATACAGCTATACCCACAGTCTTGTCTTCTTTTTTTTCTTTTTTCTTTAACATTGTCTTGCTAGTGATTAATCTGATAATTCTTTTCATCCATATATCCAAACTTATCTTTTGCCTTAATATTGATTATATTATATCCCGACAAGAGTGCAATCGTCTCGTTGAAATTGCCGACTTGATTTATTGAAATTTCTCGACCGTTTAAAGTTAAATTTGTTGCATTAGTTGTATTTCCTGATATTTCTATTACTGTATTTTCGACTCTTGTTCTACCTGTGACTTTGCCACGAAGTGGTAGGCTATCGATAATTACATTTTTTATTTTCACCCCAAAGATTAGATCTTGAGAGCGAAAAAAAGCATAGATAATAATAAGCATAAAAAAAATAGAAAGACCTCCTATTTGTAATATTTTTTTTGCGTTGTTGTTCATATTACATTGCCCCCATTTTCATCATGTGTGATTTTTTCCAACACCTCTCTTGGTTTTGCGCCATCTCCGGGGCCGATGACTCCACGTTCTTCTAACCGATCCATCAGACGTGCGGCGCGCGCGTATCCTAATTTTAATTTTCTCTGAAGATAAGAAGTGGAAGCGCGACCGGCTTCGATCACACATAGTCTGGCTTCTTCATAGAGCTCATCATCATCTTCACTAGCGTCTTCATCTTCAAGTGTACTTTCGAAAATACTTTTATCAACCGATATTGAACCAGATGTTAGAACCACCTCTTCAGATATTTCATCTTTATATGCATTGGCTAAATAACTCACAACCTTTTTTACTTCAATCTCTGAAATAAATGCACTCTGTAGGCGTTCGGGCTGAGCGTCACCGGAGGAATAGAGCATATCGCCAGCACCCAAAAGTTTTTCTGCTCCACCGGCGTCTAAGATCGTGCGTGAGTCTACTTGTGAAGATACTTTTAAAGCAATACGAGCTGGGATGTTGGCTTTAATTAGGCCAGTGATGACATTTACTTCGGGGCGTTGAGTTGAAACTATTAGGTGAATACCCACAGCTCTGGACATTTGGGCTAGTCGCACGATAGCTGACTCAAGCTCTCTAGGGTATGAACTCATAATGTCTGCTAGCTCATCTATTATGATGACAATATACGGCAGGCGGTCAACACCGACCTCTTCATCGATACCCTCGTTATTCTTTTTCGTTTTCTTTATGCTACTAGCGTAAACATTATTATGATAAGACTCTATATCTCGCACACTTTCGGACTCCAAGATATCATACCGACGGTTCATTTCTTTAGCTGCCCATTTCAGAGCCAGAATCGTTTTTTTTGCATCAGTGATCACAGGGGTCAGTAAGTGTGGAATATTATTATAAAGGGTTAGCTCGACGCGTTTTGGATCGATCAAGATAAATTTCAAGTCGTCTGGTCCATTTCTATATAAAAGAGAAGTGATCATCGAATGAATAGCTCCTGATTTTCCGGAACCAGTTGTGCCGGCCACCAGACAGTGTGGCATTTTTGCAAGGTTACCAAAGACTGACTTGCCTCCTATGTTTCGTCCGAGAGCGATAGTTAGAGGTTTTGCTGAATTTTGGAATTTATCATCAGAAAGTAAAGTGGCAAGACCCACCAATGATTTTGTTCTATTTGGAATTTCGATACCAACCAAAGATTTTCCTGGAATTGGTGCTTCTATTCGTATCGGGTGGGCCGCGAGCGCTAGTGAGAGATCGTTGGTGAGAGCGATGATGCGTGAGAGTTTCATTCCTTCTGCTGGTTTCAGTGCATAACGAGTGACTGTCGGTCCAATTGTTATTTCATCCATTTCTACTTCAATGCCAAAGTTTAAAAGTGTGCGCTTGATTATATTTGCATTCGCTTTGATGTCACCAGTGTTTGGTTTGCCTTGATCCTCTTCGAGGAGTGAGAGTGGAGGAGGAACATAAGTGGAAACCAATCCGTTCCTTCTCTCTTTATTTTTTCTAATCGGCATCTCTTCTTCTTCGTCTTTATTTATACCCAACGCCTTTTTTATTTTATTACCCATTGGTTCGTCTTCCTCATCTGTATTTGTTTCGGGCGAAATTGAGGATGAGTCGATTTTTTCCTCCTCTTTGTCTTCACTTTCGAGAGATGCGACACTTTTTTTCCTTGTGATAAAATTCCAAAGTTTTTTAAATAATGGCACGAGTTCCAATTCCTCATTAAATATCAACAGAATTGAAATTACTAAAATTGCACCGAGAAAAATAATACTCGCATACACATCAAAGAGCGATACCAGAGGGATTGATAAAATCCCTCCAAATAATCCACCTGCATGATTGTTCGAAGCGATATCAATTATTCCCAGACTCGAGAGTAAAAATGTTATTGAGCTTATTAGACTTCTCCAGCCGATGTTTGGGGTTTGCGATCTAATAAATGAAGTTCCGAGTAAAATAAAAAGAGCCGGTAGCAGGATGTCACCAATACCGATCAAGAGGTGAAGTTTTTCGTTGACGACAATACCAGCAACTCCAGCCATATTAAATTTAGACATTAAAAAAAATAATGCTAAAACAAAAAAAACTATCGATACAATTACATGTTTTGTTTGACTCCTTAATCCAGTATTTTCTTTTTCATCATCTTTTTCTTTCTTCTTGTTCCCATTCTTTATCATGTGAGTATTTTAACACATTTCTTTTGTAAAAGATTAGTCAAAAATAATTTTTAAAATGCACACATATTTTTCTGCTGAACAATTGCTCTCTCCGTCGCTCAAGAAAACAATAATCGAAGTACCGATTTTGTTTTCTAAGCTCCTACGCAAGACATTTAAAAAACTATTCTAGCTTAATCTTGCCTTGCATTTTTCTTTGTCCGATATATAATGGACAGATATTACCTATGAATAAGGACATCAATAAAAATCTAAAAGATTTTAAAACTAACACGGACATTTCTATAAAAGACATCTCCTTTCCACTTTCTTATACGAAAACTCATAAGCTTATTACAGCGCTTTATATGGTAACGGACATCTTGGATAAAGATGAACCACTTAGGAATAAATTAAGGACATTGGGATTAGAAATTCTATCGGACTTGACTATGCAGAATCTTACAAGGGTTACCTTTGATACTCAAAAAGTAGATCAAGTTTTGTCCTTTTTAAATATTACTTTCGCTATGAATTTTATCTCCGAAATGAACTGCGAAATTCTTAAAAAAGAATTTCTAGAACTAAAAGTTTCTATACAAGAATCTAGACAAGTTAAACCTAGATGGCTCGAAGAGTTTTTATCTGAACCACTCCTCCTTGATAAGGAGGAGGTGGGGGGTGGTAATTCTAAAATCACCACCTCACTCCGACCTTGGTCGGAGCTTTCCTCCTCAATAAGGAGGAAAGAAAATCCTAAAGGACATACTAGAATTGGTGTCCAAAAGGGAAGTACTTTAATGAAAGCTCTGTCCGATAAAACTTATCTTATGTCCAATACTTTAGAGGCAAGACCTAATATGTTAGGTCTTGCCTCACGGAGTCAAGATTTTGATTTACTAAAAAAACAAAGAAGAGATGAAATCATAAAGATTGTTAAAATTATTGGTGGCAATGCTACCATAAAGGACATAAAGGATATGATTCAATCAACACCAGAACAAGCCATCCAACTCGTGTCTTGTAGTGAGAAAACTTTACAAAGAGAATTAATGTCCATGATGAAAGATGGTGTTCTTAATAAAACTGGAGAAAAGAGGTGGAGTAGATATTTTGTTAAATAGATCCTTGCATTTTAATTGAAATATGATAACATTGAATCTGTAGGATTTTGTCGGTTTATCCGAGTTATCCACATAATATCTTGCTCTATCTTGGAGCTATATATTATAATGTATTTGTGTTTAGTATTTACAGATTACGCATTTTATTTTGTGTCTTCTGTTAAATAAACACATAAATTTATATTTATTTTTTGCTTTATTCTCGTTTGCGATTTCGTCGAAAAAATCTCAAATGATAGTTTAGTGAGAATTAAGTTATAAGATCATTGAAAACTGAATAAAAAGATAAAAGTTTTTTTGTTCAGGTTTCAACCCCGATGTAAAATCGGGGTCTCGACAGAGTTGTCGGGATTAAGTAAACATCTGTTCTTTGTTTTTATTTATCCGCTACATTATTATTGTTTTAAATTATTATTTATTAG
>SIBT01000020.1 GCA_009695015.1 Candidatus Nomurabacteria bacterium | reverse complement strand
ATAAAATCTTATACACCAGACGCTAATATGGCTATACATTTAGCAAAAACTTTTAACGAATTAGTCGCAGGAATAGAAGACGGTGTAAAACACGAGAAAAGTATTTTAGTTGAAGAATTTATTTCGGGCAAAATAGCCTCCGTACATTCTGTGCCGGATTTTCGTGGTGAAAAAATTTATATTTTTCCATTGGGTAATGCTTTTGGTAATTTTTTACCCACAGAAAAGGAAAGATTCGTTGGTATTGCGAAAGATTTACACAATCATCTAGGTGCAAAGCATTATTTAAAATCAAATTTTATTTTAAATTCTAAGGGAAAAGTTTATCTCTTGGATTTCGAATCCACACTGGACTTAAATCCAGACTCACATTTTTCTCAAGTTTGCAATTCTGTGGGCGCCAAAGCGCATCATGTGGTGGAACATATATTAGACAGAGTTTTTTAAAGCATATAAACTTGATATGTATAAAAAATCCTGAAGCGCGCGGACGGCTTCAGGATTGTGTAATAAGATCAATATTTCATCGCGACCTTGGAGCTTATTCTGAGACACCTATAGTGTCTAGTTCTCTGGGTATGCGATGTATCTGAGTCGCCAAATCAAAACTTGAATGCCCCAGCGTTCAATTTCGGCCTATGAGCAGAACTTTTCATATTTTTTCTTTCTGTTTTGAATTTTTGTTTGCGATCTTGGAAATTCAACACTATTTAGTGTATTTCAAAGATCAGTTATTTATATGCATATTAAAATTTTTACCTCACTTTGTCAATCAACAGTTGAGTTAACTATCTGAGGTTGCTTTGCGAATGATATTTAGTATAATTTGTGTATGAATGTCAAAAAGTGTGATATCTGCAAAAAGAAGATAAATAAAAATGAAGAAATTAATAAAAAATAAAATGAGCATTGAAAATCCAGTTCTTTCTATAGGTAAGGGATTTAAGAGAGTTGAAAAATTAATTGAAGCAAAAATTTACGGAATTGAAAATCGAGTTCAAAAAATAGAAGCAAAGATTTAAATTCTAAATTGTTTTTATCTGTAGCGGGTGATCGCACTCACATAGGCACTTATGTTGGAGTTTCGCCATCACCTGCTTCAAATGAAAATAATTAAATAAAAAAAATCCAAAATAATTTTTTCTGGATTTTTTTTATTTTTAAAAGTTATCCACATTTTTACATAAAAAGCATTGTGTTGTGTACTCATATGCGGGATAATTGAAATGTACAGAAGCAATAAATATTTTGGTCGTTTTATTGTAAACTAAAATTAGTAAATTAATTTATAAAAAAATACTATGGCAAAGAAAAAAAAGGCTGCTAAAAAAGGTAAGAGAAAGGCAGTGAAGAAAGCGAAGAAAAGAACTGCTAAAAGAAGAAAATAATCGTCTAAGATTATTCAAAAAACTTCCACTGAAAAGTCGGAAGTTTTTTGTTTTTTATGGTAATATACCTTTATGTCTTTATTCAGTAAAATGTTTGGCGACGAGAGTTCGAAATTCATTGGAAGCGTAGCAAAAATAGTGGTTAAAATAAACGCTTTTGAAGCAGATATTTCGAAGTTTGCGGATGAAGATTTTCCAAAGAAAACGCAAGAATTTAAGGATAGATTGGCAAAATCAGAAGATAAAATAGAGACTTTGGAGGAAATATTGCCTGAAGCTTTTGCTCTTGTTCGAGAGGCTGCCAAGAGGAATCTGGGGGAGAGACATTACGATGTTCAGCTGATCGGAGGAATAGCTCTTCATGGTGGAAAAATTGCTGAAATGCGAACGGGTGAAGGGAAGACTTTGGTGGCTGTTCTTCCTGCTTATCTAAATGCGCTTACAGGAGAAGGCGTACACATCATTACAGTGAACGATTATCTTTCTCGTATTGGCGCAGTGCTCATGGGACAAGTTTATAATTTTTTGGGACTTACCGTCGGTGTCATTAATTCCAATAATATTTCTTATGTTTATGATGCCACTCACAAAGAAGAAGATAAAGAACGAGATGAAGTAGGAGAATTTAAAGTTGTTTATGATTTTTTAAAACCATCTTCCCGCAAAGAAGCTTATGCGATGGATGTTACCTATGGCACAAATCATGAGTATGGATTTGATTACTTGCGAGACAATTTAGCAACATCAGTAAATGATCTTGTTCAAAGGGGTCATCATTATGCTGTTGTCGATGAAGTGGATTCTATTTTGATCGATGAAGCGCGCACTCCACTTATTATCTCTTCAGCTTCTGGGGACTCTGGAGATTTTTATATTAAATTTTACCAGATTGCAAAACAACTCAAGCGAGATGCTGACTATGAGGTAGATGAAAAATTAAAAGCAATAACTCTGACGGACATAGGTATTACAAAAGCCGAGCAACTTCTCGGTGTGGATAACATTTATACCGAAAAAGGTATTAAATATGTTCATCATTTAGAAACTGCCGTCAAAGCGCAAGCTATTTTTGAAAAAGATAAAGATTATGTCGTCAAAGATGGCGAAGTTGTCATTGTAGATCCTTTTACTGGACGTCTTCAGCCAGGTAGACGTTGGAGCGAAGGAATTCATCAAGCGATCGAGGCAAAGGAGGGCGTGAAGATTGAAAAAGAAACTCGTTCGTCCGGCTCGATTACTTTTCAAAATTATTTTAGATTTTACAAAAAGCTTTCCGGAATGACGGGTACGGCTGAGACTTCGGCGGAAGAATTTTTGAAAGTTTATGGGTTGGACGTGATAGTTATTCCGACCAATCGTCCAATCATTCGTCTAGATCACAATGATTTAATTTTCCAGACTGAAAAAGGAAAATTCCAAGCGATTGCAAAAAAAGTTAAAGAATTAAATATAAAAGGAGAGCCTGTGTTGATCGGTACTATTTCGATTGAGAAAAATGAACTTCTTTCTGCTTATCTAAAACAAGAAGGTGTGCCTCATGTTATTTTGAATGCAAAAAATCACGAAAAAGAGGGAGAGATTATCGCTCAAGCGGGCAAGCGTGGTGCGGTGACGATCGCCACCAACATGGCTGGGCGCGGAATCGACATCAAGCTCGGAGGGAATCCGATAGTGAAAGAGGAATACGAATTTGTAAAAAGTGTTGGTGGGCTTTTTGTTTTAGGGACAGAGAGGCATGAAGCGAGAAGAATAGACAACCAGCTTCGTGGACGTGCTGGTAGACAGGGCGATCCAGGTGAGACGCAGTTTTATGTTTCACTCGAAGACGATCTAATGCGTGTCTTCGGTTCTGATAAAATAAAGACGATGATGGGACGCTTTGGAATCCCAGAAGATCAACCGATTGAGAATCGTTTCATTGGGAAGACTTTAGAAGGAGCTCAAGCGAAAATAGAAGGTTTTCATTTTGATGCCAGGAAGAATACTTTGGAATATGACGATGTGATGAATCATCAGCGAAAAATTATTTATGAAAGACGGCAAAAGATGCTAAGAGCAGACAAAGAGGGAATTGAACAGATTTTATCTGATATTTCTCTTGAGCGGGAGGGTACTGTAACAGTTATCGAAGAAAAAAGGAAAAAATTAGGCGAAGAAGCATTTCTGGAAACTGTCCGTCGTATTTCTCTATATGCGACAGATGCGCTGTGGATGGAACATTTAGAGGCGATGGATTATTTACGCAGTTCTGTGAATCTGCGAGCTTATGGACAGCGCGAGCCGATTGTGGAATATAAAAAAGATGGACTCATGATGTTCAAAGAAATGGAAGAGACTTTTAAAGAACAAGTATTTTCTTTAATTAGTACGATCAATGAAGCTTCTAAAGGAGAAAATAATGAGCCAAAGCAAACTCTTGTTGTAAGTCAGGCTGAGTCAAACGAACTTGCAAGTACGAAAAATTTACCCACAATAGACGGTATGAAAGAAATTGGAAGAAACGATCCATGTCCATGCGGAGCGATAAACTCATCAACAGGCGAAGTCTACAAATATAAAAAATGTGGTCTCATCAACGCTCCCCAGCATCGGAAGTCGCTAATTAATTAGGACGAAGAGATGAATCTAAAATTTATTCAATCAAAGATATAAAAAATAGATGATTGTCACAAAAGTAAAAAAATCTTAAAAATTTATTTTGGGTTATAATATAAAAAATATTATGGAAATTTTTTTTAAAAAAATCAAAACCATGTATTGGCGAATTGTGTCTATCGGTGCTCGGTATTATTTTGGCAATCCATCAGTGAAATTAAAAATTGTCGGAGTAACGGGGACAAATGGCAAGACTACGACAGCTACGCTTCTTTATAAAATTGCGACGAGTTTGGGATACAAAGCTGGGCTTGTGAGTACCGTAGAAAATATAATTGTTGGAGAAAAAAGGCTGACTAATATGACAACCCCAGACTCCATATCTCTCACCAAGCTTTTTGCGGAAATGGTAGAGAAGGGTTGTGAATATGTTTTTATGGAAGTCTCTTCGCATGCGCTCGATCAAGGCCGAGTAGCGGGAATAAATTTTATTGGTGGAATTTTTACGAATCTGACACATGATCATCTGGATTATCATAAAAATCTGGAGAATTATTTTTTAGCGAAGAAAAAGTTTTTCCAAATGCTTCCAGCTACTTCTTTTGCGCTCTCGAATACTGACGACGAACATGGAGTGAAGATGCTGGAGGGAATCAAGGCGAGAAAATTTTTATATAGGTTCAACCAAATCCCCAAAGACGGTCTTCAGGGATCTCTGAAGACCGTCTTTTTGGAGAGTTTTTTTGGAGAGATTAAAAAATTAAATTTAGACGGATTGGAATTAAAATTTAATCAAATTGAAATTAAATCAAAACTTCTCGGCAAATTCAATGCTTACAATCTGCTTGCTGTCTGGAGCACTTGCTCGCTTTTAAATTTTGATATAGAAAAAGTAAATAAAATTTTAGAAACTATTGAGCCTCCGCGTGGACGCTTCGAACATTTTATGTCAAAGTCTGGAGTGATGGTTATTGTGGATTATGCTCATACACCCGATGCATTGCAAAATGTTCTCTCTATGGCGGGTCAGATAAAATCAAAAGAAGGTCGGCTCATAGCGGTGTTTGGTTGTGGGGGAGATAGGGATCCATTCAAGCGCTCCAAGATGGGCAGGATCGGTGTCGCTCTATCTGACATTCCGATCTTCACATCAGACAATCCTCGAAGCGAAGATCCAAATAAAATTATTTACGATATGATGGGCGAGCTCTATCCGGAAGATTTAAAAAAGCTAAAAAATATTCCAAATAGACATGAAGCTATTCTCGAGGCGGTAAAAATAGCAAAAAGCGGAGATATTATTTTAGTTGCCGGCAAAGGCCACGAAGACTATCAAGAAATAAAAGACGTGAAGCATCATTTTAACGATATGAAAGAATTGAAGAAAGCTTTTACTTAAATGTGCTAATATAATTTCATGACTGATTATCGAGCATTTTTTAAGGATAAAAAGGTGACAGTGGTAGGTCTGGGGCTTTTGGGTAAGCGTTTGGGTGATATTGCATTTCTCGCTGAATGTGGGGCGAAAGTTTTAGTGACTGATTTGAAACCCTCGACCGAGCTCAGGCCGTCGCTTCAAAAGCTCCGAAAGTACAGGAGTATAAAATATGTTCTGGGTGAACATCGATTTGAAGATTTTCAAGATAAAGATTTTATTTTAAAGGGACAGGGGGTGGCTCTTGATTCTCCGTACATAAAACATGCTAGAAAAAAAGGTATACCGATCGAGATGGATGAATCTTTATTTATCAAACTTGTGCCGGGAGTAAAGATAATTGGGGTGACAGGGACTAGAGGAAAAAGCACTACAACTATTTTGATTTACGAAATTCTGAAGGCTGCTTATAAAAATCCGTTGACTTCGCTCCGAACAAAAAAACCTGTAGTTTTTTTGGGTGGTAACATAAAGGGCACAGCCGCTTTACCATTACTAAAAAAAGTAAAAGACGGTGATATTGTAGTTTTCGAACTGTCTTCTTGGCAATTGCAAGGCTTTGGTGAGGCAAAAATTTCTCCTTATATTTCTGTTTTTACCAATTTTATGCCGGACCATATGAATTATTACAAAAATAATTTGAAAAAATATTTTACCGACAAATCTTATATTTATAAATTTCAAAAAAATAGAGATACGCTTGTTTTAGGACCGAATATGAAAAGTTTGATAAAAAACGCTAAAGGCCGGATAATAAATGCAAGCTTTAAAAATATTCCAAAATCTTGGAAAATCAATTTACCAGGAAAGCATAATTTAGCAAATATAGCTTGTGCGATAGAAGTTGCTAGAGTTCTTCAAATAAAAGAAGAAACTATTAAAAAAGTGGTGGAAAAATTCGAAGCCATAGAGGGGAGGCTGGAACTTGTCAAAACTATTCGCGGAATAAAAATTTATAATGATACAAATTCCTGCACTCCCGAAGCTACCAGCGTGGCGCTTCAAGCTCTGAGTGAGAAAAAAAGAAATATTATTCTCATTCTCGGAGGCTCGGATAAAAACCTAGACTTCAAAAATTTATTTCAAGATATAGAAAAATATGTAAAAGCTTTAGTATTGATTCCCGGCAATGGAACTGACAGAATAATGCAAAATTATAGCATAATCAAAAATGTCCATATTTATAAAGAAGGAAATTTTAAGGAAGTGGTCTTAAAGGCTTACTCATTGACAAAGAAAGGGGATATTATGCTTTTTAGTCCCGCTTTTACATCTTTTGGAATGTTCAACAATGAATATGACCGGGGGGATAAATTTATGGAAATAGTAAAAAAGTTGAAATAGCGATGAATCTAGACTTATCAAAAATAAAAAAAATTTTCTTTATTGGGATTGGGGGTATTGGTATTTCAGCATTAGCTAAAATGGCTCTGTCTCGTGGGATAGAAGTGCTTGGAATAAATGACGAAGAAAGTGGAAAGACGCTAGATCCACTTCGAGATGCCGGCGCTATTATTTATTATCAAAACGAATTCAAAGAATTGCCGGATGCTGATATGTATGTCTTTAGTGACGCGTGGATTTATCGCGGACCGGAGCTCATCTTAGAGGCCAGAAAAAGAGACAAACCAACGATGAGTTATTTTGAAGCGCTAGGAGAGTTTGCTAAAGGATATAAAGTGATAGCTATCGCCGGCACTCATGGGAAAACTACGACGACTGCGATGGTGGCAGAAATTTTAGTAGATGCAGGGCTTGACCCTACTGTGGTGGTGGGTTCTTTTGTGGAAAAATTTGGCAGTAATTTCCGTAAAGGTAAAAGTGAATATTTAGTAGTGGAGGCAGATGAATATAACAGACATTTTTTAAATTTTAATCCTTTTATTGCTGTTGTCACAAATGTTGAAGCAGATCATTTGGATTGTTATAAAGATTTGGTAGACATCCAAGATGCTTTCAATAAATTTATTTCTCAAAGTGAAAAAAAAGTTTTAGATTATTCTAAATATATAGATAAAGTTCCCAAACTTTCTGTGCCAGGATTGCACAACCGCATGAATGCCGCTGCCGCTTTCGCTGTGGCGGATGTTTTAAATATTGACGAAAAAATTACTCAAAAATCTTTAGCAGAATTTTCTGGTACTTGGCGACGACTCGAAAAGAGGGGAGCGACAGCCGGAGGGACTATTGTTTACGATGATTATGCTCACCATCCGACAGAGATAAAGGCTAGTCTCCAAGCACTTCGAGAACTTTATCCAGTCGGTGACAAAAAAATAATGATTGTTTTTCAGCCACATCTTTATAGCCGAACCAAAGCCCTTTTCAATGATTTTGCTAAAAGTTTTAAGGGAGCCGATAAGATACTTCTTCTCCCTATATTTTTTGCCAGAGAAACTAAAGATGATAGTATTTCAAGCGAGAAATTAGCTGAAGCCATAGTAAAAGAAGGGGATAATGCGCAAGCTTTTTCTGACTTTAAAACAGCAGAAACCTTTATAGAAACTTTAAATTTCGGCCCAAATGACGTATTTGTGACGATGGGAGCAGGCGAAGCTTACAAAGTCACTAATCAAGTGTTCAAAATATCTTAAATATTATCTTCAAATCTTATAATTATTCTGTTTTTAGCTATATCTGTCAATATGACACCACCAAAATGTCCTTATTTTACAAGGTATTTTTTATTTGACATATAAGAAAATCATTGTTTAACTATTGACTTTCTAATCAAAATATGCTAGTATATAAGTATATCCTTATTGTATAGGCGCAAGCTTATTAAATAAGGGTTTTTTAGTTTTTAACCAAAATTTATGAAAAATAAAAATACAATTCGTTTTGCGAATTCTCTAGTGTTTCTACCTGTTATGACAATGTCTCTCGCTATGGGAGGTGTTACTAATACTAGTATTTATTCTGGAGTTTTTCAAAATACCCAAAATATATTGGTCCAAAAACTTAATATAGTGAATCAAAAATCATCTGAAGCGTTGGCTCTTAAGCAAGTAGCAGACCAAAAAATTGCCGAACAACAAGCTAAAGCAAATGCCATCGATAATTATTTCAAGGAGCTCAATCTACCTCTCGAAGGTGTGGGTATGAAAATGGTCCTCGAAGCCGAGAAGAACGATCTTGATTGGCGTCTAATGCCCGCTATCGCTATGAGAGAGTCTACTGGTGGCAAGTTTGCCTGTAAGACAAAAACCTTCAACGCTTTTGGTTGGGGTTCTTGTAAGATTGGATTTA
>SIBT01000019.1 GCA_009695015.1 Candidatus Nomurabacteria bacterium | reverse complement strand
TAGATCAAGCCGCAGCAACTTTACCCGAAACCCAAGCAGAGAAACCAGTGGATGATAAACCAGGTTTTGTAAAAAGAAATTGGAAACGCGCAACAGCGATTGCGCTCGTAGCAGGCGCTGGTCATTTGGGAATAAAGAAAGGTGGCGAAAAATTGGGATTGTGGGGAAATGATGATCAAAAAGGAGAAATTGGTCAAAACTATATTAAAAAAGAAACAAATAAAATTTATACAGTTCCTGCTACAACAAACCTAACTGCATTAGCTGAAGAAGTAAAAAAAACATCGCCTTCTATTGAAGAAATAGAAAGAGAATTAGTTGAAAGACAAAGAAAAATCAATGAAATAAACGCAGAGATAGATAGAGAATTACAAAATGAACAAGAAAAAGTTGTCGCAACTACTAAAGCAACATTGTTGGCAGAAAAAGAAAAAATAAATATAGAATTAGTTGAAAGACAAAGAGAAATCAATGAAATAAAAGCAAAAATTGATTCAATTAAAAAAACTAAAGATGAAGGAGTAAAGAAAATTGAACCAAATTTTGAAAAAGAAACAGCGACAAAAAAATACGAGATGACGGAAACTCCACACGGAGCCAAATCTGTCGTATCAGAGAGAGAATCTACTAAAAAACAAGATCGTGTTGTCAAACCAGCACCTCCCGAATTTAAATTCTATTATAGTGAAACAGCACCTAATATAGATCAAGGTGGAAAGCCTTTGACTGGATCAGGAAGTTATTATGGTGGAACACCGGTAACACCTTATCCGAGAGTTTCAGTAGAGAAAGTCCCACTAGAGAATCACCCAAAAAATTTAAATAATCCTTCAAACCTAACACCAAAAATACTGGAGAAGGTAGAAGAAGTGTACGAAGAAAATTTAGAAAAAATATTTCCCAAAGATACGCTCAAAAATTGGAGAAGCATAAAAGATGCAGGCGCTTATGAATTTATGAGCACACCAGACAGTAAAGTTAAAAAAGTAAATAAACCTTTGCATGATTATCTTAAAAAACTTAGTAATATAAGTGGCCTAAAACCAAAAAGCGGAATTTTAGAAAAGGCGCCTGAAAGTATCGAAGCATATATGGGACGCACTTTACAAAAAGCGATACAAGAAGGAAAAATAGCTGAATTAAAAAAATAAAATAAAAGAATAAATATAAAAGTTTGTGCTATATTTCAAGAGTGACTATAGACACGGAGCATTTAAAGGGATTAAATAAAGAACAAAGAGAAGCAGCGATCCATATGAAGGGACCGTTACTCATTGTCGCTGGGGCCGGCGCGGGGAAAACCAAGACCATAACGCATCGAATCGTGAATTTGATCAAAGAAGGAGTCGCTCCCGAACGTATTTTGGCTGTTACTTTTACCAATAAGGCCGCCAAGGAAATGCGTGAGAGAATTATTTTAGAAATTCAAAAAAATGTGCAAAGTACACAAGAGCAAGAGAAGATTCCGTTTGTATCTACTTTTCATTCTCTCGGAGTTTATATAATAAAAGAAAATGCTAAACTGCTCGGACTAACAAAGTATTTCACAATACTAGATGAAGGAGATGCTACAGGTCTTATAAAAAATATATTAAAAGAGCTTGGAATAGATCCAAAACAATATGATCCAAAGAAAATAAAAAATATTATCTCTCGAGAAAAAGGAAAATTCACGCATTTGGCAGATTATGGAGAAAGGGAAGAAGGCACGATGGGTAAAATAGTTGCACAAGTTTGGAATTTGTATGAAAAGCGAAAAATGAAAGAAAATTCGCTTGATTTCGATGATTTGCTTTTGAAAGCAACAAAATTATTGAAGGATAACATCGAAATTAGGAAAATTTATCAAGAAAAATGGGAATATATTCATATCGACGAGTATCAAGATACCAATGAAGTGCAGTACCTGATGTCGCAAATGCTAGCCGAAAATAATAAAAATATAACTGTGGTTGGAGATGCTGATCAAAACATCTACTCTTGGCGCGGAGCTAATTTGAAAAATATTTTAAGTTTTGAAAAAGATTATCCTGATGCAAAGATAGTTTTATTAGAAGAAAATTACAGATCAACAAAAAATATTTTGGAGGCTGCAAATATTGTAATTAAAAAAAATAAATATAGACCAGATAAAAATTTATTTACCAAAAAAGAAACTGGTGAAAAAATAGGTCTGTATGAAGCATTGGATGAAAATGACGAGGCTGATTTTGTCGCAACAAAGATTCTAGAGATAGTAGACAACGGAGCGAGTGTACCGTGGCGGGGTGTCTTGCAGGCTGACGAGCCGAGAGACAGCGACCCTACTACGATAGTATCCTCTCCGTTGTCAGAAATGGCCATATTGTACCGCGCAAATTTCCAATCTCGAGCTCTCGAAGAAGCAATGCTCCGCTATAATATTCCGTACCAAGTTTTGGGTGTTAAATTCTTTGAAAGAAAGGAGATAAAAGACACTTTGGCATATCTGCGCGCCGCTTTGAATCCGGAAAATCTCTCTGATATAAAACGAATAATAAATTTCCCAGCCCGAGGTATCGGCAAGGTCACTTTGGTTAAAATTTTCGCTGGTGAGACAGAAACTTTGCCGATCAAAGTGAGAATTAAAATAAATAATTTTTATAAAACGCTCGAAGAAATCAAAGAAAAAATTCAGAATTCAAAAACAAGCGATGTAATAAAATTTGTAATAAAAAAATCCGGTATTGAAAATGAACTTTCGTCTGGCACCGAAGAAGACACAGAGAGGCTCGAAAATATAAAAGAATTAGCTACGCTGGCACTTAAATATGATAATCTGTCTCTTGCCAGTAAAAGCGGGGAGCAGGCAGGTCTGGAAAATGGACTTGGTGTAGAAAGGCTTTTAGAAGATGCATCACTTGCCTCCGATCAGGATTCACTGATGATGAGTGGAGAAAAAAAGGAAAAAGTGAATGCTGTCAAACTTATGACTGTGCATGCTTCCAAAGGACTCGAATTTAATTATGTTTTTATCACCGGATTAGAAGATGGACTTTTTCCTCACCAAAGACAAAATGAGACAGAGGATTTTGATAGCGAAGAAGAACGCAGACTTTTTTATGTGGCGATCACTCGCGCGCGAAATAAATTATTCTTATCATTCGCAAATTTTCGCACCATTTTTGGATCGCGCAATATCAACGCTCCGTCCAAATTTATTTCAGATATTCCGGCAGATTTATTAGAAAAAGAAGGCGAAAAAGCTGGAATAAAAACTATCTATATATGATATACAGAGCAAAAAAATCACTTGGGCAAAATTTTCTAAAATCGGAAATGGTTCTGCGTAAAATCATTGAAGCGGGTGAGATAAAAAGAGATGATGTGATATTAGAGATAGGACCGGGCAGGGGAGCACTAACATCTAAACTCTTAGAAAACGCAAACACTGTGATCGCTGTCGAAAAAGATCGAGAACTTTTCGAGTTTTTAAAAATTAAATTTGAAAATGAAATTAAGAGCAATGCTCTCATACTAGTACGTGAGGATATATTAGAATTTGATGTTAGAGTTGTAAAACAAGACCTCACAACTTATAAGATTATCGCGAATATTCCTTATAATATTACTGGCGCGATTTTGAAAAAGTTTTTAACAGAAAAAAATCAGCCAGAGATGATGGTGCTGATGGTGCAACACGAAGTCGCAACGAGAATACTAGCTCGCGATGATAAGGAGAGTATTCTTTCAATATCAGTCAAAGCATACGGAGAACCAAAAATGATTATGAAGGTGGATAAAAGATATTTTTCTCCAGCGCCAAAGGTGAATTCAGCAATAATTTCTATAAAAAATATTTCGCGAAAAATATTCATCTCATCCCAACCCTCTCCTCTCAAAGTACAGGGAGGAGAAGTGGATGAAGAAAAATTTTGGGAGATAGTAAAAGCGGGTTTTGCGCATAAGAGAAAAAAACTCTCATCGAACTTAAAAGATATATGCCAAAAAGACGCTTTGGTATCTTTGGGAAACAAAAGAGCTGAAGATTTAACGCTACTAGATTGGATTACGTTAGCTAAAAAATAGAGCCTAGCGCCTAGGGCCTTGTTAATGTTATAATTAACTCATAATTAAATTAAATTGGTTAAAACAAAAAAGAACACTTTGGATCGTTTTTGCGATTGTATTAATTTTCGTACTTTTTTTTCTAAAAAATAAAACAACATTTAAAAACCAAGATAATATTGCGCTAAATCAACCTGAGGCACTCTCTTATAGCACAGAAACATTCGAAAATTTAGTAAATAAAGATACTGATAATGACGGAATTCTAGATTGGGAAGAAGGTTTGTATGGACTTGATCCAACAAAAAAAGAAACTACCCCTGGAACACCTGATACCATCGCGATCAGTAGACTGTCCGCCAAAGACGAACCCGCCTCTAATGGGAAAGAAAAAGACATGGATCAAGCTCTAGAAAATTTGACAGAAACAGACAAATTTTCTAGAGAACTTTTTGCGACCATAGCGGCAGCCAGTCAAAATGGGATGATGGATCAAACCACAATAGAAACATTGAGCATTGCTTTAGCAGACAAGATTAAAAATTCTCTACCCAGAAAAGTTTTTTTAATTTTTGAAATAAAAACAATAAATAACGACACTGTTCAAGCTTTTAAAAATTACAACAATGCTTTAAATGAGATTTACAGAAAATATCCAGGAGTGAACTATACGATTTTGGATGTATTACAAAAATTCATGATTGATGAAAATAATATTGATGCGAGTGCGCTTGTAAAACTTGATCCAATTATAAAACAAATAAATAACGTAATAAATGCGATGATAAAAACGAGTGTGCCACAATCTATTTCAGCTTTACATTTGAATGTTATAAATGCGCAAGAGCGATTAGTAGAAAATTTAAGTGATCTAAAACTTTTTGAGACTGATTCTATAGTAGCGTTGGGTGGCATCAGTAAATATGAAGAAAACGCCACGAGATTAGATAGAGACCTTAATAATCTTGCAAACGCAATACAACAAAAATTGAACAATTAAAGCATAAACTGTATAATATAAACAAACAATGACCGTAAAAAATAAAACACAAAAAATTATCTCCTCTCTTTTAATTATTTCAATAATATTGCCTTCTGTTATATTGTCTAATACTAAAAAAGCAGAAGCTGCGATCCCAGTTATAGACTCTGCATTAATATCCGCAATATCACCCCCAACATGGCTGTCTAAATCTCTTCATGCGATAGGTGTGCCGTCAACAGTAATGAACACTGGTCTTCATATAAAAGATTTTGCGGAATTTCTTCTTCGTCAGACCCTTATGTTAGTCGCCAAAACATTCTTGGCAAAAATGACTCAAGCTACCATCAATTGGATCAACTCTGATTTCCACGGTGCTCCTCTTTTCTTGGAAAACCCAGAATCTTTCTTTAAAGACATTGCGAAATCGCAAATTAGAAACTTGGTGGACATGATCGGCTATGACACTTTTAGATTTCCTTTTGGCCGGGAAACTGCACTGAACGTCATAAGTAGCTATAAAAGACAACTTGAAGACAATGCGCAATACACTTTAAGTAAAGTAATAAATGATCCAGATTTGCTCGTCCGCTACAGGAATGATTTTAATTACGGGGGATGGAACGGATTTCTAATAAACACTCAATATCCGCAAAATAATTATCTAGGATTCAATATAATTATCCAGCAAAACCTCGCCAGTCGTCTACAGGGGACATTAGTAGCGCCAGCGCAAAAAATACAAAATCTCCTGCAACAGGGAATGGGCTTTTTATCTCCGCAAGAATGCCCAACAAATCCTGCATATAATAACGGCGTAAATGAATTTTTGAGACCAAGCTTTAAATCTAACGCAAAATATAATTTCACCGCACCAACCCCAGTGCCTTATAATGAAGACGCATCAGAAGAACCAAGCGCAGCTTGGCTCGCTCAAAATGCTCAAATCGAACAGCAACAAAAAGCTTACACGGCTAAATTTGATTCAGATCAAGTAGCAGAAAAAGCTAAGTGGGCACAGACAAATGTCTGTCCGGGTGGTTTGGTAAGTACTACTCCCGGCTCAGTGGCGGCAAATCAAATAATGACAGCAATGAGTTCATCATACAGACAAAGCGAACTAGCCGCAGCATTAGGCAACAGTTTATCAGCTATTTTTGATGCATTAATAAATCACTTTTTGGATAAGGGATTGAATGCGCTCTCAAGCACGGTTAGTCCTCGACCTTCAGATGACAATTGGAGTTATGACGGCAATTCTTTCTCTGGCGGAACAACACCTGCAACTCCCGGAGTCAGCGCTTTGAGAATTCCACAAAATGTTTCAGCTACTGTCGGTCAAGTAACCAGCACAATGATATCTGGGGGCACTGCGCCTTATGTGATTATCGAGCAATATAAACCAAATCCATCCGTGGCAATTGCTAAAATTTCCGCTTTCGGTCCTTCGGGTCCTACTCTCACAGTTACTGGTGTCGCGCCGGGTCAAACTCTTCTCACAGTAAGAGATTCTTCTGATCCAATTCAAACCGTTAGGGTCGACATTTCTATAAACGCTGTCGGAGCTTTAGCTGTTACTCCACACGATATTTCAACTGGTATTAATAAACCAATAACCGCAACAATAGCTGGTGGTAAAGAACCTTATAATATACGAACAGGCCCTAATGAATCGGTAGCGGTAGTGGCCTTTGCTGGCGCAAACTTAGTAGTAACTGGTATCGAGAGAGGTAATACTTTTATTGTAATTGAAGATTCATCTTTCCCAGTCCAAAAAACTACAACTGTCCAAATTACAATAAATGGCCCCGAAGATTTGATCATTCCACAAAATATTACAGTTAATGTTGGTCAAGCAATCAGTATACCCATATCTGGTGGTATATCGCCTTATATTATAATAGACCAACAAGATGGAAGAATAGCAACCGGCCAGATTTTCAACCCTATTCAAGCCACTCTCAGAATCACTGGTATTACAGTAGGTGAAACAGCAATTGTAATAAAAGATTCATCTAATCTAATCAAAATTACCAGCGTAAATATTACAGTAATTGATGATAGAACTTTAATAGTCACTCCGCAAAATGTTTCAGCTAATATTGACCAAATAACCAGTATGACCATATCTGGCGGCACGCCAAATTACAGTATAGATACTCCACCAGATACGAGGGTGGCAACAGCGCAAATTTTAGGTTCTAATATTATAATTACTGGAAAAGCAACAGGACAAACGAGTATGATAGTCAGAGATTCATCAACTCCTCCCAAAACTATTAATGTTCCAATAACCATCGGAGCTTTAATAGTCACTCCGCAAAATGTTTCAACCAGTGTTGGTCAAACAACCAATGTAACTATATCTGGTGGCGTTGCGCCTTACAGTATAGACACCGCGCCAGATGCGACAATGGTAAATGCGCAAATTAATCTACAAAATAATTTTGGTTCTAACACCAACACCATCACAATCACCGGCAGAGCAAAAGGACAAACAGGAATGATAATCAAAGATTCATCAGTACCAACCAAAACCACAGGTATACAAATCACGATAAATTAAATTACGCAAATTTATTTTCGAAATCAAATGAAGAAATTTTTACCATACATTGTAATACTGATTATTTTAGTAGGGATTTTTAGTCCATTAATAAAGGTGGAGGCGCAGATAAGTCCAAATGTAAGCATACCTGGTCAGACAACAGCAGCAACACAAAAACTGACAGTCCAAGATAACGACGGATCTGCTTTTAAAGAACAAATTGATGGGGGTTGTGGTTTGAACCCCTTTACTTGGAGTTTCGACGGATGTATATTGAAATTTGTTTATTATACCTATTTTCAGATTCCTACTTTTATACTTTGGCTATCAGCCCTAATTTTTAATGTCCTCATACGTATTGGCTTAGATAGTACAATGACATCTTCCTCGGGTTTCATTTCCGCGGCTTGGGCAGTTGTTCGTGATCTTTCCAACATTTTCTTTATTCTTGTTTTGCTCTACGTAGCTATTCAAACAATTTTGGGGTTGGGTCACGAAACCAAAAAAATGATAGTTAAAGTTATAATCATGGCTTTACTAATAAATTTTTCTATGTTCTTCACAAAAGTAGTAATTGATACTTCAAACATCTTAGCTTTAGTTTTTTATAATAGACTTGATGTTACTGCAGGAAGACAATACATCCCATCAACTCCCAACAAAGAAAAAGATATCTCTGGTGAGATGTATAAAGCTTTTAGAGCAACTGATTTATTAACTCCGGAATATTTGAAAAAAGTACAAAATGAAACTAGTGGACAAACATTGTTGCCCCTTGCATTAAAACTAGGACTAATAGGAATTTCTGGAACAATTATGTTATTTGCTGCTTATGCATTTTTTGTCTCCGGCTTTATGTTTTTAGGAAGATTGATTGAATTATGGGTGCTGATCATATTCTCTCCTTTTGCTTTTATGTCTTCAGCTATACCAAAATTGGCAGGCGTTGAATACATAGGATGGGAAGATTGGTCAAAAAGATTAATTTCGACCACTTTTATGGCTCCGATTTTTATGTTGTTTATGTATCTAATATTCCTATTATTGCGGGCAAACCCATTTGAAAACTTTTTTGATAAAAATACAGGCTTTGTGGCAACCATCTTGGGTGTCTTGATACCATCATTGTTAATCATCGCTCTGCTTCTTAAAGCAACAAAGTACGCGGAAAAAGGAGGAGGGGCGTTTGGGGAAATAGTAATGAAGGGGGCAAAATTTGCTGGTGGGCTTGCAGTTACTGCTGCGGCAGCTGCAGCATCGGGTGGAACTGCCTTAGCTGCTCGAGTAGTGATTGGAGGAGCAGGAGGAGC
>SIBT01000018.1 GCA_009695015.1 Candidatus Nomurabacteria bacterium | reverse complement strand
CTCCTTATAATTCCAAACGAATGGCTGAAACCGATAATAAATAAAAAAGAATTGGTAAATAGTAAAATAAATTGGTTAGAACTGGAAAATAACCTTACCCCAAAAGAACAAAACACCTCTTTCGAGGTGCTTCGTCCAATCTTGCGCGATCGACCGGACTTGAACCGGCAACCTCGTCCGTGACAGGGACGCGCTCTAACCAGTTGAGCTACGACCGCATGTTCCCATTATACATAAAACTACATAAAATCAAAGAGTCTTTTTGCTTTTTGGTGTCGGGGGTGGGGCTTGAACCCACGACCTGAGGATTATGATCCCTCTGCTCTACCAGCTGAGCTACCCCGACATAAAAAGAGAATACCATTATTTTATTACTTTTTCAAATTTTAAATTTGCAAAAATCTTACTTTTGCTATAAGATTCAACATATAGCGGGATAGAGAAGAGGTATCTCGTAAGGCTCATAACCTTAAGACAGCCGTTCGATTCGGCTTCCCGCAACCCTTTTTTACTTCGGTCATCAGGGCCTTTAGCACTGATAAAATATATAAGTATAAGAAAGCACTGAGCTAATGTGAAGTGTATTTTTCGGTGCTAAATATATCCAAACTGACGAAAAATCTGCTCATAGAGAGCAATTATTCTTTTTGCTTCATGTTGAGAAAGTTTAAAAGAAGTCCCTTCGTGGGCTATCCTATTTCTGATAGTATGTACTTCCCAAGCAGAGCTCAAACCACGGAAACTCTCCGAACTAGAACTTTTTAGCTTATCACCCAAACTAACGCCTTTAAAACCAAGTTGGTCCAATAAAGATTCAAGCATAGTATCTGCTTCGATAACTGCTAGCTTCCAATCACTTGCATGTTGGGAGAAAAGATAACTCAGAGTTTTTATCCACCTTTCATTTTTAGACCCACCATCTCCTTCTTGCCGTTTTTTTTCACGCTCTGCCTGATGATGCGCATATTCAGCAATCTCGTGCCTTAGATGTTTGTTTTCCTTACTTCTAATTTCAAACATGCGAACTGCGCAATAAGAAATAAGTGTAAGAAAAAATAATGAAAGAAAGAAAAGAAAAGTATTATAAACAGCTAATATCTGTGCGCTATTATCAACATTAAAATCAAAAAGATACTGAAAAAATAAAACAGCTTGATTAAACAAGTAATCTGGATTAAACCATTTAGAGCCAAAAAAAGAATCACCGAGAAGATTATTGGAAATATCCATATATAAATTATATCATAGTGCTTCAAATTTATTACCAATTTCAAAAAGCAGATCCTCCCTCCCGTGTGGCGCCATAAATTGAATCCCTAATGGTAATTTTTTCCCTTCTGTAAGAATATTGCCCGAGGGTATAGAGATAGCTGGAATACCGACAATGTTTGCTGTAACTGTAAAAATATCTGCCAAATATACAGAAACCGGATCATTTTTTTCACCTATTTTCCAAGCTACAAAAGGAACAGTCGGTGTAATAATAACATCAACATCATCAAAAGCTTTAATAAATTCTTTTTTTAATGCACTTCGGACATTTTGCGCCTTTCTATAATATGCATCATAATAACCGTGTGAAAGCACATAGGTTCCAAGAAGAATTCTCCTACGAACTTCTTTACCAAAACCAGATGCTTTTGAGAGCATATAATCTTCCAGTAAATTTTTACCATCTTTGTGTAGACCATACCTAACCCCATCAAAACGCGACAGATTTGTAGATGCTTCAGCCGGCATAATAATATAATAAGTCGCTAGCGCCGCATCAAGATTTTTTAAAGTGATATCCTTGATTGTAAAGCCAATTGTTTCTAATTTTTTTATCGATTGATTAAAACTTTCTTTGACTTCTTTACTGACACCTTCTCCGTTGACTAAATCGAAGGGCACACCAATAACTTTTTTCAAAGAAACTTTTTGATATGTTGTATCTGTAATACTTGTACTATCTAAAAAATCTTGACCATCGACAGCGTTAAAAATAATCTTAGCGTCCTCCACATTTTTTGCAATCGGACCGATGCAATCAAGAGAAGAACCCATTGCAATGAGACCATATCGAGATACACGACCATAAGTAGGCTTAAAGCCTACTATGCCACAAAAGGCTGCGGGCTCTCGAACCGAACCACCAGTGTCGGAACCCAGAGCCCCGAGCGCTAAATTCGCCGCCACAGCAACAACTGAACCACCCGAAGACCCTCCTGCTACTCGAGACACATCATGTGGATTTTTTGTAACACCGTATGCAGAATTTTCTGTAGACCCACCCATAGCAAACTCATCAGTATTTGTCCGGCCTAAAAATATTGCCCCTTGTTTTTTTAATTTAGTTATCACTGTCGCATCGTAAGATGCTACATAATTTTCCAACATTTTTGAAGCAGCGGAAACACGTCTACCTTTGATTAAAATAACATCTTTGATAGCAAGAGGAATACCTAAAAGAGGATACGATTCTCCTTTGGCAATCATATCGTCAGCGACTTTTGCTTGTTCGAGCACATCATCATAGACTTCCAGATATGCATTCAATTCGCCATTTTTCTTTTTTATTTCATCAAGATATCCCTGTGCCAACTGAACTGCCGAAAATTCTTTAGCATCAAGTTTGGCTCTGGCAGAAACGATAGTGAGAGTGTTTAAATCAATCATAAATTTATTTATAGTGAGCTTATTGAACTACAGAATCTTTTTAACTTTCAAGAAACCATTCTGCACGTCTGGAAACTGTCCAATGATTAATTCTTTTGAAAAATCCTGTATTTCTATTTCGTCTTCTCGCCAAACATTTGTAATATCATATTCAGTTTTTATATCGTCCACTCTCACATTTTCGATCTGCTTTACATAATCCAAAATATCTTTCATATCTGAAAGTGTCTCCCTTTTTTCTTCTTCAGAAAGCTCAATTCGAGCAAGTTTTGCAAGGTTTTCAACGTCCTTAATGTCCATTTAATGAGTATAGCAAAATCCCCCTCTCCTTTCCAGGTGAGCTTGGGATAGGGACCCAAGCGCAAGACCTTTTGAGATATCTTTATGAAATAAAGTATCCAAAAGGTGTACTGCTTCTGTAAGAAGAGAGCTAGGGTGAGGTAAATTAAAAACCTTTTCTCTATCCTCCCTTGAGGAGGTGCACTATCCAATCAAAGCCTTGATTCTCTCAGATACCGGTGGATGAGTTGCAAAAAATCCACCAATTTTTTTACTAAATCCTAGACCTTTTGGATCAGCTATATATAGATGTGCGATGGCGCTCGATTGACGATCCATCGGTTTACTATACTGAGAAATTTTACGCAACGCATTTGCCAATCCTTCCGGATAACGAGTGAGTAGCGCACCGGATGCATCCGCGAGAAATTCACGCTTTCGAGAAATAGCCAGCTGGATAAGCACTGCTAATATTGGCGCTAAAATGGAAAAAATAATTCCAATAATCACAAGCGCACCACCTCCTTTATTATTACTTCTGTGATCACCAAAAAAGATACTCCGTGTAAATATGTCCGCAGCAATTGTCACAAAACCCACTAATACGACGATGACAGTCGAAAGCAACATGTCACGATTACCGATATGCGACAATTCATGCGCAATGACACCTTCCAATTCCGGCTTATTAAGTATTGCAAGAAGTCCAGTGGTCGCACAGACGACAGCGTGGTTCTTGTCTCGGCCAGTCGCAAAAGCGTTTGGCGCATTGTCATTTACTACATAAACTTTAGGCATTGGAAGTCCCGCGGTGATCGAAAGATTTTCAACACTTGTATACAGATCAAAATATTCTTCTCTTTTTGCCTCTTTGGCTCCTGCTAATTTCAAGACGATTTTATCTGAAAACCAGTAAGAAAAAAAATTCATCAAAATACTAAAAAAGACAAAGAAATAAAGAACGTTTGGATTATTGTAATAAATACTTATGAACCAACCAAAAAGAATCACAACGACGAAAAACACTGTCATAAGAAGCCATGTTTTGGTCACATTTTTTGATTGCTCAGTATAAAGTGTCGCCATAAACTATTTCTTAGTACTCTGCATTTTAAGATAACTAGCGACCACAGAATCAATATAAGATCCGCTACAGCCAAGAGTTTGAATTTTATTTTTATCGACACTGTTTTCCATAAATAAGCCCAGCGTGCCATAGAAATATATTTGGCTCGCATATTTACTGTAATTTGCCTTATTAGATTCAATAAAAAGAAACTTTGGAGAAGATGGATTGGTATTGTCGACAGCTTTGACAATGTTTATGGGACAAGAAATATATTGACCTGCTAATTTCTGACCATTTATATCAGATAGAGTACTATCTTGTTCATACGAGAGTTTGAAGTTGCAAGTAGTATCTTTATTTTTAATAACTCGAAATACGCCTGGAAATAAAGCATCTTCTAAAACAGCTTCCGCGTCAATGCAACGGAGAGCACTTTCACCCAAACAATTTAATACTGCATTGTTCTCATATGTACTTTTGTTCTTTAAGTCTGGCGAGTTGGTCGTCCCACAATTTTTAACACTTACAATTGCTTTTGTGACCTTTGCCACTATCACATCATCTGGTGGCGCTACGGCGACATTATTCTGTTTATTGCCACCAAACATTTTCTTAAAATCCAAAGAAGGCATAGAGAACGAAGGTAGTTTGAAAGAAGGAAAGGATAATTTTTTGAAATTATTTATCAATGAATTCCAAGAATTAACAGAGGATCTTTCTACCCAATTCCAAGAATTAACAGATAGTGCTTGTGAACTCTCGATTCCTCTATTCCAAAAACTAACTATTTGTGGTCGATAAAAATACCAAGACAATAAACAAGTTATCGCTACAATAACAAAAATTAAATTCTCCAAAACTTTTTTAGATAATTTTGTCTCATCTTTTATATTCGTTATAGGGGTAGTGTTTGGAGTAGTTGTGTTTGAAATAACAGAACCTTGTGTTGAAATCATTGTTCTAAATGCTTCACTTATATCAGCTTCAATCCAGCCACCCTCCGCGACTAGCGTTGTGTGAATTTCTTCACGCGTACGCCCCTTATCAAATTCTCCTCGTATATATCCTAAAAGTTCCGGTGTAATCATAAATTTAATTATAACATAAAAATAATATTTGCAAGAAACTTAAATTAATATAACTTAAGTTATATTTTATTTTAAAATTTTACTTCTACTGGATTCTGGGCAACATCATCATCCGCGAGATCGAAGAATTCTTTTTTAGAAAAATGAAACATTGTCGCAAGTATATTAGAAGGAAAAGATTCAATTTTTATATTCAAGTCGCGAACATTCCCATTATAAAACCTGCGAGCTGCTTGAATTTTATTTTCTGTATCCGAAAGTTCATTTTGAAGCGCCAAGAAATTTTGATTAGCCTTGAGATCTGGATAAGCTTCCGCTATAGCAAAGATAGACTTCAAAGCGCCAGTTAGCATATTTTCAGCTTCTGCATGCTCTGGAGTCGGACCAGATGCGCCCATTGCCATACTTCTAGCTTTCGTAACATTTTCAAAAGCGGAAGATTCGTGCGTAGCATATCCCTTCACTGTATTTACTAAATTTGGAATTAAATCATATCGGCGTTTTAATTGAACTTCAATATCCGCCCAAGCTTCTTTGGTACGATTAATTAAAGAAACAAAACCATTATAAATAAAAACTGCCCATAAAACCAAAACCCCAAAAATTATTAATAAGTATTTCATATACTTATATTATATACTAAAGTATTAAAAATATACAAGCAAGTTTTTATGGTTTTTTATTTTTTAGCTGCCACTCTTCTAATAATATCAAGAGTGGAGAAGCAAAGAAAAGCGAAGAATAAATACCAAAGAAAAGACCTATCGTCAGAACAAGCGCGAAATTCTTTGTTGTTTCTGGACCAAATAAATAAAGCGGCACCAAAACCCCAATAATTGTGAGAGTAATATTGATCGATCGGACAATAGTCTGACTAGTGCTTATACTGACTGTTTCCGCAAAACTTTTCTTATCCCCTTCCTTTAAATTTTCTCTGATTCTGTCAAAAACAACAATTTTATCATGAACAGACAATCCTAAGATAGTGAGGAGCGCCAAGACAAAAAGCGTATCGACTTCAGCGCCGGTATAGTGAGATAACAGTGCAAAAATAGCCGTTGGTATAATGATATCATGAAGAAGAGTGATGATAGTGATGACTCCGTATTTCCAAGATGCCACTGGACGCGAAACTTTACGAAAAGCAAAAGTGATGAAAAAAATAATAGCAAAAATGACCATAATGATCGAAATGATCGCCTTACGCGCAAGTTCACTTCCGACAGATGGACCAATCGAGTTAAAACTCTTTTCTAAAACAGGATATTTGCCATCAAGCGACAATAACGCTGAAAGCATTTGATGTTCGGGTTCACTCAAATTGCGAGTTTTAATTAGATAACCAAATTCGGCCGTCGGTTGAATCAGTACTTGGTTTATATCAAGCATCTTAAGGGTCTTGATTTTATTCTCTAATAAAGATGCCTCTGGACGGCCAGAAGAAGAATTAGAATAATCGACTTCGAGCAGAGCGCCTCCTTTAAAATCAATCCCAAGCTTTAAACCAAAGATCGCAATAAAAATCACGGAAACCAGAACCAGAAGAACCGACAGAGAAATAAATATTTTTTTGTATTTGATAATAAACATATTATTTATTATTAGTCATATTTTTGGCTGATGAAAAACCGCTACCAAAAAGAAAACTGGTAAAGTTATTATTTTTATTAATTCCAAGAGCAAAAAGAAAGATGCGAGAAATAGTAATCGCTGAGAACATCGAAACTAAAACACCTAGACCAAAAGTTAAAGCGAATCCTTTTATTAATGGTGTACCGAGCCAAAACAGTATAATGGAAGTAATAATACTGGAAGTATTTGAGTCTCGGACAGATGTCCAAGCTCTCTTGAAACCAGTATGAATACCGTCAGATATATTATATCCCTTCCTAATTTCTTCTTTCATTCTTTCAAAAATAAGCACATTGGCATCAACCGCCATTCCAAGTGAAATTATAAACCCGCCAATTCCAGCAGCCGTTAGAGTGACGGGAAGTAATTTGAAAATCGCCAATAAAATAGCAGTGTAAAATGAAAGAGCAATAACAGCAATAAGGCCTGGCAATCGATACCAAAGAATTAAGAAAATAGTCACCAATAAGAATCCTATGATTGCTGCCTTCACTCCAGCATTTACAGCAGACTCTCCTAAAGTCGCACCGATAGTCTGAGTAGAAAGAAGAGTTATGGGTACTGGTAGAGCGCCAGAATTCAATCTACCTACCAAGAGTTTTGCTTCATTCGGAGTAAAACTGCCGGAAATAACAGCCTGACCATTTGGAATTTCTTCACGAACGACCGGAGTAGATACTGGAGTACCATCTAAATAGATAGCCACCATTTTACCAATATTAGCTTTAGTTATTTGCGCAAAAAGTTTTGTGCCTGTATCGTCAAACTGCAAACTTACTCTTGGTTCTCTGGTATTTTGATCAAATTCTAAAGTCGCTTTTTTTAAATACCTACCAGTTAGCTCAGTTTTCACAAATTGAGAACCTATATCTAAATTTACCTTACCGTCTTTATCTACAGTCGCAGTTTGTGGTGTGTCGTTTGGGGCTTCAGTTTTAAATTCCAAAATAGGAGTCTGTCCAATCATTTCTACCGCCTGTTTTATGTCAGTTATACCAGGAAGATCAACGATTAACTGTTCGCCACTACCAGAAATTATTCCACCGTGTTGTACTTGTACCACTGGCTCGGAAACTCCAAACAGATTTACCCTGCGTTCGATGACATCACGAAGCGCATCCATTGAATTTCCCACTTCACTGGACTCCACAGCGCTAACATCAGCTTTGTATATTAGATGACTACCTCCAGAGAGGTCTAATCCTAAACGAAAAGGAAATTTCTTAAAAAATGCATTTTGAGTTTCAAAATTTTTATTTAATTTGGGCTCGGTTTTATAAACAAAAAAGGCTATTCCGGAGCCAAAAATAAGTACCAATAATGCTGAAGCAATTTTGTGTCGCATAAAGATATAGACATATTATACATTTTTAACAAAATAAGCAACTAAATAAGTAACTCCACTGCCGAGAATAAATCCACCTAAAATATCTATAGGAAAATGAACTCCAGCTATGATGCGCGCAAGGCCTATTAATAATGCTGATATCAAGAAAATAATGCCAATTTTTTTATCACGAAAATATACAGCTATAGCTAAAGCTGAAAAAATAGCGGCATGGGTGGAAGGAAAAGAATATTCTTGGGTAGGATTAAAAAGCGGTATGATTGTATCCAATCTTACAAAAGAGCGATCAGCACTAATTAATTCTTTTAAAATTGTGGCAAATAAATAAGCAATAAATGCCGTACCAAAAACAACAATTCCTTTTTTAAAAAGTATATAAAAGTTAATCAAAGTAAAGTTTCCCAGCTTCAGTATCTCTGATTTCCATAAAAGAAAAAACCCAACTCCAACAAGAACTAAAAAAGGAAATACCACTCCAAAAAATATAATTATACTATCAAAAAAGGTTGATTGATGGGCAAGATTATAAAAAAAGAAAAAGATTGTTTCATTCATATGAATTTCCCTCTCCTTAGAGAAGAGGGCTAGGATGAGATCTTAATTTTGCCACCTTTAATACATTACCGAGAAGTATAGCGACAGTCACAGGACCCACTCCTCCAGGCACAGGTGAGGCATAACCCGCGACATTTTTTACAGATTCAAAATCAATGTCACCCACAATATTTGCGCGAACACCTGACGTACTACCTACCTCTTCTGAAGTGCCCGCATCTATCAAAACTGCTCCATACTTAATCATATTGCCTGTAATATATTTCCCCTTTCCCATACCTGAGATCACAATATCAGCTTGTTTTAAAAGATATTCTTTATTTTCTGTTTTGCTGGTTATTGAAAGATAGGTCAGACCTCGGTCACGCAAAAGCGCTGAGACGGGTTTGCCCACCAACTCTCCTTGCCCCATTACGACTACAATCTTTCCCTTTAAATCCAAATTGACTGAATCAAGTAGCGCCATACAAGCAAGTGCTGTGGGAAATCCTAAATCTGTTTTACTATCGTAATTATTATAAAATTTCTCACTGGCAATAGCGCCCAAACAATCAACATCAAGAAGCGGATCGATGCTATCGAGTATTGCTTTTTTATCTAAAGATTCTGGTAGTGGAAGCTGAATAATAATTCCACACAT
>SIBT01000017.1 GCA_009695015.1 Candidatus Nomurabacteria bacterium | reverse complement strand
TATTCGCTTTGGCTAGTGTTGATTTGTCTTTGGAAACAAAGCAAGCCTTTGAGAAAAATAAACAAGCAGAGGCGAGAACAAATGCTTACAAATTCAAGATAGCTATGGCCAAAAAAGCCCAAGATGAACTCGGAGCAACAGCGCAGGAAGCACTCAACGCTGCAGATATTTCTCTTGACCCAAAAATAAATAAACAAGTTGTTTCAGTAGAGGGTCAAGCCGGCATTCTCGGTGGAATAATCAGCAAATTAGGAGGAAAATAATGCATAGAAAAGGAATAGCAAAAACAGGCCGAACACACCCTACAGCGCAAAAGATCTTTGGTGTAGTTATTATACTCTGCTTACTTTCCGCTATTATAGGGGGCGTAAAAGATTACAATGAAAAAGCCGAAGCGACAAAAGATAAGGCGTTGGAAGCAGCACGAATAGCCGCCACTAATCCTCTACCGGCAACGGTTTTAGACATCCCTCAGGTCATCTACGGAATAACGCCAACAACTATCACGGCCAACTACCTCTTTAACATAGAGGCAGATGGGCCCATCATCATAGAGTATCCTGGCCATAAGAAACCAGTACTTTATATACCAGGGTTGGGAAAGACGAATCTACCCCAACCTGCAGTATCGGGTCCAAAGGTCTTCACAGACCCCAAAAACCCAACCAACGGGCATACAGCCTTCCGGCTATATCGCCTTCAATAAGATCACGTTTGGCCGAATGGCTAAACGCAAAAGGGCGGCTCTTGTGTCTTTACACGAGATGACCGCCCTTTTAATATTTCTACCTAGTTAAACTTCTTAAGGAGAAGGAGCTGGGAGTTATTTCGGATTGTAATCATTCAATTTTACCGTTCCTTCTTGTGGATTTATTTGATCTTGAATATTTAAAGTATTCAAAATTATGTTAAGAATAGTCCAGACTCCCATCATTATCGTAAGCCCAATGATTCCCCACAGCATGTGACTCTTTCCAATTGTTTTTTTTTCGTCATTCGTACTATTGCCAATAAACTCGAACATGCCATAAAGAAAATATATCAACGCGAGAGCGAAGAGTAACAGTATGAGCGGATTTATGATCTCTCGATTGACATTCACAATGAAAGAATCCACGCCCGCATAAGCTACATTGGTAAATAGAAAATTCATGTTTATAATTAACAAACCCTCAAACTATTAACAGCCAGGTGTACCAATAACACAAGGAATAGATACAGGACCTGTCACCGTCGGATTAAAAGTTCTGTTTAGAATAGCTACCAATCCCCATACACCTATAATGACGGCTAAACCAATGACACCATAGATTATTTTGTCTCGTCCCCCCTTCTTTGCTTCTTCATCTGCAGCAATGACATAAGTAATAACTCCCCAGATGAAATACAAAACTCCGAGCACAATCAAAAATGGTATGATCGTATTCAAAATACTTCCTGCACGACAAATGACTGTCTCAAGTGTCCCCTGATTCGCAAATTGATTACAAGTTTGAGCAACTGCAGTACCTTGTGCAAATGCCATAACAGGCACCAAACCTAAAACAAAACCAGACAAAACAATTAATTTATTTTTCATGAATAATTTTCGACTAACTTAATAATAATTTCGCGACCCTATAAATAATAATATAGTCCTAATTATACTACAAACTTAATTAAAACAAAAGCAATTATGGCTTAACCTGTGGAATAAAACCAGTGTTAATACCAAAGGTACTACCCAATATTCCTACTAGTCCCCAAACCGAAACCATCACAGTTAAAGCAATTATACCCCAAAGCATAAATTGCTTGCCTTTTTCTTTTTTCGCTTCTTCGTCGCTATTTATAACAAACTGCACCACCCCCCAGACAAACATAACGACAGCTAAAGTAAATATTAGTGGAATTACTGAATCATTAATAATACGAGTAATATAACATAAAAGATCTTGAAATTTCGGATTCCCAGCAAGACTACAGGTAGTGCTGGTTCCATTCACTGTGAGAGAAATCAAGGAAGGCGCTTCACCACTTAGACCAAAGGTTTTAACGACAATATTCACCAGTCCCCACACGCCCACAATCACCGCTAAACCAATGATGCCATATATTATCTGATCTCTTCCTTTCTTTTTACTTTCATCACCATCAGCAATGACATATTGAGCTACACCCCAAATAAAATATATCACTCCTAAAGTCATTAAAACCGGAATGATTATATTGAGAATTTTGTGTACCCTGCATATTAAATTTCCTATACCATCTACAGCAATGCCCACATCGTTGGCATTACTCGTCGTCTGGGCTACAGTGAGCGTTGGCACAAAAAGTCCGACAAGTATAATCAGAATCAATCCTAGTACTAAAATTTTAGCTCCTGATTTTAATTTATTTTTAAATTTTATAATCATTTTTTAAATTTATAATATAAATCTTAATTAGAAATTCCAATCACAGTCTCAGATATAAGCTCTGCGATAGCCCACGACCCTAAAAGTATCGCCGCGCCAATCAAGGTATATAAAAGAGTGTCTTTTGCTTTGGTTAATTTTTCCGAATTCCCCCTAGCCGATACAAAAAGAAAACCGGAGTAGATAATAGCAAGCGCGACAATCGGCATACCAATTTTTAGCACGCCCACCAAAAGAGTGTGGATAAAACCTGGGATACTTTCTATTCCATTAGGGCCAAGTGGGTTGCAGATTTTACCAGACGTGTCACAAGGTGCCGAAACAGTTCCTTGAGCAAATGAAAAAATCGGGACAATAAATAAAAAAGCTGTTAAAATTATTTTATTTTTATATAGATTTTGCTTGATAAATTGCATATCTTAATTATACATTACATTAGAACCCTATCCAAGCTCCATCGTAGCCTAAGATTGATAATATGGTCTTAATTATCAACCAAGCCCCCACCGCAATGACAAGCCCGATGACAGCATTAGTGAAAATCCCCTTGGCTTTTGTTTTAGATTCTGCACTCCCTCCTGAAGTTATCATCAAAAATCCAGCATAAAAAAACATGATTGCGGCAATAGGTATTACCAACTTAAAAAGAATAAATTTAATTATTCCGTTGACAAGAGTCAAAGCGTCCTTAAAACTGCAAGGATTAATTATATTTCCCTTTATATCTTTATCATTACCGCAAGGCACCAAGCTTTTTCCGTCAGCAAAAGCTTGATCTCTAATATCTGTATCTATGGCTGTTTGTGCAAAAGAAAAAACCGGTATCATAAGTATTGAAAATATTACAAGAAAGATCGTAATTTTTTTTATCATCGCAGTAACAATAAATTAAGTTTAGCGCTAGCATCAGATATAGCGTTTTCAACGGTCAGATTGTTTGATATTACTGCATCGATCATATTGCGAAAAATGTTATTTGTATCTTCTTCCGATGGATCCAGCCAGCTCCTCGCGTAAAGCGCAGAATCGTAAAAAATCGGAGAATATGCATCTGATGGTTTAATCTTGAGTAAATCTCGGCGTGCTGGCGCAGTGTTTGTAGCAATAGCGAATTTAGAAGCAAAATTTCCGGTAGCCATCAAACTCGCTGCGGTAAAAGCCGTATTAAAATTCTTTGAAGAAGATAAAAGAGCCACACCTATAACATGAGCGCCGGTTAGTTTAGTGCTAGCATTCCTGATCTGAGGGATAGGCGCAACACCTAAATTCTGATTTGGATTTCTATTTACTAAAGTCAAAAGCTCACTCGCTGGAGCGAAATAAAATGTCAAATCCTCTCTCGAAAATGCATCGTTCGAATTCGGAAATGACTTATTCCAAGAATATACATCTTTATTTGGATCAGCAAAATCGGTATAGAATTTCAAAATTGCGCTAGGATTATACTTTGGGTTGGAGAGAGAATCATTTAAACTAGAGATAAAAACCCCATCTTTCTCTCTAATAATCACGTTGCCTGCCTGCATAAAAAGAGTAGATAAAATATCTTTGACATGAGTAATATTGGAAAAATGTCCCAACGCAATCGCGCTTTTTGTTATCTTGTTTGAATTATCTTTTTTGGTAAGAATAGACGCGAGCGTAGGCATCTCATCCCAAAAGTTTGGAGGATAAATAATTCCATTGGCATCCAGTTGACTGCGATTGTAATACAACATAAGCGGATCAATAGATAAGGGAAAAGCTAAGATACCTTTGGAAGTCAGAAATACTTCCCCAGCGCCGGAAAAACTATTCTTAAACGCGGCCAAAGAGAAACTGCTATATGGAACAGGGAAAATTTTATTAACATAACGAAACGTTAGATCATCTGATAAGAAAAACATATCTGGTCCCCTTTCTTCGGCTAAAGCTTCGAGTAAATCTCGATCAAAACTCTCTTTTCTTTTTTCTACATATTTCATGACAAAAGTAGGATTGGAAATATTAAATTCTTCTAAAAGTGGCGTCATCGTAGACGCTCTGACTGTTCCCCACAAAACTACTGTACCTAGACCTCCAGGCGCTTTATTTTTCCCGATTGGTATCGCGCCAGAAAAAACAAAAATTCCAAAAAGAGCTAAAGCAATGAATATAATTATAGTTACAACTTGAAAATTTTTCATGATTTAAGTTTAATTCTTTTGCTTCAGATAAAGCCTAGAGCCTAGTCTCCTAGTGCTTAATAAATATCATACCATAATGATGCTCTCCAGCATCAATGTCCCTCTCTAAAACAAAACCTTTTTTTTCAAACATTTCGCGAGCTTTGTTTTTTGGAACTATATTCGTTTTATTCATAATTAATGCCTCTCTCCAATCAATCAACAATACTTTCCCTTTTTGTTTCAATATTCTTTTTATTTCGAGAATAAATTGCTCTTTGTCTTTCACTTGAAAAAGAACATTTGAGGCAATAACCGCATCCGCGATACTATCCCCTAATTTTGTGCCACCATTCTTTTCAATATCCCCAAAAAGAATTTCCACATTGTGGAGATTAGCTTCTTTTACTTTGTTTTTTATCGTCGCCAGAAAATCTTTAATTATTTCAACTGCGTAAACTTTTCCTTTTGATACAATTCTCCCAGCCGGTATAGAATAAAAACCAGTTCCTGCGCCCAAATCTACTACGATATTATCTTCTCGTAGTCCGAAAGCTGTTAAATTTTTTATTGGATCGGTGAACATATATTAAATTATATACAAGCGAGCGATGCAATACCATCACCAGAACGCAAGCGCATAATGGTCACACCTTGCGTTTGTCTACCGAGAGAAGAAATATCTTTCAATGTTGTGCGAATAACTTGACCTTTTTTTGACATTGCTATCAATTCTTGTTCCTCTCCAGTTAAAACTTTAGCCACAATGAGTTTGCCAGTTTTAGAAGTAACTTTCGCAGTCTTCACACCAGAGCCACCGCGCTTTTGGACTTTATATTCTTTTAGTTCAGTTTTTTTACCAAAACCATTTGCGCTCATTGTAAGAAATGCACCTTTTTCGCTATTTTTCTTCACTACATCGACACCTATAACCTCATCATCCTTGCCCAACCTTATGCCACTGACCCCTCCGGCAGTTCTGCCCATTTCGCGAACATCAGATTCTTTGAATCGAATAGATTGCCCTTCTGCTGTCGCTATCATAACTTCATCGCCTTTCTCTGTGACTAATGCAGATATAAGCTGATCATCTTTGTCTAGACGAACAGCGATAATTCCACTGCGACGAACATCTTTAAAGCTCGAAGCTGACATTTTTTTCGCTGTGCCACCTTTCGTCACAAGCATCAGAGAACTTTCAATTTTACTGTCTTCTTTCGGCATCGCTAAAATAGAAGTCACTTTTTCTTCCGTTCCTATAGAAAGGAAATTCATGATGGATTTGCCACGGGTAGCCCTGCGAGCCTCTGGAATATCATACATTTTCATTTGATAAACTTTGCCCAAATTAGTGAAAAAAAGAAGATTGCTATGAGTTGAGCCAGATACAAGCATAGTAACAAAATCTTCTTCCTTGGTTTCTAAATCAATCACCCCGACTCCGCCACGCTTCTGCGCATGATATTCAGAAGGATCAGTGCATTTTACATATCCGCCAGCCGTCAAAACCAACATTGTTTCTTTTTCTGGCACCAAATCTTCATCAGAAATTTCCTTGACTCCGCCTTTGACTATTTTTGTTCTTCTTTCATCAATATATTTTTCGCGAATTTCTTTTAACTCTCCTGTAATTATCTGAAGAATTTTCTTTGAACTTGCTAAAAGATCTTTCATCTCGGCAATGAATTTTTGTTTATCTCGAAGTTCATCTTCCACGGCTTGTCGCTCAAGACCAGCAAGTTTTGCCAGTTTCATTTCCAAAATAGCCGTTGCTTGTAAATCAGAAAACTTAAATTCTTTTATTAAATTAAATTTAGCAATTTGAGAATTTTTGGACCCTCGTATAACCGTTATCACACGGTCTATTTTATCTAATGCCTTTTTAAGACCCAGCAAAATATGTTCACGTTCTTCAGCTCTACGTAAATCATAAGCAGATCTGCGTTTCACTACTTCTATTCTATGTAAAATAAATTGCTCAAGAATAGACTTCAAAGAGAGAGTTTGGGGGACGCCATCTACTAACGCCACAATATTAAAATTAAAATTTGATTCAAGTTGCGTATTTTTATAAATATAATTCAAAACTTTTTCCGGATGCGCGTTTCCTTTTAAATCAATAACAATCCTAATATCTTTGGTTGATTCATCTCGTAATCCCTTGATGCCTTCAAGTTTTTTCTCTTGGACTAATTCGGCTATAGCTATTATTAAATTTGATTTATTCACTCTAAAAGGAATCGAGGTTATAATGATAGAGAAATTCCCATCTTTTTGTTCCACTATTTCAGCTTCGCCTCTACAGACGACTCCTCCCCGTCCTCCTCCATAAGCATGCAACATATCTTTGTAACCATAAGCAATACCGCCAGTAGGAAAGTCTGGTCCTTTTATAAATTGCATCAGGTCTTCAGTCGTAGCATCTTCGTGGTCGATAAGGTGAGTTGTTGCATCTAGCACTTCTGCCAAGTTGTGCGGTGGAATATTTGTCGCCATACCTACAGCAATACCCAAGGTGCCATTCAAAAGAAGCGCCGGCACACTAGAGGGAAGCACGATAGGTTCCCTGCGAGTCTGATCATAGTTTGGTCTAAAATCAACTGTTTCTTTCTCTAAATCTCGTAGTAACTCACTAGAAATTTTAGACATTTTCGCCTCAGTGTAACGATGAGCTGCGGCATTATCTCCATCGATAGAACCGAAGTTGCCTTGTCCTAAAACAAGTGGATAACGATATGAAAAATCCTGCACCATACCAACCATAGATTCATAAACTGCCGTATCTCCATGTGGATGATATTTCCCAAGCACATCTCCGACAACTGCAGCTGATTTTCGGAAACGCGCAGAAGAAGTGAGTCCCATTTCATGCATAGTAAATAAAATTCTGCGATGTACTGGTTTGAGCCCATCCCTGACATCCGGCAACGCACGCGATGTAATGACAGACATGGCGTAGGCCAAATATGAATCCTTCATTTCTGCGACGACATCAACTGGCAGAATTTTATCTATACCAATTGGCTTGTTATTCATATCATTTTTGTCGTCTTTTGTTTCTGAAGATTTTTTCATAAAAAATTACCGTATAAAAATTATTGTTGATCTAAGATACTTTTATATCCGCCGATTAAATTATCTTTTAACGCAGAAAATGGTTTCAAGTCGTTATTTATTCTTACCTCTGTATCAGGATCAGTTAAACTTACTCCTAAAGAAAAAATCCAAAGAAATAAAAGAATAATAGCAAAAATGATGGTCAGAACATGTAAAATATGTCTTCTGGCTTCTTCGCTCTGACTCCTTATATGATGGATAATTTTTTTCATATTTATATTTTTAAATTCTTAAATACTCTTTAAAACTATGACTTCTCCTTCTTTGCCTTCTAAATCTTTTAATTTAAACGTTAATTTATCGACTACTTCGGCTTTTTCTTCTCCAGTTTCTTTGAGAAATGCTTTCAGAGATGCATCGTCATAATCCATCGGTATTATTATTTTAGATTCAAGCGACAATGCAAATTTTGCCGCAGATTTTGCGTCAAGTAAATCTTTACCACCAATAGGAATAAAAAGAATATCAGGACTACCTATCGCCTCATGCGCTTCTTTTGAAATCTCTCCATTCGACAATGTTCCAAGAAATACAATATTAATATTATCTAAAGATAATATATAAATAGTATTGATGTAATTTTTATTTATAAGCAGGGCATTTGACAATACACCTTTAATGAAAATTTCTTTAACTTCATAATCCCCTGGACCACTGATAACAAAAGGGGTACGCTCGCCATGAGACAATTGTTCGAGCCCATTATAATCAGGA
Source organism: Candidatus Nomurabacteria bacterium (assembly GCA_009695015.1). Lineage (GTDB taxonomy): Bacteria > Patescibacteriota > Minisyncoccia > Phycocordibacterales > UBA9973 > UBA9973. The sequence continues at coordinate 1,875 of SIBT01000017.1, read as the reverse complement.
TGATTGGTAGTAACCAGAGCAATATCTGCGCCAAAATGGGCACCCATGCCTGTTTTAGAGCTTTTACTTTGTTTGCTTATGGGGTTAAAAGAGAGAACTGTTTCCCCTTGCTGAATCTTGAAAAACTGCTTGCCAAAATATGTTATTATCATTAATTGCATTCTAACATATTATTTGCTAGACTGACAATATTCATTTTGAATTAACAGCAGGATTTAGGGTAACCTTTCGATCTCTTGCTCCGCCACTTTGGCGAAGTAAATCGGAAAACCTAAGCCTTATATCCGCTTAGGGTAATTTTTTAGCCCACTGGCGGATTTTTATTTTGATGAGAGAGGAGTATATATAAATTTATTTATATAATGTCCGAACGAAGTCAAAATATTGTCAGAATATTTTATGATTAAAGTAGAAACAGCAAAACCTGCCCACAATGTTTTAGACATAGCTGATGGAGGAGAAGAAAATTTAGTGTTAAATTCTATTCTCTCCCGAAGTGTGAACAAACCGGAAATTGATTCTCTGGTAGAAGGCGCTGTCATTAGTGTAGAGAAATCATCTGTCTATGTCGATCTAGCTCCATACGGAGCAGGTATTATTTATGGTCGCGAATTTATTAACGCGAAAGACATTATAAAAAAAATAAGCCCGGGTGATATCATCAAAGCAAAAGTTGTTGAAGTAGAAAATGAAGATGGATATATAGAACTTTCTCTTAAAGAAGCAAAACAAGCACTCACCTGGAATGAAGCTGAAAAAGCGATAAAAGAAAAAACAGTAATAAGTTTAGAAATAAAAGATGCAAATAAAGGAGGATTGATTTTGGAATGGCAAGGTATCCAAGGATTCTTGCCCGCATCTCAACTGAAAGCTGATCACTACCCTCGAGTACTGGATTCAGATAAAGATAAAATATTAAAAGAATTAAAAAAACTAGTGGGACAACAAATTTCCGTAATGATCATCTCCACCCTGCCAAAAGAAGGCAAGTTGATATTCTCCGAAAAAGATAATAACCCAGAAGAAAAAAAGGAAATTCTGAATAAATATAACGTCGGAGAAGATTTAGATTGCACAGTGGCAGGCCTCGTGGATTTTGGAGTGTTTGTAAAGCTTTCCGAAGGACTAGAAGGTCTAATACATATTTCCGAGCTTGATTGGGGACTGGTAGAAAATCCTCGCACTATGTTTAAAATCGGAGACCAAATCCGCGCGCGGGTGATTGAGATAAAAGATGGCAAAATATCGCTTTCGATCAAAGCTCTCAAAGAAAATCCTTGGAAAGAATTTGAGGGAAAACTGAAAAAAGGAGATATTATCAAAGGAGTGATTATAAAATACAACAAACACGGCGCGCTCGTCTCTATTAAAGAAGGCGTAGCCGGACTTGTGCATAATTCAACTTTTGCTTCAGAAAGTAAACTACGTGAAAAACTAGAACTTGGAAAGAATTACAATTTCCAAATTACCCTGTTTGAACCAAAGGAACAGAAGATGACTTTGATACATTTGGAGTAAATTAACAAATGAATCCACAACAATCTCAGAATGATATTAAATAAAAAAACGTCCCGATTTGAATCGGGACGTTTTTTTATTTTGTGTTAAGTAATGACTTTAGGAATTATTACTTCATCAGCTACACCGATCGCATTCATGATAGAGATGACTTGTTCGGCGTAACGAGGAACAATGGAAGGAGGATTATAGGCTCGCAAAATTTGGGTAGTCGTTTTGTTGTCATAATATTTTGCAGTTTTTGGATTATTTCCACCTAAATTTTTGGCTATAATTTCGATAGCTTCGTCACTCGAATTAAATCCAATCTTACAAGAACCCCAACCAAAAGCGTTGAAGGTTTTTGTCTTACAGGCA
>SIBT01000016.1 GCA_009695015.1 Candidatus Nomurabacteria bacterium | reverse complement strand
CACTTTATCCCCTTCTTTTAAATCATTTTTTTCTGAAAATCCAGACACAACTTCCAAGACATATTTTATCTCAACTAATGTCGAGACATCTTCGTCAGGTCCATAAGTTTCTGGATATGATTCCGGTCGAGCATTTTTTTTTATATAAACAACTTTTAAGTTCTCACCATCTTCGCCTTCGAATGGGGCAAGCCAAATAATATCAATCGGAAAATTCATATCTTTCATCCAAAAAGGATGATTGCCAGAATGCTCAAAAACAAATAACATTCCTTCATTATTATTTAAGCCCTGTCGTCCTGAAAGTCCTTGTTCTTTCTCCTCTTTAGTCAAAACTAACTCAACTTTTATATTCTGCCCTGCTATTTTTACTTCTTTAATATCTCTTAAATTATATTTTGAAATATTTTGATTAATTAAAAAAAATCCCACGACTAGAAAAAGAATACTTATGAAAATATAAAATCTTTTTTGCATTTTTTTACTTTACAACTACTTATGATCCCCATTCCAACCAAAAAGTTTACCTATAGCTTCAGCATTTTCTCGCTTGCGAGCAATTTTGATCGTGCCATCTTGAGCAACAATTTTCATAGGAGCAGAAAGAAGGCAATGATGAGATGCCAAACCATCTTGATACGCTCCAGTATCTAAAACTGCAACAAATTGATCTTGATTTTCGTGAAGTTTTGGTAAAAGAATATAATTGCCTCCAGCAGTATATTTATCATCAGAATCACAAGTACTCCCGGCGAGCCAAGTTGTTTTGAGAGGGCTCTGCATATTATTAACTGGAATTATATGAAACTTTTGATGAACCGCCCAAGTATCTTTTATATCATTCATAAAACTACCATCAATGATATACCAGGCTTTGGCATTTGCTTTTGGTATGATTTTTTCGGAAAATACTTTATAGATTGTGACTTGAGCTGGAGCCACGATATGCTGTCCCCATTCTACTACAAGATTCGGATGTCTGATTCCTGCCTTGTCCGACAAACTTTTAAGTATTTTAACAATCTTACTAGAAACAACTTTCGCAGTGTAAAACTTTTTCTTTTCATATGGCACACCAAATCCTCCACCGATATCTAATGTATCTAAATTTGGATGTATTTTTTGCAATTGCGTATAAATACCAAAACCATATTTCACTCCTTCAAAAATACTTTTTTGTGTTTTTATCTGAGAACCCATATGATAATGCATAATCTTAAAATTCTTCATCTTACTTAAATTTAGAGCATCTTTTTCTGACAATCCAAAACGGTCAAATTTTTTATCCCAATGCGAATCAGTTTTAATATTCAAATCGACTCGTACACCAATATCACCTTTATATTTTAAAAACCTATCCACTTCATCTAAACTTTCTATAATCGGTACAATATTCATACCTTTCCCGCGCAATTCTTCGATCAACTCTAGATATGGCTCAGTTTTCGGACCATTACAAAATACACGAATTTTACTATTAAACCTCTCTCCTTCCCAAAGTTTTTTTACCAGCCAAAGTTCGTTGGCCGAAGTCGCTTCTAAATTTGCACCCACAGAAAGCAAAGAAAGAATAAATTCCTTATTTTGATTTACTTTCATCGGATAGTGATAGAAGAATTTACCTTTGTAGCCGTAAATTTTCATATAAGCTTGAAAGTATCCAATCAAATCTTTTAGTCGATCTTCTATGACAAACGGAAAAATAACTTGCAGCGGTGTGCCGTACTTTAGAGCAATATCACTTAGATTGTAAACATGATGACCTTCTGTCGCTGTTAATTCACCACCATGACTCACACCAAAAAATTGCGTGTTCCATTCATCCACCCCAAGCTTCCAAAATTTCCTCCAATTCTTTTCCTCTTTTTTTAATTTTTGTTTGCCCATTTAATTGAACTAGTATAGCTCTACACTTCTTTAAAGTAAAGTAAAAGAATAAGTTTGTTGGTAGAACTATTTGATATAATTTTTTAAAAATTCCTCCTTAAACTCAAAAAAATTATCATCTAAGATCGATTGCCTGATTTTTTTCACTAGATTAACAATAAAAAATAAATTGTGTATAGAAGCCAGCGTCGCAGCGAGCATTTCTTTTCCATGAAAAAGATGCGCAACATAAGCTCTAGTGTATTTCATGCAAGTATAGCATTCACAATTATCTTCAATTCTGGAAAAGTCTTCGCGGTATTTTGCATTCATTATATTTATCTTTCCATTTTTGGTATAAAGCGAACCGTTACGAGCAATGCGCGTGGGCGCCACACAGTCAAAAAGATCTACCCCATTTTCTATTGCCCCAAATAAATCCTCTGGCTCACCAATGCCGAGCAGATGTCTCGGTTTTTTTTCTGGTAGAATTTCATTCACCCATTTCACCGCGCTTGTCATATCCTCCTTGGCAAAAGAACCGCCAATGCCGTATCCATCAAAATCTAAACCCCCTATAAACTCGGCAGACTTTTTGCGCAGATTTTCATCTCGACCACCTTGCACGATGCCAAAAAGCGCGGAAGAAAAAGTTTCATTGCGGGAAGTACCTTTGACTGACGAGCCGAGAGGCAGTGCTACGCCAGTAGGCGTAGACAGCGACCCCGCAAGGGAAACTTTTTCTTCTGCGCTTAATCGCTGGTGTTCCATCAAACTCCTCTCCGCCCAGCGATGCGTACGCTCAAGTGCTTCCTCTTGATATTTTAAATCTTCAGTAGGTGAAATGCATTCGTCAAAAGCAAAAATTATATCTGCGCCAAGGTTGTGTTGAATCTGTATTGATTTTTCTGGAGTTATATAATGAATAGAACCATCTAAATGTGATTTGAAAGAGACTCCATCTTGTCCGACTTTAGCTAAACGAGGCGCATCATTGTCATCAAAACGCTCTGGAATGAGAAAAGATGGATTTGTGATTTTTGTAATTTTAGAGATCTCTTTGCCATAAGCAGCCCCTAAAGAAAAAACTTGGAAACCACCCGAGTCTGTCATGATGGGCCCACTCCAATTCATAAATTTATGCAGACCGCCCGCTTTTGCAACCAATTCATCACTGGGCTGTAAATAAAGATGATAAGTGTTTGCAAGTATTACTTCCGCACCCAAATCTAAAACTTGCTCTGGGGTCAAAGCCTTCACAGAAGCCTTTGTGCCGACCGGTACAAAAGCTGGGGTTTGTATGTCACCATGAGCAGTTTTAAGTATGCCAGCTCGACCCAAACTATTTTCTAATTTCTTTTCTATTTTGAAATACATTATTGTTGTAACTCTACCTCCACAAATTTTAACTCCTGTATATTGACCGGACTGACAAGCAAAGCCTTCACAAAAGGATCACGCGGATCGGAAATTATTGTCTCCACAATTCCCAAAACATACGGAGTAATACCGGGCAAAACCACTTCATCTCCCTTTATTGGTGTGAAATCTGAAAGTATGATCATTTCAAAATTCCCTCCTCCACGCCCAATGACTTCCATAAAAATATTCTCGTCCGATACCACCACTTGCGTTTTCTCACCTGTATTTGAAAACAAAATAACTTTCGAAGAATTTATATATACGTTTGATATGCGTCCAATAGGCACATTACCTAATGCAAAAACCATATCCCCCACTTGTAAACCTTTTTTAATGCCTACATCAATAACAAGCGTATCATAAGGACTTTGGTTTGGTTTAGATAAAATAGCGCTCAAAATCATAGGTTTGTTTTCATTACTACGTCCTAAGATTTCTTTAAGAACAATATTCTCAATTAAAATAGAATTATAGTTAGACATCGTAGCTTTATCTTGATTTAATTCCAATTTTAGATTTTTATTTTCTAAATAAAGAGAATTTTTTGAAACAAAATACGAACCAAAACTTCCTAATTGTTTGCCAATATTATTTCCAAGAACTAAAACAGGTCGCAAAATAGTGTGACCGAGTAGTGCAAAACCATTAAAAATACTTAAGCTAAAATAAAATAAGACAACTAAAATAGCAACAAATAATATGATACGAAAAAACTTCTTTTTCTTTGTCTTTTTATCTAGGAGGTAATTCATCTTGATTTCCAATCAGAACATCTTTATAAAATGGCATATTGTCTAAAATTACTCCCGTGCCTCTCGCCACAGCTGAAAGCGGATCTTCTACCACATAAACTGGAATCTTCAAAACACGTTGTAAAAGCTGGTCAAGTCCAAGTATTAGAGCGCCACCACCAGATAAAGTTATGCCTTTATGCATTATGTCAGATAAAATCTCAGGTGGTGTCGTCTCAAGCATATCTTTTACACCATCGCATAATCCTCTGATTGACAACGCCATCGCTTCACGAATATCAGAATCAGTCACTACCACAGTACGAGGTAGTCCAGTTAAAATATCGCGTCCATGAACTTCTGTTTCCATATAAACTCCTTCGATAACAGAACCAATAGTAATCTTTACTATTTCGGCAGTTCTCTCACCAATAAGTATTTTAAACTCATCACGCATATAAGTGCTGATATCATTATTCAATTTATCACCGGCTATTTTTAAATTTTTTGATTTTACAACTCCACCCAAAGAAATCACCGCAATGTCAGTCGTTCCTCCCCCGATATCTATAATCATAGAACCAACAGGGTCTTTAATGGGAAGTCTGACCCCAATAGCAGCCGCCATAGGCTCTTCAACTAAAAAAACTTCCCTAGCACCAGCAGAACGTGCCGCATCATATACAGCACGCGTCTCAACGTTAGTTGTACCAGTTGGCACACCGATCAGCACTCTTGGTCGCGCTAATTTTTTAGATATTTTATCTGCTTTATTTATTAAATATGAAAGCATCTCTTCAGTCACTTCAAAGTCTGATATAACACCATCGACAAGCGGGCGTATCGCTTTGATGTGGAGAGGAGTACGTCCAAGCATTTCTTTGGCCTTAGTACCGACGGCCAGAATTTGATTCGTCTTGATGTTGACTGCTACCACAGAGGGTTCATTGATCACGATTCCATGACCTTTCAAATACACCAAAGTATTTGACGTACCTAAATCTATACCTATATCGTTAGAGATTAATTTATAAAATTTTTCAAACATATATAAACAAGCTCTAAGTTCTAGGCTCCAGTAATAATAATAATTCTTTCAGAGAAACAATTTTTCCTTTTTCTTCGTTTCGCTTTTTTATTTCTACGCCATTTTCTTTCATACTCCTATCTGAAACAACTACCCGATAAGGCATACCCAAGAGATCTGCATCGGCAAATTTTTCTCCGGCCGATATATCGCTCCGATCATCAAACAAAACTTCAATATTATTTTTCTGCAAACTTTCATACACCTTTTCCGCTTCTTTACCAACAGCTTCGTTTCCTCCTAAAATAAGCAGGTGGACAGCAAACGGCGCCATAGACTCTGGCCAAATTATTCCTTTGTCGTCAGAAAGAACCTCTACGACCGTACCCAAAAGACGTGAGAGCCCTATACCATAACAACCCATTAAAACAATGTGTTGTTGTTCTTTTTCATCTGTAAACGACAGATCAAATGGTTTTGAAAATTTAGTATTCAATTCAAAAATATTACCTACTTCAATAGATCTATTCTCTTTTAAATCTGCTTTCTTTAAACCCAAATCTAATATTACTTGATCGCTCGATACTTCTTTATTAATAGCGACACCGGATTGTTCATCAATATAAATAGTATCTTCGCCTACTGGTGTAATAGTTTGAAATTCGTGTGAATATTTTGCGAAAGTTCCACCTGAAGCAAAGGTCATATAAGTTAAGTGTCCAATACCAACTCTAGTAAAAATAGTTTTATAAACATCTTTCATGTTGTTATAAAATTGAGAAAAATCTTCTTCGGTAGTATGAAATGAATACATATCTTTCATAATAAATTCTCTACCCCGAAGCATGCCGGACTTTGCACGAAGCTCCATTCTAAACTTATTCTGAATCTGATAGACTGCTAAAGGAAAATCTTTGTGTGAAGAAACATAATTTTTTAAAATAGGAACAACAATTTCTTCATGGGTGGGCCCAAGCGCAACTTCTCTACCACTCGAGTCACTGACTTTATATAAATCATCCATTGCTTCCCATCTTCCAGTTTTTTCCCAATTTTCTTTTGGCTGAAAAGAAGACATTAAAACTTCCTGTCCGCCAACTTTATTCATTTCTTCTCTAATGATATTTTCAATTTTATTCAGCACGCGTAGTCCTAAAGGTAAATAGCTATAAACCCCAGACATTTCCTTATGAATAAAACCTCCACGAATAAGGAACTCGGCATTTCGAGACACCTCGTCCATAGGACTATCTTTCTTAGTTTTAGTAAAAAGTTTTGATTGCCTCACCCCATTAGTTGTGCTTTTAATCATACATGCATCTTAACGTAAATATATCTTTTGGTCAAAGTTTAGAATATTTAAAAAAAAGAAAATAGAATTTGCAAAATATGTAGCTTTCTGCTATATTGTTCATATGCAAAAAGCAGATATTAAGAAAGGAGATACTGATACATTGATAGAAAAAATGTTCCGAGTTGGAGCGCATTATGGTTATTCCAAAACCAGAAGACATCCCTCTGTTTCTTCATACATATACGCTACAAAAAACAAGGGAGATATAATAGATCTAGAAAAAACAAGTATAATGTTAGAGAAGGCTAGTGAATTTTTAAAAAGTTTGGGTGCTACGGGTAAAGTTGTGCTTTTTGTTGGCACCAAACCAGAAGCTAAAGAGGTAACCAAGAATGTGGCTCTGTCTCTAAATATGCCTTATGTTAATGAACGCTGGATCGGAGGCACTCTCTCTAATTTCACAGAAATAAAAAAAAGAATTACAGAACTTGAAAATTATCGTAAAGATAGCGCAGAAGGTGGGCTTGATAAATACACCAAAAAAGAACGTGTGGTTTTATCAAAAAAAATGGCAAAGCTTGAAAGATATTATGCTGGACTTATTGGTTTAAAGAAAAATCCTGACGCGCTATTTGTCATAGACGCAAAGGCAGAACATATCGCCACAACCGAATCCAAGAAAATGAGCATACCTGTTGTCTCTCTAGTTAATTCTGATTCAGACATTAAAGGTATTAAATACCCCATCATAGGCAATGACTCCAGTATCCCTTCTATAAAATTTTTCACAGAAACTATAGCAAATGCATATAAAATGAGCATTGTGACTACACCTATTCAAGCATAAGATTAGAAAAGCATCTAGCTCACAGTAAGACAGGTAAAAATTATGCCATTAAAGATAACAACTGAAATGATAAAGGAATTAAGGGATAGCACAGGCATCTCTGTTATGCAATGCAAGCATGCTCTAGAAGAAGCCGAAGGTGATACAAAAAAAGCGCTCGCTATTTTAAAAAAAACAAGCGCTGATATCGCGCTTAAAAAAATTAACCGCGAAGTCAAAGACGGCGCAGTAATAATTAAAACAGGAGACCTGCCTCCTACTAGTGTAGGTGAGACAGAGACAAGTAAAAAAGCTGTTATTGTATCTCTACACTGTGAGACTGACTTTGTATCGAGAAATGACGACTTTACAAACTTACTGAGTAAACTCGCAGATATGGCTTTACAAGATGGAGCAGAGAAAATGAAAAGTAATGCGAAAAATATAATAGATCCTATAATCCAAAAAACTGGAGAAAACATCCAATTAGGAGAAGTATATGAAATATCAGGCGATATTTTAGGAAGTTATGTGCATAATAATAAGATAGCTGTGATTGTAAGTTTATCGGGTGGAAGTATTGAATTAGCAAGAGATATGGCGATGCACATAGCCGCAATGAAGCCAGAATATATAACCGAGGAAGAAATAACTCCAGATACAATAAAGACGATGACGGAAGTTTTTCAAAAAGAAATTGCGAACATTGATAAACCAGTCGAAATAAAGAAGAAAATGCTTGACGGAAAATTACTCGCTTATTTTAAAGAAAAAACCTTACTTAATCAAGCGTTCATAAAAAATGGAGATGAGTCGATTCGCGGGCTTTTAGAAAAATCAAAGGCTAAAATAAAAGAAGTAAAACGTTATTCAATATAATAAATAATAAATTACACTAAATTATTTTTTACTAAATCCAATGTATATCTACATCCTTTTAATTTTATTCTTTGCATCACTATTTTCCATCATCATTATGGTAGGAAGAAAGTTTGCCATAATAGAACACGAACAAGTCTTAAATCACAACAATGTTTTATTTAATCTCCACCACTTAAACAAGGTCAAAGACATAATTGTCAGAAATACAAAAAAACATGGGTATGCTCTTTTGGTGGTAATAGTTAGATTTTATGTTCGGGGGATAAATTTTTTGAAAAATAAATACAAGGAAATAAAAACTGAAATAAAAAATAGGAACATGAAAAATCATATAAATGGTGAAAAGAAAGAAATTTCCAAATTTCTAAAGATTATAGGAGAATACAAACACAAAATCGGAGAAATAAAGCACAGAATCAAAAAAGAGGAAAATTTATAGAAAATATGGTAATATATTTCATACGCCGCCTTAGCTCAGTTGGTAGAGCAACGCTTTTGTAAAGCGAAGGTCCTCGGTTCAAGCCCGAGAGGCGGCTCCAGAATTTTAATCTTAGATCTTTTAATCCGCGCTTTTAGTTTGGCAATTAGAACAAGAAGTGCAAGTAGCTATACATGTCTTGCACTTGCAACCAAAAATACTCAGAACAGCTGCAACACCTACAAGCACATAAACAATACCTTCAATAATTGGCATAGAACCTAGAATCATATGAACAACATTCCAGTTAGATATGCTTCCCATGAGCACTCCCACACCGATCAAACCCCAGTTTATTCCTCCTATGATTAATAAGATTTTAACAATCATAGATACATTACATCCACCCCATTTGCAATTACAATTTGAATTCATCATATATTTTTATAATTTTGCCTCCCTAATTATAGGAGATATGTTAACTAAAAAATCGACTAAATTTAATATTAATATGACTAGTATACCATATTATTTATATATGATACAATGAGAATATTAACAAATAGTATACAAAAACAAATGGAAGAAAATAATATAATGAATAGCACCAATAACAGCAATACAAATAAGAATCAATCTCAAATAGCTGGAGCGATACTTGTAGCGGGAATTCTTATTACTGGAGCGATATTACTCAAAGGAAATACTATACCCACATCAAATACTGCCACTAACGATTCATTGGCCAGCATAACTCTCTCGAAAGTTGACGTAAATGATATGACGCTTGGAAATCCAAAAGCCAAGGTTGCGCTCATCTTGTATGAAGATTTTCAATGTCCTTTTTGCGGAGCAATCTCTGGTTTAGCATCTGATACACCAGCAATCCAAGCTCTAAAGCAAAGAGATCCTAGTTGGACTCCTTTTATGGCTGGGATTAAGGAGAATTACATAAAAAATGGAAAGGTTCAGTTCGTCTATCGAGACTGGGCATTCCTAGGGCCAGAATCCATCAAGACAGCTGAAGCTGCCAGATGTGCCGGAGATCAGAATAAATTCTGGGAATATCATGACTATCTTTATGGACACCAAAATGGAGAAAATGAAGGAGCTTTTTCTGATCCAAATTTAAAATCTTTCGCGAAGAAACTTAGTTTAGATACATCTAGTTTTGATAAATGTCTAGATAGTGGTAAATACACTCAGGCAGTGAATGATTCTAGAACTGAAGGATCTAATGCTGGAGTAAACGGCACCCCAAAAGGATTTATCTTAAAAAATGGAAAAATTGTAGCAACTATCGAAGGTGCGGAATCATACACAACAGTAAAACAAAAGATTGACAGCGCATTGAAATAAATCAATTAAAGTTAATCAAAGTAATTTTTTAACCTAGAAATTTTATCATGTTGGCGGAGTTTTTCGTGAACTTTGGCTTCTATTTGACGAATACGCTCACGAGTCACACCAAATTCCTCCCCCACTCTCTCGAGAGTGTGCTGAATACCATCCAATAATCCATAACGCATTTCGAGAATCTTGCGCTCTTTTGGATTGAGCTCGCTCAAGACTTCACGAATTTGGTCAGAAAGAATTCTACGAGAAGATTCTTGGTCAGGACGTAAAATTTTATCGTCGGGAATAAAATTCTCAAGAGTTGATTTATCATCGTCATCTCCTACGGGCTGTTCGAGAGAAACTGTCTCTTGCGAAATATTTTCAATCACATGAATTTTTTCGACTGGAATACCCATTTCGGTAGCAATTTCTTCGGCAAGTGGTTCTCTACCTAGGTCCTGACTAAGCCTTCGGTGTGTTTGTTTATATTTCGAAATCGTCTCCACCATGTGCACAGGGATACGGATAGTGCGAGATTGATCCGCCAACGCGCGAGTGATAGACTGACGAATCCACCAAGTCGCATAAGTAGAAAATTTATATCCTTTAGTCCAATCAAATTTCTCCACTGCCTTAAATAAACCCAAATTCCCTTCTTGGATAAGATCAAGGAGGGTCAAATTTGCAGACCTTCCCACATATTTTTTCGCAATCGAAACTACTAGACGCAAATTCGCACGAGCGAGTAGATTCTTTGCCTCCAGATCGCCATTCTCAATACGTTTTGCTAGATTTTTTTCGTCACTCGCATGTATCAATGGATATTGACCTATCTCCTTCAAATACATTTGAATAGAATCATGCATCGAAGACTTGTTTAGATCTTTATCGGTTAAATCGTTGCTCAAATTGAGCAAATTTCCACCTTCGAGCACATCAATGCCCGCAATGCTAAACTTCTCATAGAGTTCGTCTAAAAATAAAATATTGTTTTCGATGTCTGGAAAAGTTTTCAATATTTCATCGTAAGTGATGAATCCCCTTTTGCGTCCTTTTTCTATAAGTTCATTTGAGATACGAGAAAGATTTTCTGCCTTTCTCTCAGAAGAAGACAACTTCACGTTTTTTTTAATCTCTTTCTTCACGACTTTTTTATTTCCCGAATTCTTTGGACGTTGTGATTTTTTTATCTTTCTTATCTTTTTTTTATTATCTTTTTTCTTTTTCATAATTATGTTCTATATTTTTTCAACGACTATTTTTGCTATTTTTAATTGCTTCTTTTCTTTTATTTATTTCATG
>SIBT01000015.1 GCA_009695015.1 Candidatus Nomurabacteria bacterium | reverse complement strand
CTGGCTCTTCTCCTGAGCTTTCATTATTAGAAGTTGAAAAACCTAAGATCGAAGAATAAATTAAAATAATATGTTTCAAAATTTTTTGCTAAGAAAAATGCTTCGCACGCAAGGCGTACCGGAAGCCCAAATAGAAATGTTTATAACAATGATGGAGAAAAATCCAGAGTTATTTAAAAAAATAGCGCAAGAAGTAAAAGTAAAAATGGACGCAGGTATCGACCAACAAACCGCCTCGATGGAAGTGATGAAAAAATACGAGCAAGAATTAAAGAAACTCGCGCCGTAAAAAAAATAAAACAATTTTCAATTTTTTGCTAAAAATGCTATATTTTTCCTACGGCCTTATCGTCTAATAGTTAGGACAAAAGCTTCTCAAGCTTTAAATCTGGGTGCGATTCCCAGTAAGGTCACAGGTTAAATTTGGTAATTTATGACCAAAAAACAAATCGCCACTGGTGTGGTACATAAAATTCCAATTAATTTACGAAAATCCTGACTTCTGACGAAACGGTGCGAATAGTATGGGAGGATATTACCCCACTCGCACGCAATGAGTGGCTATGTTGGGTTGAGTCCGCCAAGAAACCAGAGACGAGAAGTCATCGGATAGAAAGGACGCACGAGGAACTTATCAAAGGAAAACGCCGACCGTGTTGTTGGGCTGGTTGTATTCATCGTTAAAAAAAACACCAACCATTATGATAAAAAAATAAAAAATCGTCAACCACGTATGTGATTGACGATTTGACAAAGCGTATGGCGTTCATTCAATTTTTTCTGGCAAAGTACCATGAAGTGTTTGGAAGTTCCTAACCGTCTGCCATAATGCAATTGTTTTTGCGAGAGCCAAAGCCACATACCTTTGATTTTGATAGAGTTTGTTAACTCGCTCCAAATTTTCAACAGCCCCAAGAAACAATCTCACGCAAGATGCATATATTATATTCTCGCTCTCACTTAAACTTGCGAAAGTTTTACAGTCATCCATTGCGATGAAAACTTCCTTCATTAATAAAGCATCGTTTAGAGTCTGAATAAACTTGTTCGCTTCCATTTCCAGGAACAACTCATATAAAATACTTGTAGTAAGAACAAAATCGTTTTCTTCAGAAATATTCATTTTTGTCTCCAATTTAGGTTATTCGAACTTTTTCCGTTACAGTGTACCACAAGACTTACTTTAAGTCAAAGAATAGTTGGTTAAAAAAGAAAATTCAAGTTATACTGAGGTTATAAAAAGTCCACTGATTATCACGGGCGTTGCCCGCGGAAAATGGTTCTTTGAAGCTTCTTTTCCAATTATTTTAAAAGATGTGAACGATATAGTCATTGCGAAATGGTATGCAACCGCCGAAGGTGAATGGATGACCAAAGAATTTGTACCGTTTAAGGCAACTCTTACATTTAAAAAACCAGAGAATCGAAACAGGGGCACTCTGATATTACAGAAAAACAATGCGTCTGGACTTCCCGAACACGACGATGTTCTCGAAATACCAGTAATTTTCGAATAGATCATGCCAAAGAAAATAAAAAAACTAAAATCTTGCTGATAAAATTTATCGGGGAGATATAAAATTATTTTTTCTATTTTTTATTCAGCCACTCATCTTCTTGTCTGACCAATAATTTATTTTTATTTTCTTGATCTAATAATATTGCATCTACTACCCGCTCCATACGCATACCTTGAGAACCTTTTACAAGCGTCAAATCTCCTTTTTGGATAAAAGTTTTCATAAACTCTCCTGCTTCCGATGAATTCAAGAATTCAAAAATATTCGCTTCGTTCATTCCTAAAGAAATTGCGCCCTCTTTAATGGCTTTGGCTCTTGACCCAACCACTATCAAAACATCACAATTTTCTTTTACAATCCTACCAATATCTTTATGGGCTTCCTCTGTATGCTTACCTAATTCAAGCATATCCCCCAATACAGCAATTTTCCTAATTTGATTTTTCACTTCAGCTAAAGTTTTGAGCGCAGATAGAGAAGCTATAGGAGAGGAATTATAAGTATCATCAATAATCAAAGAATCGTTTTTACCTTGGAGTAGACGCATGCGCCCAGGCGGAACATCATAATTTTTGAGCGCATTGATGGCATTGATTATATTTAACTTTAATCCTAATGCTAAAGCAAGAGACGCTAAAGATGCATAGACATGATTTTTACCAAACACTCCTTCGATAACTACGGGCAAACTATTTCCTTCTTCATCTACTCTAAAAATTATTCCTTTAGGCACTCCAATATCATCGTAAAAAATACTGTCACTCGAACCCAGGATATCAGCTCCGTCCTTCCATCCATAAGTCATCATGCGATGTTTGCTACCCGACCCCATTTTAAGCACATCTTCATCATCAATGTTTAATATTAAAAGACCATCTTTTTTTAAAGTTTTTATTAAACCGCTTTTTTCTTCTATTAAATGTTTGCGTGAATTAAAAAATTCAATATGGGCTGGAGTTTCTCCTATCGCTGTGATAATAACCACATCCGTTTGAAGCCAAGAAGCAGTGCGACGCATATCATTCGGATGACCCACACCCACTTCTAACACAAGCCATTTAGGATACTTGTGAGGCATTATAATAAGTCGCAAACCTTTAAAAATATTAAAAAACCAAATTAATGGATTATTCCATCCGTTTGGAATCCCTAAAATAGTCAGGGGTAAACCTATTTCACTGTTATAACTTTTTTCACTTTTACGAACATAAGATAAACCAGAGAGAACTGCATAAATCGCATCCTTGGTAGAGGTCTTACCGACGCTTCCAGTAATAGCAATAATTTTCGGTTTATATTTATAAATTACCAGACGTGATTCTATTTGTAATATATAAACTATTATTTTTTTGAAAATATGTTTCATTGGTTTCTACCGGTCAGGCGTAACTTCATAATAACTTAATAAAAAATTAGTAATATCTAGAAAAGGATCTGTCCAAGTCGTCGCAGCATAAGGCACACCCTTTGGATTCACCGCGTAAAGAAAAACTATAAACTTCGAATCGTAGGCTGGAAAATAACCAATAAAAGAATGAGTATGTATGTTTTCATAATATCCTCCTGTAGTATTGTCCGCAACTTGCGCTGTACCTGTTTTTACTGCCACACTAAAATGATCCAATTTAGCCTTACCTCCCTTGATCGATGTATCCATCACGCCGATCAACATACGCGTTATCTCTTCACTAGTCTGTTTTGAAATTTTTGTAGGAGTAGTAGGATAACTCATAATTTTAGAGCTACCATTGGTATACTTTATTTCTTTTACAATGTGGGGCACAATTAGATTACCACCATTTGAAAGTGATGCAAAGGCTCGAATCATCCCGATTGGAGTCAGTGCTATGCCTTGACCAAAAGCAGCATTAGCATATTCGATTTCTCTAGGACTTTTTAATATACCAGAAATGAGTCCCGAAGTTTCATTTGGTAAATCAATTCCAGTTTTATTTTTAATACCATATGAAAGCAAATAATCACGCAACTTTTCTTTACCAAGTTTTTGCGCGACATATACCATCCCAGTATTCAGAGATTGATTCAAAACTTCTTGCATGCTAGTGCCCGGACCTCGTCCTTTCCTATCAAAATTAAATATTTCTTTATCCTCGACGACTACCGAACCCTTATCGTTATATGTAGTGTCTGCTGTCAACACTCCAGCGTCGATCGCCCCTGCCATAACCAAGGGTTTTATCACAGAGCCAAATTCAAAAACACCTTCGATGAGTGGATTAGAAAAAGTAGATATGTTGGCTTTAGAAAAACTATTTGGATCAAAATCCGGTTTGATAGCTAGCGCATAAATAGATCCATCTTGCGGATTCATAATTATTCCACCGATCAAATCTACTTGATATTTATCTTTTATCTCTGTTAATTTTTTCTCCAAGAAACTCTGAACTTGTGGTTCAATAGTGGTTATTATATCTCCTTCCGACACTTCATCTTCAAACAAAGTTTTATTTATATTAGAAAAAACTTCAGCGAAAAAATTGACATAGGGACTGCTATTAGTACGAGAGAGAAGCGCGTCGTACTGTCTCTCGAGACCATAACGGCCTGCAAGTTCATCACCTTTGTAGCCGAGAAAGCCGAGTGTTTGAGAAGCGAGCGTTCCTCCTGGATAAGAGCGCCATTTTTCTTTAAAAATATTCAAACCTGAAATTTTGTCAGAGATTTTTAGAGCCGATACAGCATCAGCTTGCTCTTTAGAAAGACGGTTTGCTATTTCTTCATACGGATCATTCACCTTTGTCGCCTTAATCATAAAATCGTCGTGATCAAGAACTATTATTTTTGACAATTTTTGATAAAGAGATTCTCCATCAATAATTTTACTAGGATCTATAGCAATCTTGAATCCAGTAGTCTGTGTAGAAGCAGCAATAAGCTGTCCATCTTTGCCTTCCTCTTTACTTCTACTTTGAAAGAAAATGGTTCCACGCTCATAAACATTGCCGAGAGGTGTAATATACTGTCGATCCGCAGATTCTGAATAAGCATCAGTATTCACTATTTGCACTAAAAAAAGCTTGGTTGTTAAAATTAAAGAAAATAAAATCAGACAAAAAAGTGTGATCTTAGATCTAAAAATAAAACTATATGTCATTTTTAACTATTTTTAGATTACCAAAAGACTCATTAGAATTAAGACCGAGAGCTTTTCGAGTTGTAAAATTTGCTTTTACCTCTTTAAATCCAATAGAATACGAAAAAGCAAGATCAACATCGCTCGACATAGATAAATAAACAACTTCTAAATTTCGAACTTCATTGGTCAACGCGCGCGCATTCGTTTCAAGACTTTGACGTACTACAATATTTCTAACCATATTTCCTAAAAATAAAACATAACAAAACACAATCGCACTGAAAGAAAAAATAATAATATGAAGCATAAGTCTTTCAATGTTATTGTTTATTACACTTACGCTTTTTACATACATATTTAATTTTGAACTTATTTGTCTCATGATTTTTTAATTTATTTTTCCCAAAATTCTTAATTTAGCACTTCTTGATCTCGGATTATTTCTAATTTCATTATCATTTGCTAAAATAACTTTTTTATTTATTAATTCTGCTTTTCCCTCCTTGACTTTTTCTTTGTAAAATCTTTTTACTATTCTGTCCTCTAAACTATGAAAAGAAATCACTGACATTCTTCCATTTATTTTCAATAATTTAAATCCTTTATCTAGCCCTACAGTAAGTGCTCCTAATTCATCGTTGACCGCTATCCTTATTGCCTGAAAAGTTTTAGTGGCGTAGTGTAGTCTTCCTCTTTGATACACTTTGGGCACTACCTCACTAATTATTTTTACTAAATCAAAAGTGGTTTTAATCTTTGCCTTTTCTCGAGCCTCCACTATTCCCTTTGCAATTCTCCTAGAAAATTTCTCTTCACCGTAACCATAAATAATGTCCGCCAAGTTTTTCTCACCCCAAGTGTTCACTACATCCTCGGCTGTTACATCTTCCGAGCCAGGATTTTCTTTCATCGTCATGAGCAATGGCTCATCTCGTAGAAAAGAAAATCCTCGTCCAGAATTTTCTAATTGATCGGAACTCAAACCTAAATCAAAAATAATTCCATCCACACTGTTGGCCCGCAAAGGATTTTGAGAAAAGTGGGTACCCTGTCCTGTATCTCCGAGGGCGTATTTTCCAAAATTCTTTGCGGACCAACTTTCCTTATCTAAATTTCTAAAATTTTCATTAACAAAAGTGATGTTGCAATAAAGGTCTTTAAATTTACTCTCGGCTTTTTGAAAAGCACCACTGTCTTGATCAAGAGCAATTATTTTTGCATTCGGAAATCTTTTACAAATCTCCAAACTATGTCCTCCTCCTCCAAATGTGGCATCCACCACAATTGATTTACTATCTAAATTTAAACCCTCTATTGCTTCTTGTAAAAGAACTGTCTTATGTTTAGTGTTTACCATCTCTGCCTTTGTCATCCTATTTTCCCTCGCTTCCAAGCTTTTCCGCTAATTGTTCGGCCTGCTTTTCGACGATTTCTTTTTGCTCCGACCATTTAACCTCACTCCAAACTTCCACCCTGTCTTTGACTCCGATAATCGCCGCAGAATTTTTTAAACCAATTCTTTCTTTAAGGTATTCCGGAACTAATATTCTGCCAATTGAATCTATTTCCACTTCTGTCGCTCGTCCAAACATGTATCGATTAAAATTTCTCTGATCGGCTTTTAAAAAAGACAAATCTGAATCCGAATCAGAAAGTTTTTTAGAAACTTTGTCCCATTCTTTGTTTGTAAAAATGAACAGACAAGACCCAAGTCCGGGAGTGATAATAATTTTCTTGCCGAGTTCTTTGCGAAACTTTACTGGCATAGAAACTCTGTTCTTTTCATCTATCGTATGTATATATTCGCCGATCAACATAAATTTCTTTTTTTTCTTGAAAATTACTTATTCACAGATTTCCCACTTTTTCCCACTTAATATACATTATAAACCACCTATAAAATAACACCAAACCCACTGTGTGGATAACTTTAAAGTTATAGGGGGTTCGAAAAATCGACGTAAAAACGCCAAAAAGACGCCTCTGAGACCTTTGGTTTCTGGGGGCGTATTATTTATGGGAGATTTTTATTATTCTTTCTTCGGTCTCATTAAAGGAAAAAGTTGCGTTTCGCGTACAGGTTTGTCCACAAGAAAACTAAAAAGTCTTTCCGAAAAACCAAAACCAAAAGCTGGTGGCATAGCATATTCGAGCGCTTCGACGAATTCCATATCCGCCATTTGAGCTTCTTCATCTCCTGCATCGCGCAGTGCTTGCTGTTCCATAAATCTAGCACGCTGATCGATTGGATCATTTAATTCACTAAAACCTTTTCCCATTTCACTGCCAGCAATGATGACTTGAAATCTCTCAACAGTAGCAGAATTATTTCGATTACGTTTTGCGAGCGGTTCTAAATATACAGGAACATTTACAAGAAAACCAGGACCTGCAATTTCTTTTCTAATTATTTTCCAAAGACTATCGACTGTGCGCGCAAGATTTGGCTCCATATCTTCATGAGAAATACCAGTTTTTTCATATATATTTTTTAAATCAGACGAAGTGACTTTCTTGCCAGTTTTAGAATAAATTTCAGTGACAGGATTTAATCCAAACCTTTCATTAATAAGTTTACTAAAATCATACATTTGCCATTCATCGTTTAAATCTATAGAAAATTCTTTAATTTTAAATTTAGTAGTACCGAAAACTTTTTCTCCGATCAACCTATAAAGTTCCTTAGTAATTTCCATTCCGGCTTTATAATCAGAATAAGCCATGTAATATTCAAGCTGGGTATAATCTTGTAAATGTTCGTTAGAAATTCCTTCATTTCTAAAAATTCTCCCAATTTCAAAGGTGCGGGGAAAACCAGCAACGAGAAGTTTTTTCTGCCACAATTCTCCTGCAGAGATTCTCAAATAGACATCCATATTGAGAGCATTGTGGTGCGTGACAAATGGACGTGCGTCTGCTCCGCCAGTAGTATTCTCAATTATTGGCGTTTCTACTTCAAGAAAATTTTTAGAAACTAAATATTCACGAATCGTATTCCAAAACTTCGCTTTTTTTTCAAAAACTTCCTTGATATCGGGATTCATCAAAATATCCAAATATCTTTTTCGAAATCGCTCTTCGACATCTTGTAATCCATGCCATTTTTCGGGTAGTGGTCGAAGACTTTTGGAAAGCATACGCCAATCTTTTGTTTCCATTGTCTTTTCTCCTCTTTTGGTCGTAAAAAAAATACCTTGAATTTCAATAAAGTCTCCGATGTCTACCACTTCATTAAAAAAATTAAATTTATCCTCACTCAGGATATCTTTTTTCAATAAACCCTGAAAAATTCCCGTACCATCATTTAAAGTCAAAAAAACAATCGCGCCTTGTCCACGAATAGACATAATTCGTCCCCCGATCCATTTTGTCTCTTTCTTTGTTTCTAGATTATTAAAATTCTCTATTGCCTCTTTTAAAGAAATTTCTCTTTTTGTCTCCGCTGGATATGGATCTATACCTTTACTCTTTAAGAGCTCAAGTTTTTTTATTCTGATATCTCTAATTTCATCAATTGAGGACATAATTATTCATCCACCATCTGGTAGAATTAAAACACACTTAAGAAACACTAAGAATTTTATAATAAACTATTCCATTTGGGGTCATAAATGAAACACTCTCACCTTTCTTTTTACCAAAAAGCGCAACGCCAAAAGGAGACTTATTGGAAATTTTACCCGTTACCATATCCGCCTCTTCAGAACCCACTATCATAAAAGTCTTTTCTTCGCCCAAACTTTCGGCAGGTTCTCCGACTCCTTTGGGTGTCGGAGCTTTCTGCACAACCACAATAGATCCAACCTCAACAAGATCTCCCCCATTGCTAGAAAAAATCTGTGAAGATTCTAAAATCTGTTCTATTTTTGCAATACGCTCTTCGAGTTTGCCTTGATCTTCACGAGTTTGATGATATTCTGCATTTTCTGACAAGTCGCCTAATGATTTAGCATACTCTAAGGAAACTAAAATTTCTTTTCTTTTCGGTCCTTTCAAATCCTCCAATTCAATTTCCAGTGTTTTTCTTTTTTCTTTAGTTATATAGTCTCCAGTTTGTTGCATAATTATTAATATTATATTTTTTTACAAAAAAGTCAATCTAAAATATCCCCTGTACAGACAATCATTTATATGATAACCTAATAAAATGGCAAATACAGTCATCGAAGTTAATAAAAATCCAAACGAAAATAATTCGAGTATTTTGCGTCGTTTTTCACGCAGAATTCAGGAGTCCGGTATAATCCGTAAAGTCAAAGGTGCTCGTTATAATGTCCGCAAAGAATCGAAACTAAAAGTAAAAAAGAGCGCTCTTAAGAGAATGGCCAGAAGAATTGAAATAGAACATTTAAAAAAACTCGGCAAAATGGTAACTAAGTAAAAATATGCTTTTCGAAAAGTTGAAAAACGATATTTTGGGTAAACAATACTCTCTGTCGATAGCATATGTTTCTGAAAAAAAATCTAGAGAAATAAATAAAAAGTATCGAAACAAGGACAAAGCTACGAATGTCCTCTCTTTTGCTTTGCGCGAGGATGAGGGCGAACTTGTGTTGTGTAAAAGTATTATAAAAAAAGAAATAAAAAATCAGCCGAAAAAATTTAATCAAACTTTTGAAGAATTGTTGGGTTTTCTAGTTATCCACGGAATGCTTCATTTGAAAGGAATGAGACATAGTAGTACAATGGAGAGACTAGAAAAAAAATATGATAAGAAATATTTCGGTGGGAATAGACGTAGGCTCATCGATGACAAGAGTCGTGGTGGGAGAATTCATCAAGGGAGAAAAAAATCCTAAAATTATTGGCGTAGGAGAAAATGAAACGTTTGGAATGCGACATGGATATGTTGTTGATTCTCTCCAAACAATAGTTTCAATAAAAAATGCTGTATCGATGGCTGAAAAATCTTCCGGTGTAAAAATAAAGCGTGCATTTATTTCAGTAGGCGGATTGAGTCTACGCGGCGGATTGAGCTCTGGTTCGACAATTATTTCTAAAGCTGATGGTGAAGTGACAAATCTAGACATAAGTAAAGCATTGCAAGATTGTGAAGATAATTTAAATTTAAATAATAAAAAGATTATTCATCTATCCCACATTTCTTCAAAGCTCGATGGGAAAGAAGTGCAAGGACGACTGGAAGGCATGCACGGAACCAAGCTTGAAGTAAAAGTATTTTTTTTGACTTATTCCATACAGCATTTAGAAGACTTGATAGAAGTCATAGCACAAGCAGGATTGGAAACTATAGATGTCATCGCCTCTCCTGTGGCTATTGGTCAAATTGCATTATCAGAAAAACAAAAAATCGCAGGTGTCGGTCTAGTAAATATAGGACATCAAACAACATCACTTTCTGTTTTTGAAAATGGATTACCAATATCAATTCATACTTTTTCTATCGGTTCAACAGATATCACAAATGACATCGCTCTCGGATTAAAAATTACTCTCGAGATGGCAGAGCAGTTGAAGCTTGGAAATGAAATAGGTGGAAATTTTCCTTCGTCAAAGACGGATCAGCCTCGAGCTGAAAAAAAGAAATTGGATGAAATTATTGAAGCGCGTCTATCTGATATTTTTGAGCTAATAGAAAATCACTTAAAAAAAATAAAACGAGGTGGACTCTTACCAGCGGGTATAGTATTTGTAGGTGGAGGAGCAAATACTCCGAGACTTGAAGAACTTTCAAGATCTATACTCAAACTTCCAGCGAGTATAGGAAGAACCGATATTTTTAATAATTTAAAAACTAAATTTCGTGACTCATGTTGGTTTACCGCTCTCGGTTTGGTAATTTCTGGTAGAGATAACAACGGCTACTCTGAAGGTTCATTTAAAAACTTATTCAAAGACCTAAAAAACACAATAAAATCGAGCATTAAACAACTGATGCCATAGCTAAAGCTTAACGTCGAAATCCTAGCGCTTTTTAAAAAATTTGCTTTTTTCTGCGTCGATGATAGTATGCTTTTATACAAGTAAATTATCAATTAATACAATTTATGCCTAAAATAAACCAAGAAATAGAGAGTTTCGCTCGCATTGTGGTCATCGGAGTGGGAGGGTCTGGAAAAAATGCTATTAACCATATGATAAATTCCAAGGTAAAGGGAGTTTCTTTTATTTGTATGAACACCGACACGCAAGACCTACATCATTCTCTGGCTGACAAAAAAATCCACATTGGAAAAAATCTTACAAAAGGTCTCGGCGCTGGAATGGATCCAGAGATTGGCAAGAAAGCAGCCGAAGAAACAAAATCTGAAATCCAAGATGTCATCAAAGGAGCTGACATGATTTTTATTGCTTGCGGAATGGGTGGAGGCACGGGCACAGGTGCCGCTCCCATCATCGCGCGCGCAGCCAAAGAACAAGGCATTCTCACAGTCGCAGTCACAACCAAACCTTTCTTCTTCGAAGGCAATCATCGCATGAAAATTGCTGAAAAAGGAATCGAGGAATTGTCTAAAGAAGTGGACGCGATTATTATTATTCCAAATGATAAGTTGCTCCAATTAGCTGATAAAAACACTAATTTTAAAGATGCTTTTAGTAGTTGCGACAATGTTTTACGCCAAGCTGTAGAAGGTATTTCAGATCTTATTACTACTCCTGGTATCATCAATGTTGATTTCGCAGACATTAAAGCCGTTATGAAAGATGCTGGTTCCGCACTTATGGGCATCGGCACTTCATCAGGTGAAAAACGCGCTGAAAAAGCTGCCTTAGCAGCTATCAACTCTCCACTTCTCGAGGTTTCAATTCACGGCGCGAAAGGTGTCCTCTTTGCAATTTCCGGTGGAGATGATTTGACTATTAATGAAATCCAAGACGCAGCCAAAATAATTACAGAGTCAATCGACAAAGACGCAAAAGTAATCTTTGGTACAATTCGTGA
>SIBT01000014.1 GCA_009695015.1 Candidatus Nomurabacteria bacterium | reverse complement strand
TAGTAAGTGGAAAGATAAATGCCTGTAATTTATTTTGAAAAGATTTTAGTGATACTTTTACCCCAGATATACGACTTAAATATATTACTCCTAGGATATAGAAGATAACGCTACCAAAAAATCCCACATCACCAAATGAGGGATACGGCGCTTGAATATTTGCAAAAAGATTAAAATAACTATAAATACTTTGACCTAGTGCTTGAAATAAAAGACCAAAAGAAAAAAATACTATAGATTTTCCAAAAAAACTCTTGAAACCACCAAGAGAACGAGAAATAAATAATCCACAAATTCCTCCCCAAATGGCTATTATCTGATAGAAAGAACCCCAAATATATTTGGCATGAATTAAATTTTCGTCTGTATAAAAGGGTTGTAATTTTATCCACCAAACTGTCAAAATTACAAAAAAAATTAAAGTAATTATAACTAAAGGATTTCTAAAATAAAATTTATGAGCATCTTTCAACATGGTAATAATTATAGTTTCTATAAAAAATATGTCAACTGGCAAAGTTAATAATACATTTCTTCATAAAATAAGACAAAAAAGACTTTTTGCTTTCTCGTAAACCCGGCAACCCTAAATCTTGTTCAAAATTTAAATACTTACAGCCTTTTTCTATAAGAAATTTAGCATTCTCACGCATCAAAAATTCGTAAACTCCGATAAAATTTGTGTCAGCTTTTGTAAAATGAGATATAGCAAAAACTTCGTCTAAAATACTAGAAACCGAATATGCAATTAACTTATTTTTACAATATATTCCTATGCCAACAATTTCTTCCGGGCCATTTTTTAAAAAACGATTTGTTGCCATAAATTCATTTTTAAACCTAAAATTCACATCTTGAGAAATTCTATTTTGTAGCCACAATTCATCTAAGTCTAAAATTTCTTTTTGGGTGTTTTTATCACTAAGAACTAAAGGTTTTATCTTAATATCTAATATTCCTTTAAGGAATTTATTAACCTTATTTCTTTTTTTACCAAAATTATTACCCACATAAGTTGAAATTTCTTTTAGATCAAATATATAATCAAAATTATCTAAATCTTCAGTGATATTAAATTTTGAACGATTTATACTTAAAACAAGAGTATCTGGTATAAGTTTTAATTGTTTTCCCAATCCATTTTTTTCAGAAAGTTCTAGCAACGCTTCCACTGTTTCGTTTACTTTACTATCTCCCAAAAAAGAAAAAAACGGATCACCAGTCAAGTAATCCGTAAACCTTACGACCAAATTATTATTTAATTGAGAAATACGCATTTCGCCTTTAATGTCCCAGCACCACATCGACACAAAATTGAAATCAGAATAAGGAGGGAATCTGGAAGTGAAAGTCTCGACATCACTCTTGTCGGCTAGCTCAAGTTTCTTGAATTGTGGAAATTCTGGGATCATAAAACACGTATCGATAACAGATACTTGAATATACCATATAAATGGTATTTTGTACACCCACATTTGGTAATGTGCACAC
The DNA here is from genome assembly GCA_009695015.1 of Candidatus Nomurabacteria bacterium. Classification (GTDB taxonomy): domain Bacteria; phylum Patescibacteriota; class Minisyncoccia; order Phycocordibacterales; family UBA9973; genus UBA9973. The sequence continues at coordinate 10,066 of SIBT01000014.1, read as the reverse complement.
ATATGGCGGTTTCTCCTATAATGGAGGAATGATTATAACTATGGTTAAAACAATCAAAGAAACAATGGTGGCTGTCCCTATTATTCCCAGAAAAAAATCTTATCCTCATAAAAAGAGTATCTGACACCCTTATCCCTAAAAAATTTACATAAACAACACAATACTGCCAATCGTTATAATTACAATGGCAATAATTTTTGGCAACAGAACGCGCCCTTTTAAATTTTCTTTTGCAATATTTGGGAAAAATTTGGTGGCGAAAAGAGTCAAGAAAAGAACAATGGCTGGTTGAAAACTACTCACGAGATATACCATCGCGATTGGGGCGAGAAGGATGGCGTAATTCGTTAAAAGATTCCCAATGATTGTTAAAGTTTCACTGACAGTATTTAAAGTAAAAATTTTTCTTCCACCTTGTCTATTCATCAACATAAACTCATTGCGATATTTTGGAACAAAAATATAAATCAAAATACCAAAAGCGCCGAGTCCGACATATTCCCAAAATGAAGAAATCCAGAAATTATTTCCAATCGTCACATATTTAAAAATTACTCCAGCAATTGCAACTAAAAAACACGCGACGAGCATATACAGCGCAGGCCTCCACTTCAATTTTTTCTTTTGTTCAGAAAAATCTATGGATATTAGCGATACCCCAGACAAAATCACCAAAGACCCCACTAATTCTTGTAGAGAAAGCGTTTCATGTAAAAATATATATCCAAGTATATAACCAAAAATTGGAATGGTTAAAAACCAAGGCACTACAGCCGAGACGTTTTCAATTTCAAGAGTAAATAGATAAAGAATAATCCAAGCGATTGTTATTCCGCCAGTTACAATCAAAAGCATTTTGTCTAAAATCGGTATGGTAAATATGCCAGGCGTAAATATGCCGATCAACACTGCTACCAAAATACCTATGAGACTAGAAAAAAGCACAAGACCGCCAGAGCCACGTTTGCCCGTCGTATATTTTAGAACGAGGTATTGATCAGAGATATTAACCAATGCCCACAAAAATGGAGCGCCTAAAGCTATAAAAAACCATTGCATATTTTATATTGTACCAGCAATTGTAGATTACAAGAAATGAGTTCATATGGTACAATATCAATATGTCTCTTAATTTATTTAATAAATTTTTTAACAGATTTTTTCCCGTCCCTTCTTTTCTCGCAGTGCCTTCTTTTGGTTTAGATATAGGAGACGAATCAATAAAATTTATAGAGCTTATTAATACAAAGCATGGTATCCGAATCGGTCGACACGGAGAACGCACTATACCTTCTGGTATTATTGAGTCAGGTAAAATCAAAAATCCAAAACAGATGGAGGAAATTTTATCGTTGCTTAAAAAAGAAATTGGAATAAAATCTGCGCGCGCTTCTTTACTAGAAGATCAAGTGTATCTTTTCAAAATCCGACTAGAAAAGACGGGATTGGCACATATCAGAGAAAGCATAGAGCTCTCCCTCGAAGAACATGTGCCGATTCCAGCTTCCGAAGCTATTTTTGACTACGAGTTTATTAGTCAAGATGCGCAAAGTCTAGAGCTTCAAGTTGCTGTGATACCACAAAATATAATTGAAAGTTATCTCTCTATATTTCAGAATTCTCAAATAAAAATCCAGTCGTTTGAACTCGAAGCGCAGGCTATTTTTCGAGCTGTTGTTAGGAAGGGAGACATGGAGACTTATATGATTGTGGATTTTGGAGAAAAACGCACAGGTATTTTTATTGTATCTCGCGGTGTTGTGATGTTTACTTCTACGCTTGACATGGGTGGAATAATGCTTAGTAAAATGATTGCGCAGAATTTCAAAATAAGTTTTGAGGAAGCAGAAAAAATGAAGCGAAAATATGGCCTAGAGCGCAATACTCCAAACAAAGAACTCTTCTCTGTGCTTTTAAATAGTGTTTCTATTTTACGAGACGAGTTAGTAAAGCACTTTTTATATTGGCATACGCACAAGGATATTGAAATGGAAAACAATCCACCGATTAAAAAGATAATTCTTTGTGGTGGGGATTCTAATTTAATCGGACTTGTTGAATATCTTTCTATCAGCATGAAACACCCAGTAGAGATGGCAAATGTTTGGATTAATATAGTAGATACAGAAAAATATATTCCAGATATAAATTTTAAACAAGCCCTTTCTTTTGCGGCCACTTTAGGACTTGCTTTGCGAGATTTTGACAAGCAATAATTTGCGGTAATAAATTTAATTTAAACTTTCATCAATGATTAATTTAATTCCAAATAAAGAGAAAAAAGAAATGGTCAGGGGTTTTTACTATAGACTTATAGTTTTGTTTTTATTAATGATAAGTGTTTCTTTTCTTATCTTATTTTTTTCAATTCTGCCGTCGTATCTTCTCTCTATAGCCAAAAATAATATCGTTAATACGAAACTGAAACTACAAAAGAACGAACCAGTGCCTTTGCCCGACCAGCAAACTCTCACCATTATCAAAGATCTGGATGACAAGATAAACTTGATTGAAAGTGCCGCGAGTAATAAATTCATTATTTCTCAAAAAGTGATAAACGCTATAGTCCTCCGAAAACTGCCTGATATTAAAATTACTGATATTTCTTATGAAGCTAATTCTTCAAAAACAAAAGGTAAAAAAATAAGCATCCAAGGTAAAAAAATAAGCATCCAAGGTAATGCGCCCTCTCGCGAGGTTTTACTTTTGTTTCGTCTGGCGCTGGAGAGCGATACTTTATTTAAGCAAGTCGATTTGCCGATTTCAAATTTTATCAAGGGGTCCAATATACAATTTTCTTTAAGTTTAACTCCTTTATAAATAAGAGTTGAACTATTTACTGAATTATATGAAAAGCAATTCTCTAAAAATACATTTACTCATCTCTTCATTATTTTTGATATTTTCTTGTCTTCTTTTTTTCTATTTTTATAGAGAAATAAATAATAATAATACCGAATCACAGCTCAAAGAAACACAATTGCAAATCGAAACGCTTAGGCGACAAGAAATAAGGGATCTCAATAATTCAATTAAAATAATAGAGGAAGAAAAGGCTCAATTAGAAACTCATTTTGCTCAAAGTTCTGACATTGTGATGTTTCTCGATACAATTGAAGGATTAGCAAGAGAGGCGGACGCCAAAGCTGAGGTCGTTTCTGCTGTTATTTTAAAAGATAATACCGGCCTTTTGGTTGGTATGTCAGGCTCAGGGGATTTTGACGGTCTTTATAAATTTTTAACCCTTCTAGAAAATTCTCCGTATGAGCTTGAATTTATGGGGATGAATATGCGCAGAGCAACAGCGTTAGATGTTACGAGTAAAAATGTTATTATTCCTAAATGGAATGTAAATTTCAGTATAAAACTTCTTAGCTTTGTGCTCTAGGTAGTTATAAAGTTCATAAAGTAATAAAACAATAACAGATGAAAATAAAATTTTTCAAAAAAGAAAAGAATTTCAAAAAGGCAAAATCGCATTTGAGCCCCAATCTCTATTGGAAGCTGTTTATTTTTGTGATATTTATAGTAATCATTTTTTCTTCTTTTTTTGGTTACTATCTATTTATGCAAATAGATAAAGAACTTATTTTATCAACAAGTGGAATCGGGGGATCAGTCGAGATAGTGAAAAAAGAAAGAATTAAAAACGTGTTGGAATATTTTTCTATACGAGCAGAGAAATCAAATCAGATATTAAATCATCCCGCGCCTATCGTTGACCCATCGCTGTAAAAATGCTAATTTGAAAGAGTGTTTATGCGCGATTAGCTCAGTTGGTAGAGCGCTTCATTTACACTGAAGATGTCGCAGGTTCGAGTCCTGCATCGCGCACACTGCTACCCATTGCCCTTGTAGTTCAATGGATAGAACGAGGCTCTTCTAAGGCCTTGATGTAGGTTCGATTCCTACCAAGGGCACAAAACGAGTAAAGCAAGCAAACTGCTTTGCTTGTGATCGTTTTGTGAGCCGGAGCAAGTTTCATTAGTAGATGAAACATCGAGGTGGGGTCGCGAGATTTTTCTGCAGAAAAATACTTGTGACCAAAAATTTTATGAAAATAAAAGTCTTATACGAAGATTCTAATATTTTAGCTATAGATAAGCCATCAGGTATTTCAGTGCATCCTTCGGCGGTACTCGGGGCGGTGGAAAAAGGTGAAGAGAAGCAAAAATTTATTACTGATTGGGTGCTGAAAAATTATCCAAAGATGAAAAATGTCGGAGAGCCTTTGGAAAAAATAAAAAGGCCAGGCATCGTGCACAGATTAGACCGTGAGACTTCTGGAGTAATATTACTAGCAAAAAATCAAAAAGCTTTTGAATTTTTAAAGAGTCAGTTTATGGATAGGACGATTACAAAAACATATTACGCTATTGTTTCTGGTTTTGTAAAAAATGATCGTGGAATAATAAATAAGCCAATCGGCAGAAGTCCAAAAGATTTCCGTCGACATCTCGCTGGTCGCGGAGCACGCGGGGAGATGAGGGAAGCTATCACAGAGTATAAAGTCCTGAAAAGGTTTGAGGCTCAGTCTAAATTCACTTATCTAGAAATAAAGCCAAAAACCGGTCGCACACATCAGATCCGTGTACATATGAAGTTCTTGAATCATCCGATTGTATGTGATTCGCTTTATAACCCCGACGCGCCTTGTCCAAAAGGTATCAAAAGATTAGCACTTCATGCGAAGTCGATAGAATTTCAAAATTTAAAAGGCAAAACCATAAAAGTAGAGTCTATATTACCAAAAGAATTTGAGAAAGTGTTAAAATCATAATATGAAGTCCGAAAATAAAGTTTGCCTAGCAATCACTTTTGTGCTAAAGTGTTTTTACTATGTCAGGAAATAAAGTTAGCAACATAAAATTCAGTCCAGTGGATATGGAGGCTCGCAAAGCTCTTACTTTTAAGGCTGGCGATACGGTTTCCGTCTTGTCTAAGATTTTAGACGAAAAAACTGACAAAAAAAGGGATGCAAAAAAGAAAGACGCAAAAAAAGATGAAGCTAGTAAATTTCGATTACAGGCTTTTGAAGGCATTGTGCTTGCTAGAAAACACGGGGGAGAAATAGGTGCTACTTTTACAGTAAGAAAGATTGCTTCTGGTGTCGGAGTTGAAAGAATTTTTCCACTTTATTCTCCACTGATAGATAAAATTGAAATAACTAAAAAATCTCGCGCTCGTAGGTCAAAACTTTATTATATCCGCACGAAGGCAGTCAAAGATGTCCGCAGTAAAATGCGTTCAGTCACTAATCAAGAAGAGGAAGGGGAGAAAGTAGAAGAGCCTGCAAAAGAAGAAGCAACGAAAGTTGCGGAATAGTTTGCTATACTCTTGACATGCCCAGGTGGCGAAACTGGTAGACGTACTACCTTGAGGTGGTAGCGCCCGCAAGGGCATGGGAGTTCGAGTCTCCCTCTGGGCACCAATACAGAACTTAAGGTTTTTTACTATAATGATATGTATGATATACTATTTTCATGCTATTTTTCGGTGATATTTTTTGGCAAATAATCATTCTTATTTTAGGGTTGTGTGGTTTTATGGTGGCTAGGCACATTCATCAACACAAAAAGATCAATGCGGCCCCTCTTGTCTGTCCGATAGGATTTGATTGTAACGCTGTGGTCCATAGCGATTATTCCAGATTTTTTGGTGTGCCTGTAGAGATTTTCGGTATGATTTATTATGTCATCATATCCCTTTCTTATCTTTTGTTTATTTTTGTGCCGAACATACCTAATGCTTTACAACTTAATCTAGTTGCCTTGCTTATTTTAATATCTCTTTTAGCTTTTCTTTTTTCTAGTTATTTAATAGGTGTGCAAGTTTTTATTTTAAAAAAGGGATGCTCTTGGTGTATTGTTTCTGCTTTTATTTGTCTTTTTATTTTTATTTTAACCGCATTAACTTATGATTTTAGTTCTATTGGACAAATTTTTGTAAAATAAAACATGATTATACAACCATGGGCAATAACAACTCTTGAAGTTCTACAAAAATTAGAGACCACACCAGCTGGACTAACTGATAAAGAGGCTGAAGTTCGTTTAATTAAATATGGAAATAATACTTTTCATAATAAAGAAAAGATCAGCGTTGTCACTTTATTTTTTAAGCAGTTTTTAAGCCCGCTTATATTTTTACTTATTGGAGCTGGAGTTCTTACTTTTATATTGTCTGAATGGGTAGAAACTATTGTTATTATTCTTGCAGTGCTTCTAAATATATTGCTTGGATTTTATCATGAATATCATGCCGAAAATACACTTGATAAATTAACAACATATATAAAAGACAGAACGAGAGTCATTAGAGACGGCGTTGAACAAGAGATAGATTCTTTGCTTTTGGTACCAGGAGATATAATAAAATTATCCTATGGTGCGAGGGTGCCGGCTGATGCTCGCATATTGACGGTGAATGATTTTAGTGTGGACGAAGCAATACTCACAGGAGAATCTATGCCTGTCACTAAGAGTGAAGAGGTGGTAGCTCTCTCTGCGCTCGTAGCAGAACGTAAAAATATTACTCACGCTGGAAGTCTGGTGGTGCAGGGATATGTCACTGCAGTGGTATATGGAACAGGTAATGAAACTGAAATTGGTAAAATCGCGAGTGTGGTATCTAAAACAACCAGAATAAAAACTCCCTTACAGAGAGGTGTTGGTCGTTTGGCTTGGTTTATTTTCTTTGTAGTATGTATTATTGTTTTAGGAATTTTATTTCTAGGAATAATTCGTGGTGAAGCTCTCATTCCAATGCTTATTCTTTCTGCCGCAGTTGCCGTAGGAGCTGTGCCTGAGGCATTACCTATCGCGCTGACTGTTATTCTGGCGATTGGGGCTGAACGTATTGCAAATAAAAGAGGGATTATCAGGAAGCTTACTGCGGCGGAAACGCTCGGTTCTACAACTCTAATAATGACAGATAAGACAGGCACACTAACACTCGCAGATATGCAATTAGTCAGTGTGAATGAAGTGGGGAAAATTCTAGGAAATCATTTACATACAGAAGAAAAAAAAGAATTTTCTCGAGAACAAAAAACTTTACTTGAATTGTCGCTTTTTAATGTAGATGTCTCAATTGAAAATCAGAGAGAAGATGAGAGTAAATGGGTCTTTAGAGGTCGGCCTTTTGAGGTAAATATTGTCAAAGCTTGTCGTACGCACAATATTCCGCTTGATACTATTTCTTCTCTACCATCTAATCCTGCTTCTTATATTGTTCTCCCTTTTAATTCAACAAATAAATTTTCTGTTTCGGAAAAAGACGGCAATTATGTAGTCATGGGAGCGCCCGATATTCTTCTTTTAAAGTCCAAAATTTCCAAAGAAGAATATCTTCAAATTGAATCTTGGATCGATCAGACTAGTAGAGAGGGCAAAAGACTTATTGGTATTGCTACAGTTCCGAAAAAACATAAAAGACATTTTTTAATGGAAGATATAAAAGATCTGCATTTTCTAGGAATGTTCGTTTTTTATGATCCTATAAGACCCTTGGTGCCTGCTGCCATAAAAAATATAGAATCTCATGGAGTTAAAATGGTTCTGGTAACTGGTGATTTGGTGGGGACGGCACTTTCCGTAGCGAAAAGTTTAGATTGGCAAGTCTTGGAAGAAGAGGTGCTGACAGGAACTGACATGCAAAGTTTATCCGATAAACAATTGCTTGATGTTATTCCAAAGATAAAAATTTTTGCTCGAGTAACGCCGGAAGATAAGCTTCGAATAGGGCGACTTTATCAAAGTCTTGGAGAAGTGGTCGCCATGACGGGAGACGGAGTCAATGATGCTCCGGCACTCAAGGCGATGGATATAGGTATATCACTAGGTTCTGGAAGCGATGTGGCAAAGTCAGCATCGGATTTAGTACTTCTCGATGACAATTTTGAAACTATCAGCCTAGCCATCGATGAGGGACGCAGAATACTATCAAATATTAAAAAGACTTTAACATATTTAATGTCCAACTCTTTTGATGAGGTATTTGTTATCGGAGGGAGCCTTATTCTTGGACTTCCACTGCCCATTACTGCTCTCCAGATTATTTGGGTAAATCTTTTTACTGGAAGTCTGCCCGCACTTGCTTTTGCGTTTGATGAAGATATGGATAAGGAAAAAAGGAAAAATGTAGGCGCTAATCTAATATTTACTAAAAGCGTGAAAGTATTGATTTTTGGTGTTGGTATTTTGAGTTCGCTTCTTCTTTTGTTTTTATATTATTTTTTAATAAAAATTAATCTTGACACAGCAGTCGCTCGTTCTGTCTATTTTGTTTGTTTTTCTTCTTATATTCTTGCGATTGCTTTTTCTTTTAGAAGCTTAAATCGTCCACTTTTTTCATATTCTATTTTTTCTAATAAAAAACTTAATGCGAGTATTATCATTGCAGTCGTGATTTTAATTTTAACAATGAGTATTCCGGCGATAAGAAATATTTTTGAGCTCGCGCCATTATCTTTCTCGTGGATGCCGTTTATTGTTTTTTGGCTTATTTTAAATATCCTTTTAGTCGAAGGCGCAAAATATTTACTACGCAACAAAAATCATTTTTTTACCAAAGAGTATTACTTAAAACTGTTTCGAGTAAACTAATAAGTAGCATTTATCTATATTTTTTGGTATAAATTATATTATATGGTGCCTATGGTGTAATAGGAGCACAAGAGCTTGTGGAGCTCTTAGATTCGGAGCATAACCGAATAGGCACCCCAACAGTTATTATTAACTTAATTTAGTTTTTGTTATAATATAAACAAGTAAAATTATGTCAAAAAACAACTTTTCTTTTCTAGAGTCATTGTTTGGAGAAAACAAAGAGTCTAAAATAAATCAAAGGAAAAAAATATTTCAGAGTATTAAGGCTGGAGCTGACTTTAGAAGAACAAGAGCAGAACGAATCGCGGACTGGATGACAACGAGCTTTGGAAGTATGACTTTCTTATTAATCAATGCAACTTTTTTTATTTTTTGGATACTTATCAATACCAATCAGATAAAATCTATATCTCCTTTTGATCCTTTTCCTTTTAGTCTTCTTACCACTATTGTTTCTTTGGAAGCCATTATTCTTGCAATCTTTGTGCTCATATCTCAAAATCGTAATTCAAAAGTAGATGATTTGCGAGAAGAAACTCATTTACAAATAAATCTTATAGCCGAAAAAGAAATTACCAAGCTCATGAAGATGATGTCTATAATCTTAGAAAAACATGGGGTGGATTTGTCGCAAGATCCAGAATTAAAGATATTATTAAAACCCATCAGTGAAGAAGAAATAGAAAAAAAATTGGAAAAAGAAATTTTCTAAACAAGTAAAATATAGAAATATGTGGAGTGAAAAGGAGAATCAGAAACTTATAAAATACTTAAAAGAAAAGGTTACTAAACTAAATAAAGATTGCTCGGTTGAGGTTTTAAGACCTTGACATTCAGACCTGTTGGGTGTACAATACAATAAGAAAAAGTTCTTTAAAATTGTGTTTACTTAGGCCTGTGGAGCGAATTCACCATAGCTTTTAGCGTATAAAATAAATTTTGTAAATTAAAAGCTATGGTGACGTTTGTCATCCTCTGGTTCTAGAAAGAAAACAATCAAAAAAAAGAGATGCCGCCAATGAAAAAAAACATTGCCCCCATCGTCCAAGAAATTACTGACGCACAAATCAGCAGAATAGTAAGCCGTTTCTCGGAACGGTGCCACAAAAAATGTGCGCTCCTTCCAAGGGTTATTGTTCAAGACATTCTTGAACACGAAGGCCACGTGCTGTCCAAAGAAATGTTCGATGTGCTTTACAGGCACATCGAACGTCGCTCCGAGATGGTCATACGCCATGTCAAGGTCGATCGAACCAAGACCGGGGAACAATTAATCACAGCCCTTAATTGTAAGGAATTCGTCGATATTGAGGTGCTCGCGACAATGCCCACCCAAGGCAAGAAAGAAGAAAATTTATACTTCTTTCCAGTAAAGCAAATTATTCAGGTTGGAGATTATGTCAAAGAGTTCGAATCCCGAGGCCTCGTACCGGATCCATACGCTCAGATGAAAGCTA
>SIBT01000013.1 GCA_009695015.1 Candidatus Nomurabacteria bacterium | reverse complement strand
TGCTTAAAATCACCCTATCGACGACACTAAATGCTTGAATAATTTCTTTTCGTTCATTTTCTGGCATAAAAACATATCCCTTTTTTAATTGAAGCCAATTGTCGTTGTTGATGACTACCACGAGTTCATCACCCAGCTTTTTGGCTTCCTCAAACATACGTACATGACCAATGTGCACTGGGTCAAATCCACCAGAGACCATGACTACTTTTTTCTTTATTTTTTTGGATTTTTTTGATGTATTATTACGATTCATAAAGAATGATATTATACACTCATTTTAAGTAACTATCAAAGTATATCACATGGCAGGTATATCCACCAGGATTCTTCTCAAGGTAGTCTTGATGATAATCTTCTGCCAGATAAAAATTACCCAAAGACTCTAAAGTCGTAACTACTGGACTCTTCCAGCGACCAGATTTATCTACAATTTTTATAAAATTCTGTCCCTCTTTTTTTTCCTCTTCGTTCCCATAAAATATAGCTGAGCGATACGACGTACCTCGATCATTCCCCTGCTGATTTAAAGTGGTCGGATTGTGTATTTGAAAGAAAAAATCTAACAATTTTTTATAAGAAGTTTTTTCGGAATCGTATTCGATCTCCACCGCTTCCGCATGACCTTCGTGGTTTTCGTAAGTGGGATCAATAATGCGACCGCCCGTGTAGCCGACATTAGTATTAACTACGCCAATTTGCTTTCTAATTAAATCTTCTAATCCCCAAAAACAACCTCCTGCTAGTACTATTTTTTTAGTCATATAATTAAAAAAATTATTTACCTGGAACAAATTTCATCGATATTGAATTCACGCAGTGTCGGATATTTTTCTCAGTCAATCTCTCTCCGGTAAATAGATGCCCCAAATGCCCGCCACATTTTGCGCATGTTATTTCCGTCCGCATACCGTCTGGATCTACATTCTTTTTTATAGCCCCCGGTATTTCATCATCAAAGCTCGGCCAACCACAAGTAGATTCAAATTTATCTTTGGAATTATATAATGGTGCTTCACATTGCCTACATACATACACACCTGTCTCCTTATTATTCACATATGCACCTACAAAAGGCGCTTCAGTTCCCTTTTCAATAATTACTCTTTGCTCCTCTTTTGTAAGTTTGTTCATCATAACTCCATTTTCAACGATAATAATATTATTATTTATAAAATCACTTCCTTTATCTTATCTTATTTCAAAAAATTTAGCGATTTCTTTATAAATTTTAGGAGCATCTTCTGTAAAGAATACCCCGTGACCCATATTATCCAACATCATTATTTTATTTATCTTAGAACCAACTAATTTTTTAATCTCATGAGCGCTTTTTGGATGAGCAATTGAGTCTCCTGTAAAGAAAATAGACAAAAGAGGATGTTTTAATTTTGGAAGTGATTTTTTAAGCTCTTTATTCATATCAGATGCAAGCTTGAGACCATAGGCAGGCATATGCTCATAAGAAAACGATCCGATCCTAGCGCGCTTTTGTTCAGACGAAAGTATCTTTTTTAAAAATTCTTTAAAAGACAACTTGTGCCAAAACTCGTAAAGTCTCGGGATAGAAAGCGGAAAATAAAGTTTATATGGTAGGGCAGTTACAAAAACTCCACCTACAGGATAGCGAGAGGCGATATCAAGAGCCAGTTGCCCCCCAAAACTATGTCCACCGATAATAACTTTACTATAAGAAGAAAGAAGTGGCTTGAGCTCTTCTTCGGTAAATTTAATAAAATCATCTTTTGTAAATCCACGCAGATCTTCCACACAAGAACCATGGCCGGGAAGCAAGGGAACAAATACAGAAACACCATAATGTTCGTAAAGGAATAAAGGTAAACCGTTAAAATCAGTCGGACTACCAGTGTAACCATGAATGAGAAAAATTGCTATTTCATTTTTGCCTCGAAGCGCTATTGATTGCGCATACGGATGAATATTTTTTTGAGCCATAATTGCACTAGAACTATAATTATTAAGACAAGAAAAATAAAACCCACTCCCGCGTATAAGTTATGGAAAATTTCCGCAACATATGTAAACCCAAGTCCTGAAAAGAAACCTATCGGTACGACAACCAAAAGCCACAACAGAGTTGCCACAGCATTATAACAAATAAACTGATTAAATAAAAACTCTGTTTTGCTTATATAAAGAAGCATCACAATACGGGTACCGACGAGAAACTTGGCAAATATGAGCGCTAGTAAATGACTTCCCCGACTTACCCGGCGCACCACTTCGGCAATAGTAGAAACAGCAGAATGAGCATAACGATGAGAAATTATTTTTTGAGCAGTATTAGTCTTACCCAATAAAAACCAAAAAGAATCGGAGGAAAGTGTCCCTAAAAAACTGAACATAACAAGCGCGACTGGAGACAAAATACCTTGTGCAGAGAGAAACGATAAAGTGAAAATAGCAATCTCTCCCCCGAGCGCTGCTCCTAAAAAAATCGTGAGGTATTGAAGCGATGGATAATCAAAAATGAATATGCGTAACCATTCTATAGAATCAATCATAGATAACTATTATATTAGATTTTTATAGTTTTTACTATTAACTAAAATTTTCTCTATTATTTCCTCCATTTTAAGAACGCTTTTATTGATATCATATTTTTTTATCATCTCTAGTGATTGCTCCCCCATTCTATTTATTTTTTCCTTATTTTTATTTAACGAGACGATTTTCTCTGCTAACTTTTCGCTATTATTAGAATCAAAAATATATCCGTTTAATCCTTCCTTGACTAAAAAATGCGCGGCGCTACCACTAGCGCCCGCCACCATTATCGGCTTTCCAAAAGCCATTGCTTCTAAAACCACAATTCCTTCAAGCTCAACAAGAGAAGGCAGTATAAAAATATCACAATCGTTATAAACCTCTTTCTTGGTTTTTTCATCAATGAAGCCAGTGAAGATAACTTTATCTTCTAAGTGTAATTTTTTTACTTTTTTTCTAAGCGAATTTTCTAAATCACCCTTACCAACAATTACCAATCTTAAGTCTTGATTCTCTTTCTCTTTAAAATCTATCAATGAAAAAGCTTCGATCAGTATGTTTATGTTTTTTTCAGGCATAAGCCTGCCAACAAAAAGAAAAGAGCTTTTTCCTTCGAGTCCATATTGTTTTAGGAATGAGCCTTTTGTTGTTTTTGATATATTAAATTCATCTAAATCTATACCGTTGCTGATAACTTCGATCTTTTTTTTAACCCCGTATCCTACAAGCAGATTTTTGGCAAATTCGGAGGGAACAATAATTTCTAAAGAGCGATTCGAAATGAAAACAGTCCACATAGATATGAATTTCCTAATCAATCTAAAATCTGCGTGAATATGTTTAGTTACATTTTCTGGTTGAAAATGTTGCCATAAAATTAAAGGAATTTTTAATTTCTTACAATAATCTTGCATTCTTATTCCAAGCAACGTATAAGAAACGAGAATAATTACATCGATATTCTCAACTTTTAAAATTTTCTCGATTGTCGATTTTGAAGGAATTGCTTGATAATATATGCCGTGCGTGAAAGGTATATATACTCCTCTCAACCTAAATATTTTAATGCCATTAATTTCTTGAAATCCTTTTTTATTTAGGGCGTCTTTACTCGATATCATTACTATGCTATGTCCTCTCTCCTTCAATAGTGAACTAAATCTTTCTACTGTTTGGCCAATCCCTCCATGACTTGGAAAAATATTATCTATTACAAAACAAATATTCATTTTAATAAAAAATATTAATATATCAAGATTTTTATCTAAACTTTTTTCGAGTAGATTTTTTATCGAGCATTAATTTCTTGATCGCCAATCGTTTCTTGGTCTTGTGAGAATGCCGAGATCTATTTTTTGGACCCAATGTTGTGTTTCTTTTTGCCATAACATCACTATAGCACATTTGTTAACTCGTGTATAATGTCCCTATGAAGAATTATAAGTTTTTCAATAATTCGGAAAAGGCATGGAAGGTCATGTTTGAAGCTATATCTGGTGCCAAAAAATCTATTTATTTGGAAATGTATATTTTCCAAAATGACATGGAGAAGTTTGATTTCTTTAATTTATTAAAAGAGAAAGGAAAACTGGGTCTGCAAATTAAACTAATCATAGATTCTTTTGGAAGTACCAGTCTTTCAAATAGCGCCATTTCCGAACTAGAGAAGGCAGGAGTTGAAATACTTTCTCTTTCTTACTTGTTGCACCGAATGCACAGAAAAGTCTTGGTGGTAGACGAGCGTATCGCATTTATTGGAGGCGTGAATATTCATCAAACAGCTAGATTTTGGAACGATTTAATGGTGAGCATTAAAGGCAAATTAGTAAAAAAAGTGGTCGCATCTTTTAGAAAGTCTTATATAAATGCTGGAGGCAAAGACCCAATCCTGCTCCCGAAAAGAAATGAATTCACTACAGCGAAAGACGATATTTGGATAGTAGATCATTCTCCGGTAAGGAAAAAATTTCACTTCAAAAGAATTTATAAAAAATATTTAAACAATGCCAAGAACAGCATCATCTTAATCACTCCATATTTTGCACCACAGCGTTGGCTATCGGGAGCTCTTCATCAAGCAGTACTACGTGGGGTCAATGTAGAAATCTTGATACCACAAACTACTGACCATAGATTTATCATGGACCGGGTTAATCATTTTTATGTATACAAGCTCTCCAAACTCGGTATCACGTTTTATATGGGAGAAAAAATGAATCATGCCAAAGTTATAATAATCGACCAAAAGGAAGCTATGGTCGGATCGCTCAATCTGGACTTTGTGTCTTTTGATTATAATTCAGAAGTGGGTATTTTCTTTAAAGATTTAGAGGTGGTTTCAAAACTTTGTTATATTACAGAAGAATGGAAGAAAGATTCTATCTTATTTGATTACAAAACCTACAAACCAAAATGGTTTGATTACATCCTCTCCCCGATCATCAATCTAATTTCTATTTTTTATAAAATCTTTTTGGATTAAAAACTAAAAGAGGTGGCAAGTTCCTGTTGAACTTGCCACCTCTCACGAGATTACTTCAGAACGGCATCATAGAACTCTTTCCAGTCGTCGAGGTTGTTCAAGCTGACCGCGTCCTTTGGAGCGCTTTCATTATCCTGGAGGCCGTTGGCCTCGAGAATTGACTTTCGATCGTTGTCGTCATGCTGATAGCCACGAATGGCTGAATTCAGACCGTCCACGCTCAACTCGTCCAATTTGACGCCAGGCTGAAGAACTATCCATTTTTCGAACTCCGGGTAGGTGGGCTTTTTATCCTTGATGAAGCCGATGACAGCATTGCGGTCAAGACCCAGGCCATCGATAACCATTTGATCATATCCTGTGCCAGCTCCGGGATATCCGAATGCGAGTCTGTCCACCGATTCTAGAGAAAGTTTGAGCCAGAGACGAGGCAGGTGTAGGACGCCGAGAGGGCCTGCCACTCCCGAGCTAATCAAGGGAACATGAGTAATATTCATATGCTTTTGTTTTTTTTGAATTTTCTGCATGCAACTCACAGCCTTGTATTGTTGTGGGCATGAGTCACGACACTTTCTCTTGCGAGATCGAGCGTCAGCACAAGTTTTAATTCTTTAATTCAAAGAGCAAAACTAGTCCGAATTAATATTAACACATATTTGTATTTTACGCAATTATAAAAATATAACTAAAAAGGGCGGCTGTTCTTATTGAACAACCACCCTCTTCACTCAACGCGTGGCCAGCGCAATTATGGCCATTCATTCACCTTTTCCTTTCTTACTTAATCTCCATCCGGAATGAGTTTTTGGATGAAAACCGTTTCGACTTAATCTGAAGCCACCGTCACCACCGACTTGAGATTATGCTTAATTTTGTCGTAAAAGAACTTGCTCCTTGAAACATTATCATGAAATAACTTTTTGTCAAGCAAGACTATCCCTGCTTTTTGAGCCACTCGATCATTTTTTTGAACGTGCTAGGACCTGTTTCTCCGTCAGCCTTCATACCTTGATCTTTTTGAAAAGCCATTACCGCCGTCCTGGTGTTCTCGCCATAGTCATTGTCCACTTTATTTGAAGTCTTATTATAAATATTTAAAAATCGTTGCACTGTGCCTACTCTTAACCCATTAGATTTTTCCTTTAGTAGCACATTAATATCTGTGAGTTTTTGTAATTCATTTATGAGATCTTGATGTTTGTACACAATTACTTCTGGTTCTTCCTCGATAATCGGCGCAGGCTTTTCGAATTCTTCCAATTTAGACCGCAAAGCGCTCAATTCATTTTTTTGTTTTTCTACTTCTTTTTTTAAGTCTTTATTTTCATTTTGTAACTGGGATATTTTTTCGCTTGTTTTATGTTCAGTGCCAGACTGTAAAGTAATGACAGACCAATATCCAAAAAGCCCGAGGAGTGTTAAAGTAATAATTGAAAACAATGCAAATTTTAATTTATCCATCATATGTTTAATTATATCAAAAATGCGCAGAAACTAATAGTAGATTGGAAATTTTCTAGAATAAAGGTAATATTAAAGGAAGTTATGCGGAAAATAATTACATTCATTTTTTTATTTGTTATTATTATACTTTTTGGAATAACAACTGCATCTGCAGAAAGCCAAATTGTATCTTTAACATTGTTTCCCGCAACTATTATACAAGGAGATCCTTTTATGGTTCAAATAGAGATCTAAACGGGAATCTCATCAATCAAGAAACTTACTTTCGATGAAAAGAGGATCGGAGTTTTCATGTATCAAGGTAAACCCACAGCCTTGGTCGGAATCGATTTGAATAAAAAAACAGGAAGCTACGAATTACGAGCGGAATTTTCTAATGGAGACATTATAAAAAAGAGCGTCAGTGTCGATAAAAGAGAAAAAATAGAAGCTCCACTAGGAATCCCAGAAAAGCTCGGTGGCAACACTAAGGCGAGCCAAGACAAGTTAGTCTCCACCTTAAATGAAGACAACAAGAAACTAGCCGACATTCGCACGAATGTGAAATCCCTTTGGACAGAGAAATTCATTCCGCCCTTGAAGCAAATATCTGTCACGAGCGATTATGGTTATTCCCGAAAAACTGGAGAATATTCTATTCCGCACAAGGGTGTAGATTATCGCGCATCTGAGGGCACAGAGATTATGGCGATCAATCGTGGCGTCGTACGTATAACTACGACCTTGCGCAATCATGGTAAAACAATTGTTATCGATCATGGTCAAGGTGTGATGAGTTTTTATTTACATCTATCTAAAATTAAAGTGAAAGTCGGGGACGTGGTGAAACTAGGTCAAATTATCGGGCTAAGCGGACAGACTGGATATACCCTAGGCGCCCATCTGCATCTAGGTGTGCGCATCAACAACATTGCGATTGATCCAGTAAAATTTCTTGAGCTATTTAAATAAATTTGTAATTATTTTTGTTTATATTCAATAACAATTTTATCTTTATCTCTCAAGATAGTATTTTCGTAAGTATCTACATGTTCTCCATTGACCATCACAACGATTTCCGATTTATCGGTTACTATATTGTCTAACAATTTTAAATTAGAAAAATCCTTTTCCCATACCGCAAAGAAATCTCCAAGAGTAAAATCCTTTTGAATAGGAGCTTCGACATGGAGCACATTCTTTTCATTATGTGTATGAATAGAGGTCATACAAGTTGGCCTTACTCCTAAACTTTGAGGTATTTGTACTTCTTCGCCATTAACTAATATTATAAGTTGTGGATGTATATGGTATTCCGTAGCCATATCGGTGGTGCAAGTGAGAGCAACTTCTCGGCTAGTGAGATTTTTTTTCTTTTCCTCTATTTTATTCTTAGATGCATTTACCCACACGAAAAGTAGAGCGATAACTAAGACAACTATGACAACAAAATAGATATTAGTATTTTTCATAATTATTACATATTATATTAAAACGTATCATTTGTCACGAAATATACAATACCGAAAGCAACGTTGTTTTCATTGAGGAAGATATCCAAGAATATGTTTATATTCCTGATCTAAGGCGATAAATTTATAGATCTTCTTTGCTTGAATCGTCTACTTCATAGACTATGCCCAGTTCCATGTTTTTGGTTTTTTCCATTGCCCGCCTGATAAATTCATTATCGCTCTCGTTACCTAGAGCAATTTCGGTAGAGGAAAGTTTCCCAAACATCCAAATCATTCGTTCATCAGCAATAGGATTAATTTTTTGATTTCCCAAACGCGTTACTGCTTCTAAAAATACTTCCTTCGTCACCGGGTTTTTGATTTGGATAATTTTTTCATTAAGAACTGCTAGGGCACTTTTAACATCTAGATCTGCCAATGCCGCAGCAACATATGATAAATTGGTCTTATGTTTTGAGTCTTTCAAATATACCATAGGGCCACTTTTGTCTTGCTTAAGTATCCAGAGAGCATAATACATTTCAGTCACGAATTTTTGTCTATCTTCATAAACTGATTCCCAGTGATCTAAAACCTTTTTGAATTCCGTCAAATCCCCAGTATAACCAAGAATACTTAAAGCGATGGCCAAAGTTCCAGTCTCTACATTAAGTTCAAAAAACTGATCATTATCTCCTGCAAAAATAAATTCTTTATAAATCAGCGGGGATAAACTATTTTCTCCAATCATAGCGGCTAAACGACCAAGAGCACCAAACATGATTTGGTTAATAAGATGATCGTATTTATTTTTTTCTGCCCTTTTCTTTGTTTCTTCTCTCAACTGATCAAATCCCGTTTTAATATAATCAACTATTTTGGCCCGATATGCTGGATTTTTTGCAAACCCAGACAAAGCATAAACCAATTCTGGTTTACTATCGTAGTGATGTAGTGTTAATTGGTCTTTTGCAGCTTTTATCGATTCTTCAAAATTTTTCATAAATACAAAATTATTAAATAAATTTTAACATACTTTGGTTCTACCGTCCACGAAGGGTATATAAAAAACACCAACTTTCATTGATGTTTTTTATTGGCTCCAACTCGTGGACGAGTTCAGAACCACCAATTGGTATAGCATAAAGCAAGAACTGCGATTTAGCAACATCTTATCTCTTTTCCCAAACCTATCACTTCAGAACTAATTACAACTTTACTTCTTCACCATTACCCATAAAAATATAATTATTATCCTCAGCAAGAATACCTTGCCCATCTCGCAGTATCCTTAGTGGGTATTTTAGGGTCTTTATTATTTCTCTCACGCTCATTTCCATATCATCGGTATAATGAACCTTCAAAGAAAATGGAACATAATTGAGAGCAGTTAGGTCCGTAAGACCAAAATGTCTATCAGCATTACGACCCAACTTAGATACTTCAATAGTAGGGCACATAATATAAGCTCCTGCACTACTACCGACATAAGCCAGACCTTTTTCAAAGAGCTTTTTTAGTGTTTTATCAAAACCAATTTCTTTTATTACTTTGAGTAGATAAAAGGTATTACCACCTTCAATATGAACGACATTCTTATCGGCAAAGAAATTAAGGATTTCGTTCTCGCTTTTCCCTTCAATATCAAACTCTTCAAAATAATACCCTTCTTCTGTCATTGCCTTCTTGTGCCTTTCCAAATAGTCCAATTTTTCTACAGCTTTTGAAGCGGTAATGACCCAGCCAATCCGAACTTTCTCTCTCGGAATATCTAGGGCTTTGTATCCATCTTTTATTAAAAAACCTCCGTTTGATGCTAGTAGTATTTTCATATTATTTTTCTATTTCTTGTTTTATAAGAGGCACAATTTGTTTACGCATTATAAGATTGGGTCTTTCAGCCACAAACTCACTGAACTTAACGCCTAATACCTTTTCCAAAATCGCTTGTGTTTGAGGGTCTTTAGCAATAAAAAGGTTTTTGCATTGCTCTAACTCAATGGTATTTTGGAATATGTAATCTAATTTCATTTCAGATTTTATATTCTCTAGGGTTTCTACAATGTCAGCAACTCTCTCCTTGATAAGTTTGTCTGCTCCTATTATCTCAATTTGAGCTATCCCAAGTTTTTTATTTCCCATTACAAACCAAGCGAAGTCGCCTCTAATTCTCTCTTGCAACTTATCGCCTGACAGGTCCGATTTTGCTTCAAAAAGCTCTTTCCAAAAGTTGTTAGGTAGTAATGCTATTTTATTTAGATATTCTACTGCTTTTTTATCACGCTCTGTAGTAACTCCTCCTTTGAAATTAAGAGTATTAGATATAATAGCTCCACAAAGCAGAATAGCTGAGCCCTTAGAAATGTCTATATTATTTTGAATAAACTTTTCCGCAACAAGAGTTGAAGCTGACCCCACAAGCTCTATCTGAACTTTTGCATTTGGGAACTTGTCTGCCTCGTGGACCTTTCTATGGTCAATAATTTCAATTACTTTTTCAGGGGCAATTTTACCCTCAACCCCGATAAGGTCGCTTGCATCAACTAAGACCACTTGGTCAAAATCATCTGCATTAGGTATTACTTTAGGGTATGTAAGATTATAGTGGTCCAAAACATACTTAGCTTCATCGTGTATTTCTCCGATAAAGCCAACTTCGGCATTCTTACCAATTTTTTGCAGAAACTCACAATATGCAATTGCCCCTGCAACTGCATCAAGGTCTGGGTTCACATATCCAGTAGTAAGAATTGGTTTCATACTCCATATTTTATCAGTATTGAAAAGCGGTGTAAAGTAGAGTAAGGTAAAGTAATGGAACGCAATGAGCAGAATGAGAAAACACTGAAAATTATAGAGAAACAATATGCTAGCTTTATAGACCAACAGAATAATTGGGACTTTTTTCGTGGTTTAGCTGAATATGTAAAAACACTCCAAGAAACTATCCAAACAAAACCCTTTGTGGAAGCGTTAGAAAGACAACGAGAAATGGCACGAAAGACATATGAAATAATGAACTCAGATGCGATGAAAGAGCTTAGAAAATCAGCCGAGCGAATGACCAAAATTGCTGAAGAAGTTATACGAAAACATCAGCCAATGTTTGAAAAATCTCAAAAGACAGCTAAAGATTTGGCTGAAAAACAACAATCAGCACTTAGAACAATTGCGGTATACAAAAATCAATATGAACACATAGCTAGTGCGGTAAAAGAAGTTCAGGACCATTTGAATGGTCGTATACTATCTTCTAATCCCCTTGATGGTCTTGCTAGTGGATTATTTGATATAGCAAAACAAGTGAAAGCAAGCGGACACGAAGAAGTAATAAAAGAGTTTGAGGATAATAATAGAAAAATAAAAAACATTTACGGAAATTATACTTTTTCGCCTGTATACGAGAAAATATCTGACGAAGAAGTAAAAATTGAAAGAAAAGAAGAAGTTGAGCCGTGGGGTGCTTGGTGGATTACTAAGGACATCTATGACAAAAAGCATCAAGAGTATCAAGACCAAATACAAGTGCTTGAAATTGAAATGTCTGAACACTCAAAAGCAGATTATGATTACCAAACTACTGTTGCCACAGTGCTTTCTGTAGCACGCAGAGCAAAAACAATTTTTGATAATAGTTCTGAACCTTCTAGAAAAAGAGCATTTTTGAATTACATACTTCAGAACCCAACTGTAAACGGAAAAAAGCTAGATTTTGCAATAGCTTCTCCATTTAATTTAGTATTAAAATTAGCAGATAACCCTAACTGGCTCCGCATCGTGAATGATGTTAGAACCATTTTTGAAGGGCAAAACGAGTATATTTACATACCAGATTTAAGGAAATACTCTAATGCGTAGCATAGCATAAACTTACCCTACCGTGCTACTCACTATTGTTTGGAGACAAAAAACTCTCACAGCTTAACTTCTTTCCCCTCACCCTTAAAAACATATTTATCATTTTCAACAAATATCCCTTGTCCATCTCGTAGTATTCTTAATGGATATTTTAAGTGTTTTATCATCTCCCTCACATCTCCTTCCATATCGTCTGTATAATGAACTTTCAAACTAAATGGAACATAATTCAGAGCTGTGAGGTCGGTAAGACCAAAACTTCTATGAACATTACGACCAAACTTAGATACTTCTATCGTTGGACACATAATATAAGCTCCTGCACTACTGCCCACATAAGCCAGACCTTTTTCTAGTAGCTTTTTGAGTGTCTTTTCAAATCCAATTTCTTTAATAACTTTAAGCAAGTAAAAAGTGTTTCCACCTTCAATGTGGACGACATTCTTATCGGCAAAGAAATTGAGGATTTCTTCTTCAGTTTTTCCTTCAATATCAAACTCTTCAAAATTATAGCCCTCATCTTGCATTGCTTTCTTGTGCCTTTCTAAATAATCCAGCTTCTCTACTCCTTTTGAAGCAGTTATAACCCATCCTATGCGGATTTCTTCCTTTGGTATACCCAAAAGTTTATACCCGTCTTCTATTAAAAACTTTCCATTTGAAGCTAGAAGGATTTTCATAAAATCATTTTGAATTGAGTAAATCTCTTGCAGTAATCTCTATCCGACCATCTTTTATTAAATGCCCATCATT
>SIBT01000012.1 GCA_009695015.1 Candidatus Nomurabacteria bacterium | reverse complement strand
AATGATATTTCTATCCCTGCGACTATTTATTTAACCGTAGATAAGGAAATGGCCAATTTTTTTTCAGAAACCATTAAAACTGAACAATTCAATCAATATACTTTAACCGAATCAAAATTTAAAATTATTTTTTTAGGCGCGGAAGTTTTCCATGGTATGGCATTATTTGAGGATAATATTGTTCGTGATCCATTTCTAATTCTTAATTCTGTCTATATTAATAGGTTACAGGGTAAAATATAATTATGCCGAGGAATTTACTGCAAGATATAATAAAAGTAAAACATGTAAATCGAGAGATGAGAGTAGTGCCACATAGTGTTCTAGGTTCTATCGAGACAGGGCCCAAGGCGCCTCAGACTCGATATAAACTTTGGTTTGTGGCCATTATTTCTCTTATTTTTTTTCTTTATAGTATTTCGTCTCTTTTTTCAAGAGTGGTAGTTACCATAAATCCTAAAATGCAAAATGTAGTTTTGAATGAAAATTTATTTGCAACTCTAAGTGGAGGTATAGAAGAGTTCTCGTTTGATTTAATAGTTATTTCTGGAGAAGAAAATAAAATAGTAAAAACCACCGAAGAGAAGGAAGTTTCAGAAAGGGCCGAGGGTACTGTCTTAATTTACAATGCTTTTAGTTCTACTTCTCAACGGCTTGATATAGGTACTCGACTAGAAGGCTCAAATGGTAAAATTTATAAAACTAAAAAACAGATAGTTTTGCCGGGTATGAATGATACAACTCCGGGGTTTATCGAAGTAGATATTTATGGATTAGAGGCGGGCAATGAATATAATAGTGCCCCGCTTGATTTTACGATTTTTGGTTTCAAAGGGACACCTAAATATGCTAAATTTTACGCTAGATCTAAAGAGGAAATCACTGGTGGATTCAAAGGTAAGGCATCGATTATTTCTGATGCCGAAAAGTCTATAGCCCTTAATGATTTAAAGACAACCCTACAAGGGAAATTATTAAAAAAAGCAACGGACCAGATTCCTAATGGATTTATTTTATTTAAAGATGCAGTTTATATGAATATAAATGACACTAATATTGATGTTAGTTTTTCCAAAGATAATATGTTGCCTATAAATATGAAAGGCACATTGTATGGATTTCTTTTTAATGAAAAGAAGCTGACGCAAAAAATTGTGGAAAATAGTGTTAAAGAATATGATGGCAGTGATGTATTTATACCAAATATTCGAGATTTGGTTTTTTCCGTGCCTGCGCAGGCAGTCCTTACTTCTCCTGCTAATAAAGATTATATTTCATTTACAAATAATCTTTCAGGCGTAAAAAATATAAATTTTAATTTAAAAGGTACAACAAAAATTGTTTGGAAGTTAGATGAAAATAAACTCGTCACTGATCTCTTGAGTAAATCAAAGAAAGATTTTAATCAAGTATTGTTACAATATCCAAATATAGATTCTGCTGATTTAGTGATCAGTCCTTTTTGGAAAATGACTTTGCCTAACAAAACAAAAAATATAAAAGTGATTGTGAATTATCCCAAATGATGTATAATTTTTTCATTACTTGACGTTCTTATTTAATTTTACTATAGTTATATTCTATACATGAGTGACTTAAAAAATGAAAAATTGTTGATTGCAAAGGGAATTGTTACTGAAGCGTTGCCCTCTACTTTATTTAGAGTAAAGATAGAAGACAAGAAAGAAGAAAAAAGTGGAGAACAAGAAGATAAGAAAGAAATTCTGGCATATCTTTCAGGGAAAATGCGTATGCATCGTATCAAAGTTTTAATTGGAGATTCAGTCGAAATTGTTCTTGATCCTTATGGGGGGAAAGGAAGAATAATAAAAAGGTTGTAATGAGGTTGTATTATTTTTAAAAATAATGTATCATATAATTTATAGTTTGTTTAAGGCTTTTAAAAAGTAATTATATTGAAAAATAAGGGTTTTTTCCTTGTTTTTTGTTTTTTGTATGAAAATTAAGTCAGCCGTAAAAAAAATCTGTGATAATTGTAAAATGGTTAGACGCCAAAGGCATTTACGAATAACTTGCTCTAATCCTAAACATAAACAAAAACAATAATGAGAATTTTAGGCATTACAGTACCAAACGAAAAAAGACTTGAGATTGGCTTGACTTGCCTTTACGGTATTGGTGTCTCAAAAGCTCGTAAAATTTTAGATCAGTCGAATATTGATCATGGTAAACGTGCCAAAGATTTAACTTTAGATGAGGAAAATAAAATTCGTGCTGTAATCGAAATAATTTTAATCGAAGGAAATTTAAAAAGAGAAATATCATCCAATATTAAGAGACTGAAGGATATTAAAAGTTATCGAGGGATTCGTCATATTAAAAGATTACCAGTTCGTGGACAAAGAACAAAAACTAATTCTCGAACTGTCAGAGGTAATGTTAGAAAAACAATGGCATCAGGTAAGAGAAAAGAAACTAAAACTTAAAAATGACAAAGAATCAAACCACAATTGAAGAAGTAAAGTCTGAAGGAGAAGTGAAAATAGAGGAAAGTAAGAAAGCTGCCCCAAAGACACCAAAAAAGAAAGTAATTTCTGGTATTCTTTCTATCGACGCTACTTTTAATAATACTAAAGTGCTTTTAGCAGATAAGTCGGGTAATACATTGTTTTGGTCTAGCGCGGGCAGTTTAGGATTTAGGGGGGCAAAAAAAGGAACTCCGTTCGCTGCTTCCAAGGTGGGTGACATTATTGGTAGTAAAGCGGCAATCCTGGGACTCAAAGATGCGAATGTTGTGGTCTTAGGGGTGGGATCTGGTCGTGAACCCGCAATCAGAGCATTTATGGCTCATGGGATCGAAATCACTTCGATTAGCGATGCGACCCCAGTTCCACACAATGGACCCAAGGCTAAAAAGCCTCGAAGAGTATAATTTTACAAATTTATGATAAGTAAACCAAAATTTAAAATTTGCAGAAGACTGGGTCCCGGGGTATATGACAAATGTCAAACACCAAAGTTTCGAGTTGCATCTTCGAAGGGTGGCTTACTCGGTGCTCGTCGTCCAAAGGCTCCTTCAGAATATGGAGCACAGCTCATTGAAAAACAAAAAATACGCTTCTCGTACGGCATAACTGAACGTCAACTTTCAAATTATGTTAAAAAGGCAATTCTTTTCAAAGGCGCTTCCACTTCAGAAAAGCTCTATGAAGGACTTGAATTTCGTCTTGATAACGCAGTTTACCGAATGGGTCTCGGAGCGAGTCGTCGTGCCACCAGGCAGATGGTTTCTCACGGACATTTTATTGTTAATGATCAAAAAATTACTATTCCTTCATATGAATTAAAATCTGGAGACATTATAAAAATCCGTGCGGGATCAAAGGCGAATAAAATTTTTATTAATATAGCTGAAAAAATAAAAGATTATAATCCTCCAGTCTGGGTAAGTTTTGATATAAATAGCATGGAGGGGAAAATTTTAGATAAACCAAAAAATACGGAGAGTTTTATAGATTTAAATGCGGTGCTTGAATTTTATAGTCGTTAAATTTTATTAATTTTTTATAAAAAATATTTATGTCTGAATATAAAATTGTTATGCCTTCCAAGCCTCGTATCGTCACCGAAGAGGGGAATAAGGGAGTGTTTGAAATAGATGGTCTATATCCTGGATATGGTCATACCCTTGGAAATAGTTTAAGGAGAATTATCCTTTCTTCATTACCAGGAGCTAGTGTTACATCTATCAAAATTGATGGTGTAAATCATGAGTTTCAAACACTTGATGGAATCAAAGAAGATGTAATTGTCATGATTCTAAATTTAAAAAAGACTCGTTTTAAAATGATCTCGGACGAATCACAAGTTGTGACTCTCTCTATAAAAGGTCCAAAGGCAGTGACAGCGGCAGACATAAAAACAGTTGGCCAAGTAGAGATTCTAAATCCGGAACTACACATTGTGGAAGTTACTGGTAAAGTTAATTTAAATATTGAAATGCGAATCGAAAAAGGGTTAGGATTTATTCCTAAAGAAGTTTTTCAGAAAGAAAAAGTCGATGTCGGCACCATTGCTGTTGACGCTATTTTTACTCCTGTCCGTCGAGTTTCTTATGAAGTTGAAAATATGCGTGTTGGTGACAAGACCAACTATAATCGCTTGAGAATTTCAATTGAAACAGATGGTACATTGTCTGCGCGCGAAGCGCTCTCGTTGTCTATCGAAATTATGATCAATCAATTAAAGGCTATTATTGATTTTAAAGATCCAGCTCCGATGGTTGAAGATGTCGAAGTCTCGACTAAGGGCATCGGCAAAGAAAAAGAAGAAGATGGGGAAGATAAAAAAGGTCCAGATTTTTCTGATGTCTTAAAGACTAGAACTGACAGCTTAGATCTTTCTACTCGGACACTAAATGCTCTAACCGGCGCAAATATTCGTACCTTGGGGGGACTCGCTCGTAAGAAAAGAGAAGACTTACTAGAAATCGAAGGTATTGGTGAAAAAGGAATTTCTGAAATTAAAAAGGTGCTTAATAAATTTGGTTTGAATTTAAAAGAATAATATGCGACACGGCAATAACAAAAGAAAATTCGGTAGAGTTAGAAAGGTGAGAGTTGCTTTGATAAATTCTTTAGCGCTCAATTTGATTGTGCGTGGAAAAATAAGAACGACTGAACCAAAAGCAAAAGAATTACGACCTTTTATTGAAAAGCTTGTAACTGGCGCAAAGAAAGGAGATATGGCTACTCGTCGACTTATAATTTCCAAGCTCTCAAATAGACGTCCAGAGGTCAAGAAACTTTTTGAAGTAATTGCACCAAAAT
The DNA here is from genome assembly GCA_009695015.1 of Candidatus Nomurabacteria bacterium. GTDB lineage: Bacteria > Patescibacteriota > Minisyncoccia > Phycocordibacterales > UBA9973 > UBA9973. The sequence continues at coordinate 9,824 of SIBT01000012.1, read as the reverse complement.
ATACAGATAGAAAAGGAGGATATACTAGAGTATTAAAATTGGGCGCGAGAAAGTCTGATGGTGCTAAAATGGCGATTATAGAATTTGTATAAAAAACACAATGAAAAAAGAAATAAAAACAATAGACGCAAGTGGACGAACCCTAGGTAGAGTAGCTTCCGAAGTTGCCATGTCCTTGATGGGTAAGACCAAGGCAACATTTGAGAGAAATAAATATTCTGGTTTACCTGTGAAAGTCATTAATGCAGCGAAACTTCGGATTACTGTAAAGAAATTGGAAAATATTTATCATACGAGGTATTCAGGTATTCCAGGCGGACTTCGTATAATAAGCGGTACAGAAACGGCTGAGAAAAAAGGTTTCAAAGAATTGATAAGTCTTGCCATTTATAAAATGTTACCTGACAATAAATTACGAAGAAAGATGATGAAAAATTTAACAGTACAAGACTAATATGGATAAAGAAACAATAAAAGATAAATATATCGAAGCAGTAGGCAGAAGAAAGACCTCGACTGCTCGAGTGCGTATCACAGAGTCTACAAAGGTAAGCTTTGTGGTAAATGGCGTAGATGCAAAAGAATATTTTAAAACAGAAGGGGAGCGACGTTTGATTTTAGATCCGATGGTAAAAGGGCAAAAGACCGGAGAAGGTAAAATAGCTTTGAAATGGAATGTAGAAGTTCATGTATCTGGTGGGGGGGTTCATTCTCAATCTGAAGCAATACGACATGGTCTCTCTCGTGCTCTTATCATATTTGATCCAGAACTTCGTGGAAATTTGAAAACTCTAGGTTTCCTTAAACGTGATCCAAGAGCCAAAGAACGTCGCAAATTCGGACTCAAGAAAGCTCGCAAAGCTCCTCAGTGGTCTAAGAGATAAAATTTGTGTTAAAATAAAACTATGAGTGATGAAGAGGAAAAAAATAAACCCTTCGAGGTTGCTCGGGGTGATTCTGCTGAATCAGTCGATTCTGAAATTTTAGAATTCGAATTCAACGAAGACGGGGAGGAAGATTTAAAAAAAACTTTGAAGAAATTTAGGGCTGATTTAAAGGAGGCTAAAGTTCAAAAAGAAGAATATTTGACTGGCTGGCAAAAAGAACGGGCAGAGTTTGCTAATTATCGTAAAAATGAAGATGATCGCAAGGCGATGTTTTCAGAATCCATGCGTGAGCGAATTCTAACTCGCTTTTTGGGTGTGATTGATAGTTTTAATATGGCTTTTGCTAACAAAGATGTTTGGGAGAAAGTAGATGAAAACTGGAGACGCGGGGTGGAATACATTTACGGACAGATGAATACTGTTTTTGAAGAATATGGAGTGAAAGGTGTAGGTGAAGTCGGAGAAACTTTTGATCCAAATATTCATCAGCCGATAGAGATGGTCCAGACTGATAAAAAAGAGCTGGATCACAAAGTCTCCGTGGTAATTCAAAAAGGTTACAAATTAGGTGATCGCGTCATGCGTCCAGCGAGAGTAAATGTTCATGAGTATAAAGAAAATCAGCAATAAATTATTCTAATATTCTATAATTAGCCAGGAAGTCTAATAAGGAAGTTTTAAAAACGAACTTTTTTCCGGTACGAATTTTTTGAAGCTTAAAAAATCCTGAAGTTCTCGGCTCGCCAGCCTCGAAACCCCTTCAAAAAATTGTTTTTAAAACTTCCTTATTTCCCAAAAGTTTCGAAGAGGAATTTTTTGGTTTCTTCGTCTACGAGCTCAGTGACTATTATCATCATTTCAGTCGTGAGATTTAAATCTTTTTTTATATTCGTAAATAAATGTTCGAATGGAAATGGGGAAATCCAGGCGGAATTTTTAAGGCAGACGAAACTTGCTTTTTTTAAAAGATAACGCAAACTTTCACGTTCGCTTTTTCTTTCTTCCGGCAGATCTAGTAAAATAATTCTCCAAAATCCATCCCATGTGGTGTTTACCAGAGTCGTGTCACTGTCTAATTTTAGACTATTCATTTTTTTTCTTCCCAATTTTGTCAAACGAGCATATTCATTTTGTGGAGAGGAGATCTCTTCTATCAGCCCAGCATCCTTAAGTCCTTTTAAAGAGCGGGTGATGGCGTAATTCTCCCCAGACAGCGCCTTAGGCGCTGTCTGGGCGCCTAAGGCGCTGTCTCTAATTTCCGGCAGAGAAACAGCTGTTTTTTCACCTAAAATTCTTAATATTTTGTTCGAGTAGTCTTTTTTACTTGACATACCTATATATTATCTTATATACTGTCTTTTGACAAGTATTTAGCGACCACGAAAAACTTGCTAAAAATAAACGAGGGGTATATAATTCAAAAATAGATTATTAAAATTATAAATTTAACGAAAAAATGTTATGGCAAAAATAATAGGTATAGATTTGGGTACAACGAATTCAGCAGTATCGGTGATCGAGGGAGGAGCGCCGAAGATTATTGAAAATATTGAAGGCAATCGCACGACACCTTCGGTGGTCGCGACTGCGAAAAATGGCGATCGTATCGTCGGGCTTTTAGCGAGGAGACAAGCTATTACAAATCCAGAAAACACAATTGCCGAAATTAAACGCTTCATGGGACATCGTTTTGACGATCCGGAAGTACAAAAAGATCTTGGCACCGCGCCGTTCAAGATTGAAGCGGGTGATGGTGGAGGAGTAAAAGTAAAAATGTTAGACAAATTTTATCGACCAGAAGAAATTTCTGCAATGATTTTACAAAAGATAAAGACAGATGTGGAAGCAAAACTCGGAGAGAAAATTACCGAAGCAGTGATCACTGTGCCTGCGTATTTTAATGATGCGCAAAGAAAAGCGACCAAAGATGCGGGAGCTATTGCAGGGCTCGATGTAAAACGCATCATCAATGAGCCGACCGCGGCTGCGCTTGCCTACGGATTTGATAAAAAGAAAAATGAAAAGATCGTGGTCTATGACTTCGGCGGAGGTACTTTCGATGTATCGGTCCTTGAAATCGGAGGAGATGTTATTGAAGTGAAGTCTATCGACGGAGATAGTCACATGGGTGGAGGTGACATTGATCGAAAAATAGTAAAGTGGATTGCAGAAGAGTATAAAAAAGAATCCGGTATTGATGTGACTAAAGATCCACTCGCGCATCAGAGACTTCGCGAGGCGGCGGAAAAAGCAAAGCACGAGCTTTCGACGACTATGGAAACAGAAATAAATATTCCGTTTATCACTTCCGATGCAGGAGGCCCAAAGCATCTGCTCATGAAAATGTCTCGAGCAACTCTCGAATCGTTGACCAAAGATTTGATTGATCGTTCGATCGAGATTACGAAGCGAGCGCTCGCAGCTTCGCCTTTCAAAATGGAAGAAATAAATGAGATCATCATGGTGGGTGGACAGACTCGTATGCCGGCGATCGTGGCGGCAGTGAAAAATCTTTTTGGTAAAGAGCCAAACATGTCTATCAATCCAGACGAAGTGGTAGCACTCGGTGCGGCGGTGCAGGCTGGCGTGCTCGCCGGAGATGTGCGTGATGTGCTTCTTCTCGACGTCATTCCTCTATCACTAGGTATTGAGACTCTCGGTGGTGTGGCTACAAAGTTGGTTGAAAGAAACACGACTATTCCTTCGAGTAAGTCGCAAGTATTTTCTACGGCGGCGGACAATCAAACATCAGTGGAAATTCATATTGTGCAAGGTGAACGCCCGATGGCTTCCGATAATAGATCTCTTGGAAGATTTATTTTAGATGGAGTTCCACCAGCGCCTAGAGGTATGCCTCAGGTTGAAGTGTCTTTCGATGTGGATGCAAATGGAATTTTGAATGTGACAGCAAAAGACAAAGCTTCCGGCAAAACTCAATCGATCAAAATAGAAGCTAGCTCGGGACTAAAAGATGAAGAAATTAAAAAGATGCAAAAAGATGCGGAGTTGCATGCCGAAGAAGATAAAAAGAAAAAAGATGTTGTCGATGTGAAAAATACAGCAGAAATGATTATTTATACTGCCGAAAAAGCCTTGAAAGATAATGAAGCAAAAATAGATGCGACGTTGAAAGATGGAGTGAATACCAAGATCACTGCACTACGAGGCGTAAAAGACGGCACGGATGCAGAAGCAATCAAAAAAGCGACCGAAGAACTGTCTGCTGAAATGTCGAAAATAGGGGAAGCGATAGCGAAAGCCACCGCCGGGGCGGGGCAAGCCGGAGCGAATCCAGAATCCTCAAAAGCTCCCGAAGAACAGCCGGCGGAAGTAAATCCTTCGGCAGACTCAGGACCTACTCGGGATGCGGAGTTTAAGGAAGGTGATAAGCCTAAAGAAGGCGAAGCACCGAAATCGTAATTTTTTTAAAAGCCTCCTACTTGGAGGCTTTTAGTTTTAGATATTTTATTGTAAAATAGAATTATATGGATTTTCCAGAAATACCATTCAATAAAGATTTGACATATCTTGGATTGACCACTTATCGAGACAAGAATCAGCTTTTTGGTATCAAGCGCAAAGATAGGCGTCAGCATGTTTATATTCTCGGAAAATCCGGTACTGGTAAATCTGCGCTCATGTTCAACATGATCATTCAGAATATCAAAAATGGTGATGGAGTGTGTATGGTTGATCCACACGGAGAAAATGTCGAATCAGTTCTATCTTCTATTCCTCCGCATCGTATTAAAGATGTAGTTTATTTCAATCCCGCCGATGCGGACCATCATATCGGTTTTAATGTGCTAGAGCTCATCGATCCACAATACAAACACCTTGTGGCGTCCGGCCTCATGGGAATATTTACGAAAATTTGGGCAAATGCTTGGAGTGCCCGAATGGAATATATTTTAAATAATACAATTTTGGCTCTACTCGATACGCCAGGTACGACGCTCCTCGGAATTCCGCGAATGTTGGTGGACAAAGATTATCGTCAGAAAATAATTTCTAATTTAAAAGATCCTGTTATTAAAGCTTTTTGGGTACATGAATATGAAGCATGGCAAGATAAATTTCGAAATGAAGCTATCGCGCCGATTCAGAACAAGGTCGGGCAGTTTCTTTCTACTTCTATAATCCGCAATGTCGTCGGTCAGTCTAAGAGCACGATCAATATCTTTGACATGATGAATGATGGCAAGATTTTTTTGGTCAATGTGTCTAAGGGGCGTATAGGAGAAGACAATTCGTCACTCTTAGGTGGAATGATCATTACAAAGATCCAGCTCGCTGCTATGGAGCGCGTACGTATTCCCGAAGAATCTCGTAAAGACTTTTATCTTTATGTCGACGAATTTCAAAATTTCGTGACGGACGCTTTCGCGGGAATTCTTTCGGAAGCTCGAAAATATAGGTTGAACTTGACGGTGGCACACCAATATACGGCCCAGCTCGTGGTGGATAAAAGTTCGGCGGTGCGAGATGCAGTTTTCGGCAACGTCGGTACGATGATAGTATTTCGTGTTGGATCTGATGACGCAGAATTTCTTGAGTCAGAATTTGATCCGGAATTCACTCCTCAAGATATTGTAAATTTGCCGAACTATAAAGTTTATTTGAAATTAATGATCGATGGGGTGACCTCTCGTCCTTTTTCGGCAAAAACTTTATCACCGATGGTCAAGTCTGGTGATAAAAAGATTGAAGAAGAAGTCATCAAGTCTTCGCGTGCGTTATATTGTCGTAGTAAAGAAGATGTGGAAAGGGAAATTAATAATTGGAGTGGAATGTCTCTTGGCAATGACAGTGAACACAGCAACGGAAATTTGGAAAAATTTCCAGTTATTTGCTCGCTTTGCAAAAAAGAAACAACCGTGCCTTTCAAGCCAGAGCCTGGACGTCCCGTTTATTGCAAAGATTGTATAACAAAAATAAAATCCGGTGAAGTGAAGGTAGAGAAGGGTTCAGAGAATCAGATAAAGCACGATGAGACTACTTTCTTTAAACCATTGGCTGATTTGGGGATAGAATTTGAAAGGAAAGATAAAAACCTAAATGAAAAAGATCGATATCCTCAAAGGGTAGATCATCACTTAGACAAATATCCTTCTTTTGTTCCAAAATCCCCGTTTCCCGCGAACAGATCCTCAACTCTTACTAGCAAGCCAGGAATTTTAGGAGCGATTAAAAAAGTTTTTAGTCAACCAATTTCAAATAGTATGGTTAAAAAAAATACAGTTGGAGCGCCTGTCAAGGAAAATATTGCTTTAAGAGAAGTATTGAATAAAATCAAAGAACCCGAGCCTCAAATAAAAGTTACTCAATCTATAGCTCCAAAAGTCGTCCTTATCCCAGTCAAAGTTACACCGACAGTTTCGCTTGACTCTCTGAAAGCAAAAACTGCTATGCCTTCCAGAGATCGTGCGGCAAATATTGAAGATATGCATAAATTAAAAGATTTGATTTCTGCTAAGTCAGGGCAAGCAGAAAAAATTTCTGCGCCAGAACCTAAAACTATTCCAACCCCACCTGAACAAACCAATCCTATCCCTAAAAAACCAAAAGAAGTTCCAGAAGATGTCTTGCGGAAAATTCTAGAATGAGTCAAAAAAATAAAAATACAACGAAAGCAGGGCTTCGTACGGGGCAGGCCACAAAAAAGATATGAGTAAAATTAGCGAAAAGAAAATATGCCAGAATTGTCGTGGTGAATTTATTATCGAGTGAAACTCTGGCACCGGTCTTGTATGTGTGACAAAGAAAATCATTTTCATGGGGAGGGAAAGTGTGAAGTAGAATTTGAGACAAGTTACGCTCCCGAACGGCCGGAGATAGTGTATTGTGAGAAATGTTATCAGCAGGAAGTTTACTAAATTTTGTGTTAAAATACCTCATATGCCCAAGCCGAATCGAGTACAAATAATCAAATACGGACCTCCGCCACCAGAGCTGCCTATTTTTGGCAAAGTGAAGCCTGAAGAGGTTTCTTTTATTGGACGGACGAATTACGTGGCTTCTCTTGAAGAGAAGAAATTTATTTTTGGTATCAAGCGCGTGGATCGCAGACGTCACCTCTACATTATCGGTAAATCTGGAGTGGGTAAGACCAAACTTTTAGAGCTCATGCTTCGGCAAGATGTCACCTATGGACATGGTCTATGCTTGATCGATCCGCACGGAGATGTGATCGATGCAATGCTCGACTATATACCAAAAGAACGCATCGAGGATGTATGTATTATTGACCCGCCGGATTTGGATTTCCCGGCCTCTTTCAATCCGCTTGCAAATGTGGATCCGATGTTCAAATTTCAATTGACGCAAGGGCTTATCGAAGTTTTTCAAAAACAATTCGGTGCAAATTGGACGCCTCGTCTAGAACACGTTTTCCGTTTTACTTGTCTTGCTTTACTCGACTATCCACACGCGACCATGCGTGGAATGATCTCGATGTTGACCGATAGAAATTATAGACAGAAAGTAGTGGAATATATTACAGACGATATGGTAAAGAGATTCTTCGCTATCGAATTCGCCGACTGGTCGGAGAAATTCGACACAGACGCTATCATTCCGCTTGTAAATAAACTTGGACAATTCCTTTCTGATCCATTGCTACGAAATATTTTCGGCCAGAAACAAAACAAAATAGATATAAGCAAACTTATGAATGAAGGTAAAATAATTTTCATTAATCTTTCAAAAGGTCGCCTAGGTGAAGAAAATTCTTCTTTCCTCGGTTCGATGTTTTTAACAAAAATAAAACAAGCGGGAATGGAGCGGGCTGGGATTCCAGAAAAAGATCGCACTGATTTTTATCTTTATGTGGACGAGTTTCAAAACGTCGTGACGCAAACCTTTGAAAACATTTTGTCGGAAGCGAGAAAATATGGACTCAATCTCACCATGGCGCATCAATATGTGGGACAGATTCTTCCAAAAGTTCATCAAGCAGTTCTCGGTAATTGTGGTAGCATCATCACTTTTCGTATTGGAGGTGAAGACGCGGTTAAAATGAAACCAGAATTTGCCCCACTTTTCGATGTGAAAGATATGATAAATCTCGCAGTCGGGGAAATTTATGTAAAAATGACCATAGACGGTGAATCTTATGATCCATTTTCGGCGGAGACTCTGCGAGTTCTGCCTGCGACACATTCATCATATAGAAAAGAAATTATTGATGCATCCCGTAGAAAATATTCCATACCAAAGGACGATGCGGCGAAGCTTATTGCCGAAGAAGAAGCGACGATAATTCGCAGTGTCGAAGAAAAAGCAATTATCGAAGGTAGAACTAAAAGAAAAGAAAGAGAAAAAAATGAAAAAGACAAGGAGGAAGCCGATGACACAACTAGGGTGCCAGAAGGGTCGGAGTCCCGACCGAAAGTGTCGGGAGAAGCCGAGCCAATGATATAGAAATTTTGATTTTTTCCGTATACTTTGATAGTATAAAACTATGTCAAAAGATTATTATGAAACATTGGGAGTGAATAAGGGCGCATCCAAAGATGAAATAAAAAAGGCTTTTTATAAGTTGGCGCACAAATATCATCCTGATAAAAAAGAAGGCAATGAGACAAAATTTAAACAAGTAAATGAGGCTTATCAAGTGCTTTCCGATGACGGCAAGCGTTCAAAATATGACCAATTTGGAGCTGGCTTTGAAAATATGCAACAAGGCCGTCAGCATGGTGGATTCGAAGGCTTCGATTTTTCTGGTTTTCAGAATGGCAATGGCGCGGAATTTGATTTCGGCAACTTGAATGATATTTTTAGTGATTTCTTTGGGGGTGGAATGGGTGGGGGCAGACGTGAACAGAGACGTGGTCGCGATATTTCGACCGAAGTGCAAGTTTCTTTTTCTGATTCTATTTTTGGCACTGATAGAAAAATTTTAATTACCAAAACTTCAAATTGTCTCACTTGCAAAGGTTCTGGTGCAAAAACTGGATCAGAGATGGTAACTTGCAAAACCTGCAATGGACAAGGTCAGATCCGTGAATCAAAAAGAACAATTTTTGGAAATATTGCTAGCAATAAAATATGCGAAGTTTGTCTAGGTGCTGGCGAAGTGCCAAAAGAAATTTGTGAGACATGTAAAGGCAAAAGTGTACTCCGCCTTGAAGAAGAAGTTTCAATCGTGATTCCTGTCGGTATTCGAGATGGGGAGATGATTCGAATGACTGGTTATGGGGAAGCAGTCTCCAAAGGAACGACAGGGGACTTATATATAAAAATAAATGTGGCGCCACATGCTGTTTTTAAGCGTGACGGACATGATCTTGTGATGAATTTGAATTTAAAACTCTCTGATGCACTTTTGGGTACTGAGTATCCAATACAAACTCTCGATGGGGAAATCAAAGTCATGATTCCAGAAGGTGTGACGATAAATGAAATTCTTCGTGTGCGAGGCAAAGGTGTTCCTGTCTCCAAGAGTAAAAGAGGGGATCTCTTAATAAAACTCAACATCAAACTTCCGTCCAAAATTTCTCGCTCATCCCGTGCGCTCATAGAAGAACTCAAAAAAGAAGGGATCTAGTTTTTTATGTTGCCTGAACAAATTATTTATATTGGAGTTGCTGTAAACCTAGCTGGAACGCTGTTGTATCTAAGGAGTATTATTTATGGGCAGACTAAACCGAATTTGATTTCCTGGTTTTTTTGGATGTTAGCTCCTTTTATTGCAGTGTTTTTGCAGGTTAAAGCTGGAGCAGGTCTTTCTGTACTACCGATATTTATGGCAGGTTTCGGACCTTTGCTTGTCATTATCTTATCTATCTTTAGGAAAAATACTTACTGGAAGTTAAATACTCTCGATATAATTTGTGGGATATTTTGTCTTTTGTCTTTAATGTTTTATATATTAACGCAAAACTTAGGTGTATCAATAATTTTTGCAATATTAAGTGATGGTTTTGCAGCAATACC
>SIBT01000011.1 GCA_009695015.1 Candidatus Nomurabacteria bacterium | reverse complement strand
AGGTAGACTATCGAAAGAAGACACTGGTTCAGGTCTTAAAATCCTATCGGCAAATGCAACATCAAGTCTTGAATATTCAAATATTTTACAAAATGACAAAATGTCAGCAAATAATTTAAATTCAAATAGTAAAAATTTTTTTGCTTCAAACAGAGGAAGTAAATATTATTCTATAGGTTGTTCTGCTGGTAAAACGATCAAGCAAGAAAATAGAGTTTATTTTGCGACAGGGGAGGAAGCACAAAAGGCAGGGTATGAACTTTCTAGCTCGTGTAAGTAAATTACATCCGTGTCGCACAATATATGTTTGGTCACTCTCTTGGGTGACTTAAAATATAGAAGCGTATTGTGCGTACATAAATGTCGCACAATACGCTTCTATTTGACACTATTGAATAGATCTTTAAACCAGTCGAGAGCTATTTTGAGCCAACTAATAATTTCCACCCAAGTAAGATTAAAATAATTTAAAATACCAGTTATTGTAACACCAAAATGACGCATTAAAAGAAGAGTAATAATAATTACTATTATTAATTTTATAAATCCTCTATCTTTATTCTCCGCTTTATTTATCATAATTATTATTTTACCACAAACTATTCACATTTCCAACAAAGGTCACTTTTTTATACTTTTCTAAGAATTATAAAAGGTGTGAGCTCATCATTTTGCCCCATTGGGTTATCCAACAATATAAGTCTAAGCTCTTTTTTATTTAATAAAACTCTCCTGCTTTTACCGAGAATTTTTGTATTTATATTGTTTCCATCTATAATCACAGAGGGCAAATCGAACTTATCTTCAATCTCTTGACACACTTTTGTAGGATTTTCTGGAGGCAAGATAGCATGTTCTTTGTACATGTCCATAGCATCTGGATTAAAACCGTCGATTTCCGAGACCCTCTTCCCTGCCACTATCCAAAAAATTCCTTTTATTCCAAAAATTTTTCCAAGAGTTCCGAGAATAATTGCGGAGATCATTCTTAATCTTCCGGAAATATCCACCGCGACTTGCATTTTTTCCGCCCGAGAAAAACCAATATCATTCGGATATTTCTTGACCCCTTTGACAATAAATTTTGCCAACCAACCAACTTTAACCGTGGAAATATGACGAAAATTATTTTGACAAACAGATATTATTTTTTCTGATATTACTAGACAATCTTTATCTTGAAATTCTGATGGAATATATTTTTCTATCATAGAATTAAGATTGTCGCCAAAGTTTATAATCTCTGTTTTGATAGGTATTCGAGCATATCTTTGACCAGCAATTTCAATTATTAAATTTTTACCCTTATTGGGTGGATTTGTTTTCATTTTTTAATAAGGCAATTTCGGCAAATAATAAAGTGGATTAAGATAAGCGTTAGTAGGAGCTAAGGGCATAGTATATATCCTACCTTCACATGTCGTACTTGGCCTCTTTTGAACACTAGCAGCACTGCCTACGTAAACCGACACGTGTAGATGAGGGCCTGTCGTATGCCCAGTATTGCCACTATAACCCACAATATCTCCTCTTGCCACCTTTTCTCCCTCAACAGCCTTTATGAGCGATAAATGTCCAAAGGCGCTTGCCAAACCATTATTATATTTTATAAAAACCCATTTACCAAATGATGTGCCGACGCAAGTATCATCAGTATTGCCAGTACCTAAAACAACTCCATCAGCCATTGCTTTAACTGGAGTACCTATCGAAGCTCGCAAATCCACGCCACTATGGCTCCCTGAAGCATAAAGCCTTTTTGAATCGACTGTTTTCCCGAACATTTGGGTAATATATATTTTATCAAGTGGCCAACCAAGTACGCCACTTGAAGGAAGTTTGGAGGGATCAAAAATAAACTGCAGTTGCGATTCATAATCGCGTAATTCTTTTTCAAAAGCATCTTTTTTAGCCAACCGATCTTTGAGTAATTTTTGATAGTTAGCTTCATTATTTTTTGTCTGTTTTAACAGTTTGTTTTTTTCATTAGTATTTTGCACCACTATCAGATGCTGATCCGCCAGTTCAGATTTTAGAACCATCAACTCATTTTTTGCATCGACAGTTTCCTGTTTGGTATCTTCCAGTTCAACTTGCACCTGTTTTAAAGTAATTATGTTACTCCGAATTTTTTCACGTATGGTTGCTATATTATCTATATTATTCCAAATAGCTGTGAAATCATTTTCAGATAAAATAGTCGCGAATATATCACTCTGCTCAAATTCAGCGGTACTTTTAATACCGGCAGAAATGGAATCAATGTTGGTCGTTATAGAATTTTGTTTTCGATTTATATCGGAGCTTAGACTTTCTATTGTAAGATTTACTTTATCAATTTTCTTTTGAGTCACTGTGGTATCTGCATTTAGTTTTCTTCTAGTCAGATCCAGTTCTTGAAGCGATTTATTTAAAGAACTTTTTTGTTTACCTAAATTATCTAGTTGTGATTGGAAGATGGCTATTTCTTGTTCTAAGACATCTATATCAGAATTTTTTTGGCTTATTTTATTTTGCAGATTTATAGAAGTTTGCGCATAAGAAAAACAAAAAGGAATAAAAGAAACTAAAAATATAATTATAAAAACTATTAATTTATTCATCAATAGCTTTTTGCAATCTAGTTAAAGTTTCGTTTTTTCCTATGATTGATGCTATTAAAAATGGGTCTGGAGATCTATCTAACCCAGAGAGAGCATAACGCACTGGATGTAAGAGTTCTCCCCTACTGTCTAAATTGTCGGCAATTAACAATAAAGTACTTTTAATATTTTCTGTTACGAAATTATTTTCATCTAAATTCTTCAGCGCCTGAATCGCTAATTTTAAATTATTAGAAATTTTTTCTGGAGAAGTATTTTTATATATAATTTTTTCTCTGAATTTTTCTTTTTGAATATCAGGTGCCTTGAAAAATAACTCTAACTCCCCTCTTGTAACCATTTCTTTCACATTACCCCACTTCATAATACGTTCAAAGATAACTGGAATGAGTCTAGGATTTTGCATATTCGGTGGCAAATATTCTAAAATATTTTTTTCTATTTCTTTGGGCGGCAGTAATTTCATGTGTTCTTTATTCATCCAATTTAATTTGTCATCATTCCATTTTGCTCCAGCATGCTGAATTCTACTTAAATCAAAGACTTTAATGAGTTCTTCTCTTGTATACACTTCCTTTTCACCTCCCGGATTAAAACCAAGAAAGGCAAGATAATTTATCATTGCTTCTGGCAAGTATCCATCTTTTTCGTAATCCAAAATATCTTTTGCACCGTCACGTTTGCTGAGTTTCTTGTTTCCACTCTCTCCCAAAATTGGAGGAGTTGTGACAAAAAAGGGTGGCAGAACCCCAAGTGCTTCATAGACAGACAAAAATTTTGGAGTGGAAGAAATAAATTCTTGTCCTCGGACAACATGAGTCACTTTCATCTCAATATCGTCCACTATGTGCGCAAAATTATACGTCGGATATCCATCGCCTTTAATTAAAATAAAGTCGTCGAGCGCTTCGGGACCAGCAGACAAATCGCCTTGCACTAGATCATTCCATTTGAAACTTTTTATTTCCGGAACTTTAAAACGAAGTGGTGTTTTACCATCCCAAACACTAAACTGCTGAAGATTTTGAGGTCTGTGCTCTCTATACAAAAAAGGTTTTTTATTTTCTTCTGCGGTCTTGCGAAATTTTTCCACTTCTTCTTCCGTAAAAGGGTCAGGGTAAGCAAAACCTTTTTCAATTAAAATATCCGCGTATTTTTTATAAATATCTAATCTTTCTGATTGAATATATGGGGAGTTAGGACCATCCTTATGAGGACCATAATCAAAATCGAGTCCGATCCACTTTAGTGTTGCAATAATATGCTCAATCGAACCTGCGACTTCCCTGTCTTTGTCTGTATCTTCAATGCGTAATATAAATATTCCGTTATTTTTACGAGCCCAAAGCCAAGCATAAAGAGCCGTCCGCAAATTACCCACATGCATAAAACCCGTAGGCGACGGTGCAAATCTGGTTGTTACTTTTATATCCACAAGGACATTTTAGCATTTATTTCTCATGGCTCAAAGCGATGTCCACTAGTGCCTGGGCGATTTTCATCGCGGCTTCGGGCTTATTGAAAGCTTTTGCACTTTTTGCCATAACGTCATAACCTATCTTGTCGTCTGTTATTCTTTCAATTTCTGAACTTAAAATATTAGCAGTCATGTTCATCTCTTCTATCACACTACAAGCTCCGACTCGAGCGTAATTAAAAGCATTTTTTTGTTGATGGTCCATACGTGTGTTGGTTATCGGAATCAAAATAGATGGCACGCCCCAAGATGCTATCTCAAACAACATTGATCCAGCGCGAGATATAACAATAGTGGCCACACCCGCCGCCATTTTGAGCGAAAGCGGATTTAGAAAAGGCATCGATAAATATCTTGATTTATACTGATGATCAGTTAGTACAACTTCGGCCCGATCCTTAACCATTTGAAAATTTCTAACACCAGTTTGATGGATAATCTGATAATTATTCAAAAGCCTTGGCAATGCATCTAAAACAGTATTATTGATAAGTTCTGCGCCTTGTGAACCCCCCAAAACTAAAACAATTGGTATATCTTTCTCTAGTTTAAAATACATAAGCGCCTCGTGCTGATTTGCTGGATGTTCTATTTCAGTTCTGATTGGTTGACCTGTCCAAGCCACTCTCGATTTGGGAAAATAATCTGCCGCCTCCATAAAAGAAAGAGCTATTTTTTTCGCGAAATGTCCGGCCCATTTATTTACCTTGCCCGGCGCAGAATCTGACTCGTGAATCACCACCGGGATACCTAAAATTCTGGCAGCAAAAACCGCAGGGAATGAAGCATATCCGCCCTTACCAAAAACAACATCTGGATAAATTGAAAACATTTTATAAATTGCATTTATAGTACCAAAAAAAATTTTAAAAATATCAAAGAAATTTTTCAGGGAAAAATATGTACGCATTTTCCCAGTTTTGATCTCCTCGTATAAAAGTTCATTTTCAAAAAGCATTTCCTTGTCATAAGGACTATCAGAAACATAGTAAAGCTTGACTCCTAATATATTTTCTTTATCTATTATTTTGTTGACTTGTTGAGCAACAGCAATAATAGGATAAAAATGTCCACCTGTTCCACCACCTGTAAAGACTATTTTCATGATTTATTTATGTTATATTTTGATACATTCAACACGATGCCTATTGCGATAAGATATACCATAAGCGAAGTACCTCCTTGACTCATAAAAGGCAACGGTACTCCGGTTAGCGGAAAAACTCCGATTATAGAAGCAATATGCATAAACGACTGGGTTATTATCATTATAACAATTCCAGAGACTAGAAGTCTAGCAAAGAGGTCTCCCCCACCATGAGCAATCCGAAATCCACGCAAAGTAAAAAGCAAATAAAGAAATATAGTTGAAATAGTTCCTACAAAACCTAATTCTTCACCCAAAACAGCAAAGATAGAATCTCCTTGTGGTTCTGGTAAATAATTGAATTTTTGAATACTTTGACCGAATCCACGTCCAAATATTCCACCGGATCCGATAGCGATAAGTGATTGCTGAATTTGATAAGAAGATCCTCGTGGATCAACCGATGGATCTATAAAAGTTTTTATTCGCTCTTGCAGGTACGGCGTAAAAAAAACGAGAAATCCTAAAACCAACATCGCGCCGACAGCGACGCCAAAAATATATTTCATAGGAACACCGGAAATAAAAAGCATTAGTGTACCAGTCACCGCAATTAAAATAACACTTTTAGTGTCGGGTTGTTTAAGTAAAATTACAGCGATAATTGTAAGCATTATACTAAACGGTAAAATTCCAAACCTAAAATTCTGTACCCTATTTTTTGCCCAAGACAGCCAAGCTGCAAAATAAATAATAAATCCGAACTTCAAAAATTCCACCGGTTGAAAAGAAAAACTAGCGAACTGTATCCACCTTTGCGCTCCCCCATGACTCCAGCCCACATGAGGAATAAAAACCGCGGCGGTCAAAAGAATTGATGCTAAAAAAATAACAAAAGAATATTTGCGCCAGAACTTATAATTTATTTTGGAACAAAAATACATGCCGATCAGCCCTAAACCCAAGCCCAAAATTAACTGACTAAAAAGTACTGAAAAGAAAAGTTTTTCATTCCTAGCTAAAATTCCCAAAGAGGCAGAAATAAACATGGCAGTTCCAATAGTGAGTAAGAGGCCGATGATTATTAAAAAAAATCTATCTATTTTCTTTTCTTTCATCCCGTTTATCTGCTAACTATTGCTAAAATTATGCCAATAATGGCAAATATAATTGAAAGAATCCAAAATCGCATAGTAACTTTATAAGATGACCAGCCGATTGCTTCAAAATGGTGGTGCAAGGGAGCCAATTTAAATAATCTTTTGCCATTCCTCATCTTTTTTGAAATAAATTGTAAAATAACTGAAAGAGAAGTTAAAACAAGAGGTAACGCGACAATAGGAAGAATAAAAACTGAATCAGTCAAAAATGCCAAGGTCGCTAAAGTAATCGTAAGACCCATAATACCTGTCTCTCCCATATAAAATCTGGCTGGTGGAATATTGAACCACAAAAATGCCAATATCGCTCCAGTGATGACCGCGGAAAAAGCAGCTATGTCTATTTGATTATTGGCATAACCAATCGTCGCGTATGCTGCAAAAATAGAAGCAAGAACTCCACCCGAGAGTCCATCTATTCCGTCGATCACTCCACCAGAAAAAGTCGCGAGTGCGACGATGATAAAAAATGGAATAATTAAAATACCAAAATTTATATCTCCAAAAAATGGGATGTGGAGTGAGGTCATATCTAATTTATAAAAAAACCAAATACCAATCAGTAGAGAAATAAATGTCACAATTATTACTTTCCATTTACGCCAAGACTTGTCATCGCGAGCAAATTTACCAGTACCGTAAATTTGAATAAAATCATCCCAAAGTCCAACAAGCGACCCGATCAGTAGAGTAAAGAGAGGTATTAGTGTTTGATTGCGACTCAAAAAATTAATTTTAAAACTGTTGTCCGAAGGAAATATAATTGAAACTAAATAAAAAATAAGTACGGTCGTCAAAACAGAAACCCAAATTATTATTCCGCCCACTCGTGGAGTCTTTAGTTCTTCTTTTCCATCGTTAATTTTTTGAAAGTCGTAATTAGTTACTCCGGTGCTTCTAGAATACTTTTTCCACATTTTGTATTTATAAAAAAAATGAGTCGCAACGGGTGTCAAAAATAGTCCTAGGAAAAAGGCTACCGTCGTCGGCACAAAAATCTTGATTAAATCCAGATACATCTAATTATTGTAACATATAACTTTTTTGATTAAAATACACCAATATGTTATTGTTTTTAAGTGAAAAATCATATCTTGAAAATTATCTTGGCTCTAGCAATATTTTTTCTCATATTTATGATCCTTGTTCCCTACTTCATAAAAAACTTTGGAGATATAAGACAAGAAAAAGAACGCGAAGAGAATTATCAAAAAGAATTAGCCCAAAAGAGAGCTGAAGAAAAAGCCAAAAAAGGACGCGAAGGATAGAATTTATTTAATGGGAAAATTTGATCCCGCGCAAAGACAAGATTTTGTTTTAATACCAGCAGAATACAACATTGCAGGATATAAAATATATTTACGAAAAGAAACTTTGTATGCTTTTGAAAAAATGGCTGAAAATGCCGCGAAGGATCAGATAGAATTAAATATAACTTCTGCAACTAGAAACTTTGATTCCCAGCGAGATCTATGGAATAAAAAATGGGGAGGTGCAACTTTAGTAGATGGAAAAGATTTATCAAAAATCATTCCGGATGAGCAAGAAAGATTTGAAAAAATATTAGAATATAGCGCAGTCCCTGCCATTTCCCGGCATCATTGGGGCACAGATATAGACATAAATAGCGTTACTCCAAAATTTTTCGAAACAGAAAAAGGTAAAAAAGTATATGAATGGCTTACAATAAATGCTCCCTTGTTTGGATTTTGCCAGACTTATACATTAAAAGGAAGTGACAGACCGACTGGCTACAATGAAGAAAAATGGCATTGGTCCTATCTTCCCCTCTCGAAAGACTTTACACAAAAATATAAAAATTTAATAAAAGATGAAGACATAAAAGGATTTGACGGAGATGAATATGCACCCTTTCTTAATTTAATTAATGACTATGTTTTGAGTATTAACCCAGAGTGTATTTAGTTTGTCATCCGGCTCTATGGTGAAATCTTTTCTACAATTTTGACATTCTTTAGTTTGATCTTTCATTTTCATTTTTACTTTCTTCTTGTAAATTTTTGGCGACGATGTCGATAGAATTACTGACTTCATTATAATCCGGCAATTCTTCTACTGATTTCACACCCATGTAAGATAAAAGTTCAAAACTTGGTTTGTAGATATAGCGTCTACTGTCTTTGGCATCAGTCGTTTTTTCTATGAGTCCACGAACAGACAATGCACGCAAGGTGAAACTAGAATTTACTCCTCGAATATAATCAATCTCTGCGCGACTAACTCCATTTTTATAAAGTACAACAGACAATGTCTCTAGAGAAGCCTTGGAAAGTTCTTTGTTTAATTCTTCTTTTTGTAAATTTTCAAAAAGCTCTGACAATTCTGACGCAGTGCCGAGCATTATTTCTCCTTCTTTTTCTATCAATACCACTCCTCTATTATTTAAATTTTCTTTTAGTTTATCTATGCCGGCATTTATTTCTGCCTCTTCTACTTTCAAAATCTCTCCAAGTTTTTTTCTTGAAACTGGTTCTCCTTTCCAAAATAATATTGCTTCAATTTTATTTTCTAAATTCATATCTTATAGCATTTTGTAAAGAATTTTAAGAAAAGCGGGTTCCTTGTCCTTATGACCTCGAGGGCGTATTTTTAAAAATTCTTTACAAAATGCTTTCGTTATCTACCACCTGTTTACTAATAATAATATCCTCAAAACCATTTTCTTGAATAGCATTCAGTATTCCATTTCTAACAAGTTCCAACATCGCCAGAAATCCGACAATTACAAAAACTTTTTCCTCGCGCGTCCTTGCTTGGCCTGTAAAATTCTTAAAACTCGTTTGAATGGAGCTCTGAATCCTGTCTGTCAATTTACCAATCATCTCCTCGATACTGATAACTTTTCGTATTTCGACTTCGGGTAAAAATACTTTTTTGGGCATTGATCCGAGGACATTTTTCGCAAAACTCATCATACTATCTTTCGTAATTCGATCATCCGGCAAAAATACTAAGATTTCATTTTTTCTTTCAAGTGGCGAAAATATTATTTTCTGTCCAAAATTATCTTTAATGTTACCTTCTAGTTTCATAAAGATTTCATACAAACGCAAACGCTCTTCGAGGCTTTTTATATCACCTTCTTCTTCCGTCGTTAAACTCAAATTTGGTAAAAGTGATTTTGATTTAATTAAAATTAAAGTAGAAGCCACTAATATAAAACTAGAAATATCAGCAGGACTAAGACCACCTAATTTATTCATATGTTGCAGATAATCTTCAGTCACTGTAGCGAGAGATACATCATTGATAAAAAGCTTACGTTTCTCCACCAACTCCAAAAGCAGACCAAACGGGCCCTCAAAACCAGACGTCTTTATTGTATAACTCTGATAGTTTTGGCTTTCCATCGTTATATGTTAACATTTCTTCATGCAAAAGAAAAATACGATCCGCCAAAAAGAAGGGGTTCGGCTTTCAAAAAATGTCGTTCCAATAGAATATGATATCGAGTTAAAACCAGATTTAGATAATTTTACTTTTGAAGGCGTTGAGACAATCACGCTTCAAATATTAAAGCCAACCAAAGCTTTAACTCTGCATTCAAAAGAATTGAAAATAGAAACAGCAGAAATTGTGATTGGTAGAGAGAAGACTTTTGCTAAAATTTCTTACGATGAGAAAAAAGAAACTGCAACTTTTTCATTTCCTAAAACTATTTCTCAAAAAAAAATTAGCGAAAAATTAAAGTTAACTATTGTCTTCAAAGGAATATTGAATGACAAAATGCGTGGTTTTTATAGAAGCAAATACGTCGTACTAGACAAAGAATGCTATATGGCAACGACTCAATTTGAAGCGACAGACGCTAGACGGGCTTTCCCTTGTTTCGATGAACCGGCACAAAAAGCAGTGTTCCACGTTTCTCTCATTATTCCCAAAGGTAAAACCGCTATCTCAAATACATTACCAGTTTCAGTATTAGAACATGAATCTGGATATCAAATATTGAAATTCTCTCCCACACCCAAAATGTCTACTTATCTTTTGGCATTTATTGTCGGAGATTTTGAATATCTTGAATCAAAAACAAAAAATAATGTGTTGGTTCGCGTCTTCACTACTCCGGGTAAAAAACATCAAGCAAAATTTGCCCTAGATTGCGCTGTAAAAACTTTAGAATTTTATGATAAATATTTTGACATTCCTTATCCTCTACCAGTACTCGACATGATAGCCATTCCGGATTTTACCTCTGGCGCAATGGAGAATTGGGGCGCAATTACTTATCGCGAATCCGCGCTTTTGGTGGATGATGATCATTCATCACTTTCAAATAAACAATGGGTAGCGCTGGTCATTGCGCACGAGATAGCTCACCAATGGTTTGGCAATTTAGTCACGATGGAATGGTGGACACATTTATGGTTGAATGAAGGCTTTGCTTCATATATAGAATACCTAGCTATCGATAAACTTTTCCCAAAATGGGATATCTGGACGCAATTTTCTACAAACGAGCTCGGCACAGCGCTACGACTAGATGCTCTTCTTCATACTCATCCAATAGAAATACCAGTTCATCATCCAGATGAAATTGGAGAAATATTTGATGAAGTTTCGTATTCCAAAGGAGCCTCCGTCATTCGCATGCTCGCGGATTATTTGGGCGAAAAAAATTTCCGAGACGGACTGCGTTACTATTTAAAAAAGCATAGTTATAAAAATACTGAGACCATTCACCTTTGGCAGGCATTTGAAAAAATTTCCAAAAAACCAGTGGCTAAAATAATGCATAATTGGACTTCAAAACCAGGATATCCAGTAGTCACAGCTCAAATGATCAAAGGAAAAATAGATTTTTCTCAAAGTAGATTCTTTGCGAGTCCAATCTCAGCCAAAAAAGTAAGAGATAAAACTAAATGGGAAATTCCGATAATTTTTAAAAAAAATAAGGTAAATTTTGGGGAAACTGGATTCTTTCGAACAGCTTACTCAAAAGAACTTTTGAGTAAGCTGAAAAAACCAGTAGAAAATAAATTACTTTCTGCTCGCGATAGACTCGGAATTATCCGAGATTTGTTTGCCCTCTCAGAAGCAGGTACGATACCGACGACAGACGCGTTAGAATTTTTATCTAGTTATAAAAAAGAAGACAATTACACCGTCTGGCTCGAACTCGCGATGGGCCTCGGACGATTAGAACAACTCCTCCACGAAGACCGTCTTCGAGAAAAACTAAATAAATTGATTTTAAATTTATTTTCTCCTGTCTTTACTAGACTCGGTTGGAATAAAAAAGAAAAAGAACTTCATAGCGATACTTTACTCCGCTCGCTTGCTATTTCTCGAGCTGGACGCGCTGGGGACAAAAAAATAATAACTGAAGCCAGAAAAAAATTCTTAAGCGTTCAAAAGAACGGGCACATAAACCCAGACCTTCGCGGAGCTATATACTCCATAGTAGCTACCCATGGAAGCATGAAAGAATATCAAATTTTTATAAAACAATATAAAAAAGAAACACTTCATGAAGAGAAAAATAGGATCGGTGGAGTCTTGGGAGATTTTAAAGACCTAAAAATATTAAAACTTGCCTGTGAATTCGCTTTCGGAGAAAACGTGCGAGTGCAAGATACTATCGGAATCATTTCTTCCGTAGGCGCGAACCCTGCGGGTCGTGATATCTGGCTAGATTTTATTCAAAAGAATTGGAAGACTTTGGTCTCACGATATGGTGATGGCGGTCATACACTCGCGAGACTCGTGAAAGCTATCTCAGGAAGTGCAGAAGAGAAACATTTAAAATCTTTCAAAAAATTCTTCACAACTCACGATGCTCCTGGAGCCAAAAGAGCAATAGAGCAAGTCCTAGAGCGCCTAGAGGGCAATGTCGTTTGGCGAAAAAGGGATCAAATGATCATAAATGAATTCCTAGTAAATATTTACAAATAATGTAGAGATGATGATAGCTGTTGATAAACCAGAACGTATATATTTACAATTTATTTATTCTTATTTATACGCATCTACTTTCGCGGCGACTATAAAATCATTTTCCGAGAGTCCGCTTATGGCATGCGTGGAGAGTTCGAGAAGGACCTTGTTGTAATGAATATGAATATCTGGATGATGGCCTTCCATTTCGGCTACGTCCGCCACGCGCTCCACAAAATTTATCGCTCCAATAAAATCTTTAAATTTAAATTCTTTGGAGATCTTGTGCGCTTTTTCGTCGAGTGTCCATCCCTGCACTTCATTCAAATAATCCTGCGCATCAACTCTATTAAGAGGCTTAATGTTTTTACCCTCACATGAAATACATTTTTTCTTTAATAGTTCGTTCATACATTTTCCCGCAAACGAGAAATTTTATAAATACTAAAAACGAGTACAAGGGCCGCAATCCACTGAGAAACAGAGAGTATTGTATTATTTATTGTCATATCTAAAAAAATAGCGAAAAAAGGAAACGTGAGTTCTAGAATTGTGGAAATATGCACCGGAGTTTTTGCCAATCCCCTATAATAGATAAGTAGAGCAATCATACCAGTCGAGAGAGCTATAAGCGCCAAAAAACCAAATTGAGAAAAATCAGGCATTACTAAATTTGTTGATCCTTCGCCACGTCCAAATAAAAACAAAAGTGGTAGAGCAACTATTCCTGTAACCAAAAATCTATAAAAAGTGCTGACTTTAAAATCAACTTTTCCTAATAGTATTTTAGAAAATGTGGTGGATGTTCCCCAAGCAAACGCTGCACCAAGAGCATAAAATGCAGCTATAATAGTTTCCCCTCCTGTCGCAAAATTTACATATCCATTTTTGAAAGTTACAAAATAAGCAGCCACAATCGCAAGCACCGCCCACTTGATATACCTTGCATCGAGTTTTTCTTTCAAGAAAATTCGCGCACTGGTGATGGCAAATATTGGCTGAAGTTTTTGCAAAAGAAACACGACCGATATAGAAATAAAGTGGACTTTACCGAGCGCAGTCGTAAACCACAGGGTCCCAAAAAGTCCACTTAAAACCGAAATCAAAACAATCAGCTGCCAATCTCTTTTGGTAAGTTTGGTCGTAAAAACATATTTATAAACAAATGGAGATAAAATAATTAAACCTATGAGATGCTCAAAGAAAATTATCGTGATGGGAGGCAGAGAATATAAATATTGGCGAATTAGTCCATCAAAAGCCCAGAGCGTCGCTGCGATAAGAATAAAAATAGGACCGGTGTAATTTTTCATAGATTTATTGTAACACAAAAGCTTGCGAGTAATAAATTTTAAGAAAAGTGGGTCCCCTGCCCTTATTCCCTCGAGGGCGTATTTTCAAAAATTTTTTACTCGCAAGCTTGTAAGTCTTTCTCTATCTGTTTAATAAGTTCTTCTTCTATTTCAAATTTTTTATATTTTCGTAAAAATTTTTCAGTTTCGAGAGTTACGATCTTCCCATAAGCATCCCCACTCCATCTAATCAAATGAGCTTCTACTTTACGCTTATTTTCTGTTTGGGGATTTATGAGAATTCCTGCCCTATAATTTTTATTTTCTATTGTTGCATTACCTGAATACACTCCAGCTGGAGGTAAATTCGTCTCCACAGTTTCAAGGTTCATAGTCGGAAAACCTAATTTTCTCCCATATCCATTGCCTTTTATCACTTTACCGGAAATTATGTATTTCATTACAAATTTTTATTCCGCAAGTCTATTATCAATACGAGTCATGTCTCGAGGAAACGCAGTTGCTTCTTTGACATTTGCAAGTTCGAGCATTCTCGCCGTAAAACGCTCCAAACCAGTAGATGATCCACCGTGAGGCGGCATGCCATATTTAAATACTTGCAGATAATATGAAAATTTTTCTGGATCCATTCCTCTTTCCACTATACGCCTCACAAGGTCCTCATAATTATGTATTCTTTGTGCTCCACTATTTATTTCAAGTCCTCGGAAAAGCAAATCAAAACCTCGTGACAGAGGCGCTTCTGTAGGATCTTCGTATGTATAAAAGGCGCGCTTTTTTGTCGGAAATCTAGTAATAAAAACAAAATCAGATTTAAGATTTTTCTTGACGTATTCGCAGATCTGACGTTCATCTTCTGGAGACATATCATTCGTGTCTTCTATGATGCGACTGAATTCTTTCGCAATCAGAGCTTGAGCCTCGGCCAAAGTAAATACTGGAATTGTATCTCCAATTTCCGGCACAGAAGTATTGAAACGAGTAAATATATCTTTATGTAATTCACCCACTTTTTTTACTGTATCGCGAACTGTATTTTCTAGAACTTGCATGACATCTGTTTCATTTTCTATAAATCCCATTTCGAAATCCATCTGAGTTATTTCACTCAAATGCCTAGTCGTTGCACTTTTTTCTGCTCTGAATACTTTGGCGATAGTAAGTACACGTTCAAATGGACCAACCATTATTTGCTTATAAAATTGTGGACTAGTCGCGAGAAATGCTGTTTTATCTTTAAAATATTCTACTTTAAAAGCAGCCGCGCCTCCTTCTGCATCTCCTCCGACGAGCGCTGGCGCAATAAATTCTGTAAATCCTTGAGAGTAGAGCGAAGAGCGGTACGCTTTCAAAATACTTGCTTGCAAAATAAAAATATCTTTCGTGCGTGCTGAACGTAAAGTGTATGGAAGATTATCAAGATGAGTATCTAGATTCACTGATTCATTTAATTCAAACGGTAAATCTAAAGCTTTTGAAAGAATTTCAATTGTGAGAACCTCGAGCTCTAATTCGCCATTCAAAACGCCAGCTTTGATATTTTTCTCTGGACGCTTGTTTACCATGCCAGTGATTTTTAAAACCCATTCCGGCCTCATTTCCTTTCCTTTTTCAATCACTTCTGCGCGACTGGGCAGTGCCACACATTGGACCTTAGCAGT
>SIBT01000010.1 GCA_009695015.1 Candidatus Nomurabacteria bacterium | reverse complement strand
AACCATTATCTATAGCAGGACCCAGGGTAAGTTTTACTTTGTCGAATTTATATATTTCTCCGACTGCAGCTGCTAGTAAGTGCGCCAAAGTATGTCTCATGTTGCCGAGTTTCTCGCCCTTATTTTCCTCTTTTTTCATAGTCTATATAATATCACATTTTTAATTTTTACCAATAATTTGTTTTGCTTTTTAGCTACGATATGCTAATATAAGCTCATTATGGTAGTAAGAATGCGAAGTACAAAATCACATACAGGAAACAGGCGCTCTCATCATGCGATCGCTAGTACGAGTTTTAGTAAATGCGAAAATTGCAAAGTTTTAAAGAGGCGTCACACGGTATGCTCCGCTTGCGGTTTTTATCGAGGAAAAAAGGTTTTAGATTTAGTTAAAAAGATAGAAAAGAAACAAAAGAAAGAAAAGGCAAAGAAGGTAGAAGTAAAGAATTAAACCTCACCTCACCTCGTCATTAATTTATGGCAAATCGGCACCTTTCAAGATCAATAGTGCTTCAAACGCTTTTCGAGTGGGATTTCTCATCTCTAACCAATAAAAGTAAAGACTCTGAGAGTGAGGAGATGGAAAAAGCACTCAATAGAAATTTGAAAGAATTTGCTCCTGGTCTGGAGGATAATTTTTTCGTTTCTTCTCTGATAAATGAAATCTTAAAGAAGCGAGTGATGATTGATGAGATTATAGAAAAAGCAGCACCGGATTGGCCTATAGATAAGATTTCTATTGTTGATAGAAATATCTTGCGTATTGGTTTGACGGAATTATTGTTTGGCGATAGGTCACAAGTGCCTCCGAAAGTAGCAATCAATGAAGCGATAGAATTAGCAAAAACTTTCGGTGGAGAAAATTCTAGTAAATTTGTAAATGGCGTGCTCGGAGCGGTTTATAAAGAGATAGGCGAGCCCGATAAAGAACATCAAAAAGCACCTCATAAAAATAAAAGTTCTAACGATAAAAAAGAATCCAAAGAATCAGTGGATATTGCTAAGTTACCAGTAGAGAATCTCGGGGGTGCCTTGGTGTATACGAGAAAAAATGGTGCTGTTTTATTCGCTCTCGTGCATGATGTTTTTGGTTACTGGACTTTATCAAAAGGTAAACTTGAAGCCTTAGAAGATTTGAAGGAGGGTACATATAGGGCACTCAAAAAAGAAATCGGGCTCGATGTTGAAATAGAAGAAAAACTGGGAGAGAATGAATATGTGGCTACGCACCCAACTAAAGGTAAAAGTCTAAAGAAAGTCGTATATTTTTTAGCGTACAGCGAATATAAAGAACTTGTCCTTGAAAAATCAGGTGGACTCGATGGCGCCAGATGGTTTGAGATGACAGAGGTGCCCGAACTTCGTATTTATAATGATATTATTCCACTGATTACAAAGGCGGTTGAAATTATTAGTAAATCAAAAAAAGCTAGCGCCTAACGCCTATAACCACATGATAAATTTTTCAAATTTTGAGAAAAAAACAAAAGTTATTTTTAAAAACAAGAAGCTGCTAGAACAGGCTTTTATGCATCGTTCATATATAAACGAAAATCCATCGACAAATTTATCACACAATGAACGATTGGAATTTTTAGGTGACGCTGTACTCGAACTAATTGTTACTAATTTTATTTATAAAAAATATCCGAATTATGCAGAAGGGGAATTGACCGCATTACGTTCAGCATTGGTGAATGCGGTGATTATTTCTGAAATTGCAACAGATATAGGTATGAATGATTACTTACTTTTATCAAAGGGTGAAGCAAAAGACAAAGGTAAAGCACGATCTTATATTTTAGCAAATACATATGAAGCATATATTGGTGCATTATATTTAGATCAGGGTATAGATGTGGTGGATAAATTTGTGACTAAAACTCTCTTACCTAAGACAGAAGAAATAGTAACCAAAAAGCTCTGGCGTGATGCAAAATCTTTGGTGCAAGAAAAGGCTCAAGAATTTGTAAATTTTACACCTGCTTATAAAGTCCTAAAAGAGTCAGGCCCTGATCATGATAAAAACTTTACCGTTGGTATTTATTTCGGTACTAATTTGATAGCCGAAGGCAAGGGTCAGTCTAAACAAGAAGCCGAACAAAAAGCCGCTGAAGCCGCCTTAAAAGTAAAAAATTGGATGGACTAAATACTATGAGGCTGAAAACATTAGAACTTAATGGTTTTAAATCTTTTGCCCAGAAAACTATTTTGGAGTTCGAGAGCCCCATCGTTTCTGTCGTCGGTCCGAATGGCTCTGGCAAATCCAATGTGGTGGAGGCTATTCGCTATGTCTTGGGTGAACAATCTATCAAGTCAATGCGTGGAAAGTCTGGACTTGATCTCATTTTTAAGGGATCAAAAAATTTATCAAAAGGTTCTCGAGCATCGGTTGTGATACATTTTAATAATTCCGACAAAATTTTCAAACTAGAGAACGAAGGGGGCGATAATATAAATTTAAATTACGATACTATTAGTATTTCTCGTGAAGTCTATGTTGACGGTTTAAATAAATATATTTTAAATGGTACAGAAGTCAGATTAAAAGATATTCACAATCTTCTGGCTTCGGTCAACATTGGTTCTTCTGGGCATCATATTATTTCACAAGGTGAGGCTGACCGGATTTTGAATGCAAGTCCGAAAGATAGAAAAGAGATGGTAGAAGATGCATTAGGGCTCAAAATTTATCAATACAAAATAAAAGAGTCTGTTAGAAAATTAGAGAAAACAGAAAACAATATGAAAGAAGTGAGTATGTTGCGCAGAGAAAATGCTCCACATTTGAATTTTTTAAAAAAACAAGTAGAAAAGTTTGAAAAAACTAAAGAAATGAAAGTAGAGCTCTTGGGTTTTTATAGAGAATATGCTAAAAAAGAAAGTGTCTTTTTGGAACATGAAACGATTAATTTGTCGTCGGAGAAAAATAAAATTAACAATGAGTTGAAAAATATCGCTCTTAAAATATCTGACACTGAAGATGAAAATTCTGCCAAGGAAAACAAAAAAATAGAAGAGTTGAGAGTTGTTGAAAGAAAATTAAATGAACTGCGTGGACTTACAAGTGAAATGGAGCGTAAATTGGGACGAATGGAAGGAATGATCGAAGCGAAAGAAAATAGAGTCAAAATTTCCGGCAGATGTCCGACTTGTGGAAAAGAGTTAGGAGAGATAAGTACAGAGCAGATAGAAAACAGAGAGAATAATAGACAAGAATTAACGGAATTGAAAAATTCACAAGCTAGTATAATGGCGGAAATACGGCAGATGGGAGATAAAGAAAAGGAGTTTACTCTAGAGGTAGAAACACTGAAAGAAGCTTTGAATAAAGAGATGGAAACCTTGCGTGATTTGGAACGAGAGAAGTTTAGTTTTAAAGTTAGGCACCAAGAACTATCGGGTGCTTTAGAACTGACACATATAAAGGAAACAAATCTAAAGAGTAGAATCGAGGCTTTTGAAAATGAAATTAAAGAAGGTGTTGCGCTCATCGGTCAAGAAATTTTATCTTATAAAAATTACAAAATTGAAGAAAATGATGAAAGCGATTCTCCTGAAGAACAAAGGAAAAAAATTGAACGTCTTAAAATAAAATTGGAAGATGCTGGACTTAGTAATGGGGGAGAAATAATGAAAGAATTTAAAGAAGTTTCCGAAAGAGATGTATTTTTATCTAAAGAAATTGAAGATTTAACGAAAAGCATAGAGTCGCTTCAAAAACTCATAGCTGATCTAAAAGAAAAGATAGATATAGAATTCAAAGAGGGCATTAAGAAGATAAATGTGGAGTTTCAAGAATTTTTCTCGCTTATGTTTGGTGGGGGTACAGGGAATCTGACTGTTCTGGTAGAAAATAAAAAAAAGAAAAGAGACGAAGAATTGGGAGAAGACGAATCCGCTATAGCCTTTGGCTACGGCGAGACAAAAGAAGATATTATTTTTGAACAAGGAATCGAAATAAATGTTTCATTACCTCACAAGAAGGTAAAAGAACTTCATGCCCTCTCGGGTGGAGAGAGGTCGCTCACATCTATCGCGCTTCTTTTTGCTATGTCACAAGTCAACCCACCACCTTTCTTGGTGTTAGACGAAACAGATGCTGCGCTCGATGAAGCGAACTCACGTAAATACGGTGATATGCTCGAAAAACTCTCCAAACATTCTCAACTTATTGTTGTCACTCACAATAGAGAAACGATGTCGCGCGCGGGTGTATTATATGGAGTGACAATAGGTAGTAACGGCGCTTCCAAACTTCTCTCGGTAAAATTCGACGAAGCTACAGCAATTGCGAAGTAAGAAGTATACATTCGGATAGGTCTATCAAATTCACAAAATAGTTTTTATTTTATTTGTATTTCTCCATCCGAACTCAAGATAACTCCCTGCTCTCCAAAGTCGCTCTTTGATAATTCATTGATTGCTTCAATAGCAGTTTTTTCTAAATCCGGACGAGGAATTCCATAATTTTCTATTTTAAATGGAAAAATTATACCTGAGATAAACGAGCCGTCTTTATGAAGTCTCACTTCTATCATCGCGGATGTTTTGAGCGAACCAATAGTAGAAAGTTTATTTGCGGAAGCGAAATTTCCCAGCGAATAGGCGATTAATTTATCGTTGTACCACTCCATACCTCGAAGTATATGAGGACCAGATCCGAGTACGATGTCCGCTCCGGCATCAATAGCATTGTGACTAAAAGAGCGCAAATCACCCCGATTTTCACCCAAATACCATTCCGTTTCATTTCCCGTATGGGCATACTTTTCGCCTTCTCCTCCGCCGTGGAAGATTACGATGACGATATCAGCGTTTTCATTTGCTTCATGGATAATTTTTTCAACCGTGTTTGTATTATTCATATTTGTGGTCCACTTGTAATTGGAAAAACCGATTATCCCTATTTTTAAATCTTTATCCTTTATATAAGTTATCTCATTTTTTATTCCGCTAGGAACAATTCCGGCTTCATATATTTTTTGCAAAGTTTCCTCTTGTCCTATGCCTCCGTGATCATTGAAATGGTTGTTGGCAATATTTAAGACGTCAAAAGAAGCTTCGGAAAGTAAATTGATAAAATTATCATCGCCATTAAAAGAAAAACAGTTTAGCGAATTTTGTTTACATTTAAAATATTTATGGTCGGTGGCGACTCCCTCTAAATTGCCGATCATAATATCGGGTTTTTGAGTATATGAAATAATTTCCGAGAAGATGTCTGGAGAGACATCAATGCCAGGAATAATATCACCGACAAATCCGATACTTATCATACTTATTTCCTCTTTAACCTCTTTTGTTTGGGGAAGGGGAAGCGGGTCATCCATTCCAATGTATTGTGGATTGTTGGTATTATCTTCTTTAATTAATTGCTGTGTTTTATTATAAATCGTGGCATAGGCGAATGTTCCACCTTTTATTGCTAGGTAACTTATTTCTATCCCAATTGAAAAAGCAAGAACAGTCCAAACAATATGTGAAATTAATTTTTTATAAGGTGTCATTAGATTTTTACTTTTTGAAATTTTATTTTCTCTTTCTTGCCTTTTCAGCATGTTCAGACTAAGATGTAATCTATTGTCTTTTTTTCTAAATCAACTGCTTTTACTTTCATTTTAACAGAGTCACCTAGACGATATTTTTTCTTTTTCTTTTGTCCAACTAGCTCTAACTTTTTTTCGTTATAAATATAAAAATCATCTTCCATATCTCGCACGCGGACAAGGCCCTCGCATTTTGTTTCTCTTTCTTCGACGTAAATTCCCCATTCGGTAATTCCACTGATCACTCCATCAAAACTTTCACCCAGACGTTTGCTCATGTATTCAACTTGCTTGTATTTGATCGAAGCTCTCTCTGCGTCCGAGGCGCGCTTTTCTTGTTCAGATGAAATCTGCGCAATTTTTTCATATTCAAGTAATCTGTTTTTTCCTACTTTTTTCTTTGTCAGGTGGTCACTCAACAATCGATGTATCATAATATCCGGATACCTTCGAATCGGAGAAGTAAAATGAGTATAGTATTCAAATCCGAGACCATAGTGGCCGATATTCTCGGTAGAATAAATGGCTTTAGCCATGGATCGGATCACTGCGCGGTTGACTGTATTTTCTTCGCTCTTTCCTTCTAATTTTTTCAAAAGATTATTTATTTCAAACTTTGGAATCATTCCATCTATTAGAGATATCTTATGTCCCAGACTTCGCAAGAAGAATGCGAGGTCAGCCATTTTTTCTTTACTTGGCAGATCGTGAATACGATATAGAGAAATATTTTCTTCGTGTTTGTTTTTACTTATTTCGCTTCCTGGGTGAATTTTTTTCGGCGACAAAACCTCAGCTACTTTTTTGTTGGCGAGTAACATAAATTCTTCGATTAATCGATTTGAATCACCTCGTTGTTTTTTTATTACTTTTATTGGTATTCCAGCATCATCCAGTACGAATTTTACTTCTTCTTGCTCGAGCGATATGGCGCCATTTTTAAATCTTTCCGCGGTTAAAAGTTTTGCTAAATTATTTAAAGTAGCTAATTCTTTATGAAGTGGCGCTCCAGCTTTTTTGATTGATTCCTCGGCTTCTTCGTAAGTGAATCTTTTTTGTGAATGAATCACAGTGCGTCCGTACCATTCACTTTTTACTCTGATTTCTTTATTTGCATGCTTCTCTATTACAAATACTGCGCTCATAGTGAGCCGATCTTTGTTTGGTACCAGACTACATAAATCATTCGACAGTATTTCAGGAAGCATGGGTATTGTTCTGTCTACCAAGTATACTGAAGTGCCACGCGCTCGCGCTTCATCATCTAAAGAACTACCGATTTTGACATAATGCGAAACATCCGCGATATGAATGCCAATTTCATATTCCTCGTTATTTAATTTCTGGAACGAAATTGCATCGTCGAAATCTTTGGCATCCGATGGATCAATAGTGAAAGTAAGAGTCTTTCTAAAATCTCGTCGCTCGACGCAATCACTTTCTTTTATTCCAGCGTGTTTTATTTTTTCAGCTTCTTCATAAACTTTTTTCGGTAATTCAGAATCAAAACCTTTCTCCATCGCGATCGCGTGCATCTCTGTCTCATTATCTCCCGGCTTTCCTAAAATTTTTATGACTTTTCCTTCTGGAGCTTTGCGAGGATCTTTCCAAGAAACAATTTCCACAAAAATCTTTTGCCCAGCCTCGGCATCATTCAAGTTTTCTGTTGGGATCAAAATGTCTGTGTACATTTTCGTGTCATCGGGTTTAAGAAAAAACATGTTGTCTTCTTTCTCCAGTACTCCAGCAAAACGCATTTTGGCGCGAGAAATTATCTTCGACACTTCGGCTGTCTGCCTCATTTTACTTTTAGGATGCAGAAGTATTTCTACCACATCTCCATGTAAAGCAGTATTCAAATGCTTGAAATCAATCTCGGGGTCTTGTTTGTCTTTTTTCTGCTTATTCTCTTTTTCTCCTATCGCCACATACCCAGTACCCTTGGAGGAGATAGATATAATGCCCTGGAGACAGTTTATTTGTTTCATTGCTATTTAATATAGCATAGAACCCCCAGATTCCTCTTATCAAAAGGAACTCTTTTTATTTGCCTTTTTTGTAATTTATGTTAAGCTGTCTTTATGTTAAAAATAAGACTTCAGAGAATAGGCAGGAAGAATGATCCGGCTTTTCGCGTTGTTTTGACTGATTCTAAGAACAGCACCAAGAGTGGACGGTTTTTGGAAATACTTGGCACTTATAATCCAAAGGTAGCCGACAAGACGCAGAGGACAAATTTTGTCGATGATCGCATAAAGTATTGGCTCTCGAGGGGGGCGAAGCTCTCGGACACGATGCACAATTTTCTAGTGCACAATAAAGTCATCGAAGGTAAGAAAGTGAACGCTTTGCCGAAGAAAAAACCAACAATGAAAAAGAAGGAATTGAAAGAAAAGAAATAAGAAAAAATAACTTGCCCTGCTATGGTGGAGTGAGGTACAATACAGGTAGCAGTTATGTCGGAACACTGCATGATTATAAAAGTAAGTAATATTTAGAAAAATATGGAAGACGCAGACAAGGTATTTCTTGAATATGTAGTAAAAGCTCTAGTGGACAATCCGAACGATATCAAGATCGATCGTACAGTGGATGAGATGGGAGTGCTTATTAGTTTGACTGTAAACCCTGCGGACATGGGCAAGATTATTGGAAGAATGGGTAATACGGCAAAAGCTATTCGCACATTGCTCCGAATTATAGGTATGAAGAACAATGCTCGCGTGAATTTGAAAATAAACGAACCAGAAGGTAGCACGAGACCTGAGCGACCAATGAGTTCTCCAGGTATGGGCGCAAGTAGCGCTCCGAGTGCAATGAAGACTGTAGATCAAGCAATGGAAGATCTCAAAGGAATCTAACAATCAATCCCCTTCGGGGGATTTTTTGTTACAATACAAACATGCGTTTTCACATAATCACAATTTTTCCCGAGATGTTTAATTCTTATTTAAAAGAGTCTATTTTGGGGCGGGCTATTAATGAAAAAAAAATAAAAATTCTTTTCTACAATCCGATGGATTTTTGCGAGCCGAAGAGGCGAGTGGATGATAGGCCTTATGGCGGAGGTCCGGGGATGGTCTTGCGACCGGAATTATTTCTACTCGCCGTCGCTAAAGCTATGGCGGACAAGAAAACCAAAAAAGGGAAAGTTAAGATTATTCTATTTTCTACTTCCGGAAAAAAATTCACAACCACATATGCAAAACAAGCTGTAAAAAAATATACAGATATTATTATGATTTCCGGCCGATACGAGGGCATCGATGCACGCGTGCAAAAAATCCTAAGAGCGGAAGAGATTTCAATAGGGGATTATGTTTTGACTGGCGGAGAACTCCCAGCGATGGTCTTGATAGATTCCATTTCTCGTCAAATTCCGGGAGTTTTGGGTAAATATGAATCGCTCGAAGAAGAAAGAGTCTCGACGAGCGAAGTTTACACCCGTCCGGAAGTTTTAAAATATAAGGGCAAAAATTACAAAGTCCCAAAGGTTTTACTTTCGGGGAATCATCAACTGATTGAAAATTGGAAAAATTCTAAGAATAAATAATAAACTTGGGTTAACTCAACAAATGGTTGACAAAAAAATGGGGATAAGTATACTGTATTGGATTCATTGATTGAGTATTGGATGCAATCCTTAGTGCTTTTGGGTGCTTTTATTACTAGGGTTTTTAACTTAATCATATCTAAATAAATTTTAAAGAAGCTATAAGAGGTATTTCCTTTTGGCTTTTTTGTTTTTTTTTAGAAAAACTCACTTATGCATATAGAAAAAGCGCGTCCAAAGAAATATTTTTCTAGATATAAAAAACCTCTGGTCGAATTTCCAAATTTGATTGAAGCTCAACTCAAGAGTTTTAAATGGTTGATAGAGCATGGAATCGGTGAAGTCTTCAAAGAATTTTCTCCGATTAGTGATTACTCTGCTAAAAAATTCCAACTCGAATTCACTTCTTTTTCACTTAGTGAATGTAAGTACGATGAGAATAACGCTAAAATAAATAAACTCTCTTACCAAGGGCTTCTGAAGGCTCGGGTGAAGTTAACAAATAAAATTTTAGGCACCACAAAAGAACAAGAGATTTTCATGTCTGAACTTCCTCTGATGACCTCTCACGGAACTTTTATCATAAATGGAGTAGAGCGGGTGATCGTGCCGCAGCTTGCCAGAAGTTTCGGAGTTTTCTTTACAGAATCGGAAAGTAAAGGTAATAGATACTTTGGCGCTAAAATTATTCCAGCTCGTGGCGTGTGGATAGAAATAGAATCCGAAGCTGACGGTTGTATTTATATCAGGATAGATAAAAAGAGAAAATTCCCTGCGACTGCGCTTTTGCGAGCGATGGGTTATGAAAATAATGAGGCGATTTTAAAGGCCTTTTCTGGGAAAGATGTACGTTTGCCGGATGGGCAGGGTAGTGCTTCTCTTTTTGAAGAGACGATAAAAATTTGTTTAGAAAAAGATGGAGTTAAGAGTTTAAATGATTCTTATATTGAAATTTACAAGCGCTTGAGGGATGGCGATATGGCGACAGCTGATAATGCCAAAGAATTCATCAATTCTTTATTTACTGCAGAGCGATATGATCTTTCTCCAGTTGGCCGTTTTAGATTTAATAAGCGTTTTAATAAACCGATGGATGAGGTAGCTATAGCTCGCCGGACTATTTCCAAAGAAGATTTAGTAACGGTGATTATGAATATCATTGTTCTAAACAATACTTCTGATGCAAAAAGCGATGATATAGATCATTTAGGTCAAAGACGCGTCCGATTTGTCGGTGAAATTCTTCAACAGAAAGTACGCACAGGTATGATGCAGATCAAGAGAAATATTCAAGACCGAATGTCTATTGTGGATGTTGATACCGCAATGCCTATTGCTATCATCAATCAACGCCCTCTCCAGGCTCGCATTAAAGAATTTTTCACCACTAACCAACTTTCGCAATTTATGAATCAAGAAAATGTGCTTGCGGAAACTGAGCACATTCGTCTACTCTCTGCTCTTGGACCTGGGGGGCTCACTCGTGAACGTGCCGGACTCGAAGTGCGTGACGTGCACCCTTCTCACTATGGTAGAGTCTGCCCGATTCATACTCCCGAAGGTCCCAATATTGGACTGATTCTACATCTTTCAACTTATGCAAAAATAAATGATTTCGGAATTATTGAGACACCTTATATCAAAGTTCAGAATGGCAAAATTACAGGTGAAGTAGTTTATTTAAACGCACTCGAGGAAGAGAAATATAACATTGCCCATGCTGGAATTCCTTATGATGCTAATGGAAAAATAACCGAGGAAAAAGTAGAAGCGAGAATTAAAACAGAACCGGGTGCTGTTTCTAGAAATAAAGTTGATTTTATTGACGTATCTACCAATCAAGCTTTTTCTGTTGCGACTTCAATGATTCCATTTTTGGAACACAATAATGCCAATAGAGCACTCATGGGAAGTAACATGCAGAAGCAAGCTGTGCCGTGTGTATTGCCCGAAGCGCCACTTGTCGCTACCGGTGTCGAAGAATTAGCAGCTCGGGATTCAGGTAGATTAATTATCTCCGAAGAAGATGGTGTCATTTCCTATCTAGATGCAAAGAAGATCGTTGTTCAAAATAAATCAGGGAAATCAGAAAAATCTGAGAAAACTTACAGCCTCGTTAATTTCATGCGAAATAATAACTTTGCTGTATTTCATCAACGTCCACTTGTGAACGTGGGAGACAAAATAAGTAAAGGTGATGTATTAGCAGATACGAGTAGTA
Source organism: Candidatus Nomurabacteria bacterium (assembly GCA_009695015.1). Taxonomy (GTDB): domain Bacteria; phylum Patescibacteriota; class Minisyncoccia; order Phycocordibacterales; family UBA9973; genus UBA9973. Next base: position 6,572 of record SIBT01000010.1, on the reverse strand, counting down.
GTGTCGGTGGACAGATTTCACTTGGACAAAATATTTTCGTAGCTTTTTTATCCTGGTCTGGATCAACATATGAAGATGCAATTGTTGTCTCTGAACGTTTAGTGAAAAAGAGTAAATTTACATCAGTGTATGTAGAAGAATTTATTGCAGTTGTTCGAGATACTAAGCTCGGACCTGAAATTACTACTCGAGATATACCAAATGTCGGAGAACTCAAGTTAAAAGATTTAGATGAAGATGGTATTGTTCGTATCGGTGCCGAAGTTCGCGAAAATGATATTTTAGTTGGCAAAATTACACCAAAAGGCGAGACTGAACTTACTCCAGAAGAGAGACTATTGCGTTCGATTTTTGCGGAAAAAGCGCGTGATGTAAAAGATACATCGCTCCGAGTAGAACACGGCAAGCGGGGAAGGGTTATTGGTGTAAAGATTTTCTCTCGAGATCTTGGATATTCTCTCGAAGCTGGAATTATTAAAAAAATAATAATTGAAGTCGCGCAAATTAGAAATATTTCTGTCGGCGATAAACTCTCAGGTAGACACGGTAACAAAGGAGTTATTTCTACAATTTTACCTGAAGAAGATATGCCTTATACTGCAGACGGTACACCTATCGACATCATTCTCTCGCCACTCGGCGTCCCTTCTCGTATGAATTTGGGACAAATTTTAGAAATGCATCTTGGTATGGCTGCAAACAGTCTGGGTTATCAAGCGATCGTTCCACCATTTTTGGGTGCGAAACACGAAGAAATAAAAGAAGAATTAGTAAAAGCCGGACTTCCAGAAAATGGTAAATTAAAACTTTTTGACGGACGTACCGGGGAAGCTTTTAAACAAGATGTAGCTGTGGGTTATATGTACATGCTCAAGCTACACCACATGGTGGAAGACAAGATTCATATGCGTTCGATTGGACCCTACTCGCTTATTACTCAGCAACCCCTCGGCGGAAAGGCGCAAGGTGGCGGGCAGAGATTCGGAGAAATGGAAGTCTGGGCACTCGAAGGTTATGGCGCTGCGTATACTTTACGCGAAATGCTTACGATTAAATCTGACGACATCCTTGGCCGTTCGGCGACATTCGATTCTATTATCAAAAACGAGACGATAAGACCACCAAATTCTCCGGCGTCTTTCAACGTGCTCTTGAATTATTTGAGAGGACTAGCGATGGATGTCGACCTTAGAAAAGGTGGAGGAGATAATAATAAATAAAATTCATATGAAAACTTTAAACACAACTGAATTTGATTCGATCGCTCTGCGTCTCGCTTCACCCGAGCAAATCAAGGAATGGTCTTTTGGCGAAGTCACTAAACCGGAAACGATAAATTATCGTACAGGTAGGAGTGAGCGCGGAGGTCTCTTTGATGAAAAAATATTCGGACCGGAAAAAGATTATGAATGTTATTGTGGAAAATATCGTCGAATTCGTTATAAAGATATTATTTGTGAAAAATGTGGAGTCGAAGTGACTCGTTCCATCGTGCGTCGTGAGCGTATGGGGCACATCGAGCTTGGAACTCCAGTCTCTCATATTTGGTTTTTGCGTGGAGTGCCTTCGCGCATGAGTATCTTGCTCAATATCTCTGTTTCTGATCTCGAAAAGGTCATATATTTTGCGGGATATATAATTACAAAAGTTCACGAAGAAGAAAAAACGTCTGTAATTACGAATTTAGATAGAGAATATAAAGCTAAATTAAAAAATGCAGCTGATGATGATACTAGAGAGAAATTGAAAAATTTACTTTCTATAACTAAAAAAGAAATTGGAGAAATTTATGAAGGAAAAGTTTTGAATGAAATTTCTTTTCATCATTATTCATTAAAATACGGAACATGTTTTGAAGCAAACATCGGCGCAGAAGCCATTTACTCTATTTTCAAAAACCTAGATTTAAATAAATTAAAAGTTCATACCGAAAAGATGATAGAAAAAGCGAGCGTGATTGAAAAAGAGAAATTACAAAAAAGGCTTTCTCTTATTCGCGCTATGATTTATGCTAGCATTCGTCCCGAATGGATGTTTCTAACTATTATTCCAGTTATTCCACCAGTATTGCGCCCGATGGTTGCTCTCGATGGAGGCAGGCACGCGACTTCAGACCTAAATGATCTTTATCGTCGTGTGATAAACAGAAATAATCGCTTGAAGAAGTTGAAAGAAATCAATGCGCCAGACGTAATTCTTCGAAACGAAAAAAGAATTATTCAGGAAGCAGTTGATGCGCTGATTGATAATTCAATTGCAAAACAGAATGATTCGGCCGCGATGAGTCAATCTCAAAAACGTCCCTTGAAATCATTATCGGATAATTTGAAATCCAAACAAGGTCTTTTTCGTCAAAATTTGCTTGGAAAAAGAGTTGACTATTCCGGACGTTCAGTCATTGTCGTCGGTCCCGAGCTCGCGCTCAATCAGTGTGGTTTGCCGAAGCACATGGCTCTTGAACTTTTTCGACCATTTGTAATTTCTAAAATTTTACAAGCTGAGCTTGCCTTTAATATTCGAGGAGCAAATAAACTTATCGAAGAACGTACTCCAGACGTCTGGGCGATGCTCGAAGAAGTTATTGCAGGAAAATATGTTCTCTTAAACCGCGCGCCGACTCTTCACCGTTTGGGTATTCAGGCTTTCAACCCGATTCTGATTGAAGGTAATGCCATTCAAGTTCACCCTCTTGTCTGTCAGGCTTTTAATGCTGACTTCGATGGTGACCAAATGGCTGTTTATGTTCCACTCCTCGAGGAAGCGCAATGGGAAGCCAAGGAATTAATGGTGGCGAATAAAAATTTACTCAAACCTCAAAATGGCGATCCGATAGTGCATCCTCGTATGGATATGGTGCTCGGAAGTTATTGGATGACTAAAATAGTGGATGGAGAAGAGGGTGAAGGTAAATACTTTTCAAGTACCAATACCGCTATTTTAGCTTATGAATATGGATTTATTTCTCTACGCGCTAAAATAAAAGTTCTGGCGACAGACTCGTTACGATATAAAAAATTTGATGGAAAAATTTTCGACACTACTGTTGGAAAAATTCTTTTCAATAGTATTTTGCCATCCGATTTTTCTTATGTGAACGATGAGATGACTCAAGACCGGTTGTCAATGCTTTTAGATGAACTCATCGTGCACTCGGGAGTGGATAATACTCCAGCTATTTTGGATAAAATTAAAGCATTCGGTTTTAAATATTCGACAGTTTCTGGTACCACTTGGGGGCTCGACAATGTCTCTGTATCTACTGAGAAACCGAAAATTATAGCGCAAGGTAAAAAACTTGAAGAAGAGATAATATCGCAGTGGAGTGAAGGTCTTTTATCGGAGGAAGAAAAATATCAAAAGATTATTGAAATTTGGACACATACAAAGAAAGATTTGGAAAAAGTTCTACCGAAAACACTCGATAAACATAGTTCCACCTATGATCTATTTACTTCCAAAGCTCGAGGTACGATGTCGAGTCTTATGCAAATGACTGGTATGATTGGGCTTATCCAAAATAACCAAGGTAAGACTTTGGAATTTCCAATTATTCCTTGTTATCAAGAAGGACTTTCTCCAATTGAATATTTCGTTATTACTCATGGCGCTCGAAAAGGTGCTTCAGATACGGCGTTAAATACTGCGAAAGCTGGATATCTGACTCGAAGATTGGTGGATGTCGCGCAAGATGTGGTTATTACTGAAGTGGATTGTGGTACTCGCGAGGGCAGAATAGTTACCAGAGAGGATATTTCTGGAATTGAAATTCCACTTTCAAAAAACATTCGTGGACGGGTATTAGCAAGTGACTTAAAAGATAAAAATGGCAATGTAATTTACAAGAAAGGATTTTTGGTTACCAAAGAAGAAGCTTACAACATTGAAGGCGCTGGTTTTACTGAAGTTTTCGTTCGCTCTCCTCTCACTTGTCGTACTGTTCATGGTCTTTGCGTTAATTGTTATGGACTCGATTTAGGACGAAATCATTTAGTGAAGCTCGGTGAAGCTGTTGGTATTATTGCAGCTCAGGCCATAGGAGAGCCAGGTACTCAACTCACGCTCCGAACGTTTCACGCGGGAGGAGTGGCTGGGACAGACATTACTACGGGGTTACCACGTGTTGAAGAAATATTTGAAAGAAGAATTCCAAAAAATTCGGCAATTGTCTCACAGACTGATGGAGAAGTGATTTCTATTGTGGTAAAAGACATATCTGTGCGCTCAGGTGGAAAATCTGTTCTCAATACAAAGTCCGTTGGGGAAAAAATAATAAAAGTGCTCTCTGATACAAAGCTTGATGGCAAACCGAATGAGATTGAATATGTTGTAACTTTTCATAGAACGCCAACAGTTAAAGTGGGTGACAAAGTCAAAAAAGGAGATATTTTAACCAATGGATCAGCGGATATTGCTGAGATCTTTAAATTTGGAAATAAGGAATTAGTCGAAAAGTATATCATTCGAGAAATAAATAAAGTTTATGAACTGCAGAGTGCTTCGATTTCCAGAAAGCATACAGAAATAATTATTCGTCAAATGTTTTCTCGCCGAAAAATAAAAGATGCAGGTGATACCAATTTTTCTATCGGGGACATTGTAGAGAATACTGCATTGATAGAAGAAAATTCTAGAATTGAAGAATTGCATGGCAAAGATTCAGAAGGCAAGCAAGCGAAAGCGGAGATTGTCGTGCTCGGTATTACCGAAGTCTCGCTTCGTACTAAATCTTGGCTTTCAGCCGCATCGTTCCAAAACACTAACCGCGTGCTTATCGAAAACGCAGTCAAAGGTGGTGTAGACTCTCTTCGAGGGCTAAAAGAAAATGTCATAATCGGTAGATTAATTCCAGCTGGTACTGGATTCAAAAGCAAGATCAAGGCTCCTATGGAGAAATAAATACTAATAAACTGTTTCTTTAGTAGTTCCATTAAAAATTAGGTCAATTAGAAGCTTATGTCTTCATCTGTTGATCAAATAAAATCAAAAATAGATATACTTTCACTAGTTTCATCTTATATGAAGCTGGATAAGGTTGGAGCGAGTTCTAAAGGCAGATGTCCTTTTCATAACGAAAAGACGCCTTCATTTTTCGTCTCACCGGAGCGTGGAAGTTATTATTGTTTTGGCTGCGGAGCTTCTGGAGATATTTTTACTTTTGTGCAAGAATTTGAAGGACTGGATTTTAAGGGTGCGCTTAAGCTTTTAGCTGATCGTGCCGGAGTCGAACTCGGAGCTTATAATACAGACAATAGAGAAGCAAAGGAGATAAAAAGTGAAAAAGAAAAATTGTATGAAGTAATAGAAGAGGCTACGAAGTTTTTCGAAAACAATCTTCAAGATAATAAATCAGCGCAAGAATATTTAAAATCTCGCGGGCTGGTTGAAAAAACTATCAAAGATTTTAGAGTTGGTTTCGCTGTTTTGGATTGGCGTATGCTTTACGATTACTTAAAGGTAAAAGGTTTTACGGATGGGGAGATAGAGAAAGCGGGGCTTGCGAAAAAACCAGAAGATAAACAAAAGGGAATGTATGACAGATTTCGTGGCAGAATTATGTTTCCAATCTCGGACTCTAGCGGTCGTATTATTGCTTTTTCGGGTAGAATTTTAGTTGATGACGGAAAGTCTGCAAAGTATTTAAATAGTCCCGAGACGCTGATTTTTAACAAATCTTCGGTTCTTTTCGGAATAGACAAAGCCAAAGATTCTATTCGCAAAAATAATTTTTCTATTTTAGTTGAAGGACAAATGGACTTGGTTTTATCACATCAAGCAGGATATAAAAATACTGTTGCGACTTCTGGCACCGCTTTATCGGACTCTACGATTTCTAAAGAAAATGTTATTTCAAATTTAGGACTTGTACGTCGCTTGGCTTTAAATATTGTGCTTGCTTTTGATGCTGACCGCGCAGGCGCGAGTGCGACCATACGAGCTGGCAAGATCGCTCTCACTCTCGGAATGGATGTGAAAGTGGTAGATTTACCAGAAGGAATTGATCCCGCAGATTTAATCAGGAAAGAGGGCGCATCGGCTTGGAAAGAGGCGATAAAAAATTCCAAACATATCATTGAGTTTCTATTGAATAAATCTTTGAAAAATAGAGAGAATGATCCACGCAAGGTCGGCCGAGAAATAAAAGAAAAGATATTGCCTTTTATAAATTCCTTAGAAAGTTCGATAGAGAAAATGCATTTTGTAACTCTGATTAGCAATAAATCCGGCATATCGGAAAAGGCTCTTTTAGAGGATTTAAAAAAAGTCGAATTAGAGTTTAGATCTGAAACAGAAGAGACTAAAATCGCTAGAGAAAATGTCGAAAAAAAGTTGAGAAAAGATCCGATCGAAAGAAAGCTCTTAGGTGTTGCTTTTTGGCAAGAAAGTGTGCAAGATAAAAGTATTGATCCAGAAATTATTTTTAAAAAATTAGTAAAAGTAAAAGAAACTTATAAAGATATACGAGGAGATTTGATTTACGAAGCAGAAGAATTTTATGCTAAAAGTGAAAATTTACAAAAAGATGTGAATGAAATGTTGCTCAATTTGGAAGAAGAATATCTAAATGAAGAAAT
>SIBT01000009.1 GCA_009695015.1 Candidatus Nomurabacteria bacterium | reverse complement strand
GCGCTGTTGCTCCGAGTTCATCTTGGGCTTTTTTGGCCATATCTATCTTGAATTTGTAAGCATTTGTTCTCGCCTCTGCTTGTTTATTTTTCTCAAAGGCTTGCTTTGTTTCCAAAGAAAAATCAACACTAGCCAAAGCGAATATTTCGATGTCGATGCCGTAACGGATCTCAGTCAGCGAATATTCTGTATCAGGTCGCTTATCTACGGCATCTTTGGTGTGTGGCCAGTGTTTATTATAGAACTCGACGAGATTTTCAGCGTCAATTTTTTTAGGGTGGGTACACTCAGGAACTCCACATGTCTTATTATTGTGATTGAAGTGTGTTGGCTTTTTAAGCCTTATAATAGAATTGATTATGGCACCGAGTGCTTGTCGATTATTGATGAACTTTTCGCCGTCATATGCTCCACCAAGACCTCCAAGTAGGGACTTAACAACATCTTCGATGCCTGTTTTGATTATCTCATCCGACATGGCGAAGAACGTGTTCTTGCCTAGTCTGTCTCCGGCACGTCTGTAAAGATCCTCTATGTCGTCAGAAATGCTCGAGTCCGGACGATACTGAAGAGACCCTTTAAGAGTTAGATCCAGTTTGTCTTTTGTCGTGAAGTTTGCCGTCACATCAATTTTGTTAAGTTCAGTTGAGAAGAGTTCAACTGTGTCGATGATAGGGATTTTTAAACCGAACCCTTCTTTGTAGATCTTGCCAGTGCGTTTTCCAAAACGAAGGTGTACTCCGTAGTTCGGACCTGGAATGATTACAAAAGAATCCAATGTTACATATAAAACAGCAAGGATGCAAATGACTACTATCAATAACATAATTTTTTTTCCTTCCGCGCCATTAGACGCTATTTTACGTCCTTATGGACGTGGGTTTCATTTTGTTTTCAAAAAACTTACTATAGGATTCTAGCATGAAACATATCAAAAGTCAAGCAAAAAAAAGCCCCATGGTTGGGGCTTTTTTTTGCGATTTATTTTATTCGTGCTTCAATGGCGTTGCGTGATACTTTTCTCCACCTCCATAAATTTTTCTCACCAATATCACTATGAGTAAAAGTAGTATCGCAAATAATATCCATTGGATTAATCCAGAAGGAAGTATGCCATTTGATCCAAAGATGGCATTAGATGCGAGGTTGTTACCATAGTTTTCATCGATAAAATTACTAACAGTATTGTTCACATTTTTTGTAGTTGTTGTATTAGATGTAGCAGTATTAGTTACAGTAAAGAAAGCTGTGTTAGAGTTTCCTCCTCCAGGGAGTCCATTAAAAACAGCGATAAAAAATCCACCATTACTGCGATAATTGTAAGTATCATTTCCAGTTATTTGCATCAAGAGGTGAGAGCTATCAATAAAAGTAGTTGGTCGGTTAGAGCCGTTTATTCTCGCAATCGAACTCGGGACAAATCCATTTCCTATAATGGTGATAGTTTTTGTACCGGTGCCAACATTGCTAGATTTTGGATTAATTGAGTTTATAGTCGGGGAGGGATTAGTAGACATAGAGTTATAAATTGGTACTTGATAACCGTAATCAATAGAGGTGCCTCCGTAGTAGCCATAAGCGTTTGCTTGTTTTGTGACTAATATACTAAAAGCTAAAATGCCCAATATTCCTAAGCAGTAAATAATAATATTTGTTATTTTTATTTTGTTTATTTTATTCATATATGGACAGTATAGCACTTATAGATATAAATGTCAAGGGAACGAAAAACGGCGTCTTTGCATGGTTAGCAAGACGCCGTTGATAAGATTTTTCGATGAATTTCATAGGAGTCATCAATTCTCCTTTCTTCGTTACCACCGCCGAGGTGGTGTTCCTCCCCAAGCTGCACCATAAGGGGTGCCGCCGTGGGCACCACCGCCAGTGGTGTAATTAAAACCATTTCCACCACCGTATGGAGTGGTGTTGTATCCGCCGTACCCTTCTCCACCATAAATTCCTACACCGTAGCCGTTATGGGAGTATGGGATGTAACCCGTAGCCGACTGATTCGCTCGAGCCACGCCGACGTCTTTAGCGACGTCGATAAGTCCTAGCTCAATATTTTCAGCGACGGCGAGACCAGTTTTAGTCTCTTTTGTGATTTCTTTCGTGGTTTTGCCGTCGGCGGCAATGTGTGTCACTTCCTTTGTGATCACCGCCTCCTCGCCCGGTTTGTAAACCGGAGGCTTGATGTTTTTGGCAATGTTTCCACTGCCTATAACTGCACAGCCACTTGAGGTGATAAGTAGAAGCCCAAAAACTACTACTTTTACTACTTTGAGGATGTTGCTGATTTTCATTTTTTTTGCTTTCTTTGTTTTTTAGTTTTTACAAGACAGATAGTAATCAAGAAAAGTTAATTTCCAAGCTATTATCTGCCTTGCAAGAAACAAAAACGAAAAAAAACACATTTAGAAAGAACATTATTTACTGCAAAAAGTATAGCATATTCAAGGGTGAAAGTCAAGTATTTATTCAAATTTGCTCAAAATACTTGTTATTTCATGATTTTTTACATATAATCTATTTTGTTGCCCGAGTGGCGGAATTGGTATACGCGCACGACTTAAAATCGTGTCTCGCAAGGGATGTGGGTTCGATTCCCACCTCGGGCACCGCACGAGAGCAAGCAAATTTATTTGCTTGCGCGTGGGTATCGAAAGGCTTTTTGTTGTTGAACAAAGTGAAACCGAAAAGCACCTGGCTATGTAATAGCCGATTCCCACCTCGGGCACTGGGGATAAAATTTAATTTATTATTTGCGCCTATAGCTCAGCTGGTAGAGCAGATCCCTCTTAAGGATAAGGTCGAAGGTTCGATCCCTTCTGGGCGCACAAGCTTAAAAAGTTTACTGGGTAAAGTTTTTAAGCTTACCGCAAATAAATACTGGGCGAGTGGCGGAATTGGTATACGCGTTAGTCTTAGGAACTAATGTCGCAAGACTTGAGGGTTCAAATCCCTCCTCGCCCACCAATAAGGAACTCAAATGATGTGGCACGCGCGGAGCGCGATGCAATAAACCCACAGTTAATTTTTTTGAGGCCTGGGGCGGAATTGAACCGCCGTATATTCCTTTTGCAGAGGAATGCCTTACCACTTGGCTACCAGGCCTTACTTTTATCTTATCAGACTCTTTTCATTTATTTTCAATCCCTGCGCAGAAGAATGTCATATTCACTCCGTTCACACCACTTGGCTACCAGGCCTTACAACCTATCCTACTTTTCTCGTAGCAGTTCGTCAATTTTTTGTCTGTGTTTTTCTCCTAGGTCTATTGCTATATCTACGAACGGAATATTTTTTGTCGTCATATTTTTTTTCAAGAATTCTCGGAGTTCTGGTCTTTTGCGTTTGGCGAATTCTAATGCGGTTTTTTCTTTATCTAATGGAAATACAGTTATGAATATCGTTGCGCGTTTGAGGTCGGGGGAGCAAGTCGCTCCCGTAACGGTGATGAGCGAGGTTTTGTTATTTTCGCGACCCAAGAACTCCGCTGCGAGTTCTTTGAGGTGATTTGCTACTTTTTTATTTCGTTCTAACATTTCTTTTATTATGAAGTTACAGAGGATTACCTTTTGTAACTTTTTATTTTTGTGCTATCGAAAATAATTCGATGATGTCGCCGGAAGCAATTTCTGTTTTTGATTCGATCATCATGCCAAATTCCGATCCCTCGAGAACCTCGCTAGTTTTCATTTTTCCTTTTTCTAGATTTACAATTTTTCCACGTCCAATTTCAAATTCTCGTCGCATGATTTTAATTGTGCCGTTTAATACGAGGCGTCCCTCGATTACTTTTCCACCGATTATTTGGCGTTCTTTAGTACGACTGAAAGCCCTGATAATTTTCGCTCGACCAGTCGTCTCTATAGTCTCAATTCTCGGCCTTTTTTGCTCCATTTGCTCTTCGAGGTATTCGGTCATTTTATAAATGACATCAAAGAAAGAAATAGTTATTCCTCTTTTTCCTGCGATTTCTAAAGCGCTTTTGTCCGCTTTTACATTAAATCCAATAACGATTGCATTTTCACTGTTAGATATATTTTTTATATCTGATTCTGAAATCGGCCCTACACCTTTTACGATAATTTTAAATTCTGCAGTTTCACTGTCTACGCCGTCTACATTTTTGCTTTTAATTTTAACTATTTCTTTTTCAATGGCTTCGAGCGTACCAGAGACGTCAGTTTTGAGCAGGATCGGGATTATTTTTTTACCAGCCGGAACCCCCTCTTTAACAAGGAGCGGAGTTGGTGCTTCCGGGTGATTCAAATTCTGTGCATATTTGAGAGCGTCCTTTTTATTTTTGAAAGTTTTAAACGAAGCTCCGACTTTCGGTATTTTATCAAAACCGCAAAGGCGTATCGGAGAGGAAGGGCCTGCGATATCTATCATCTCTCCTTTATAATTTTGTATTATCCTCGTGGAAGTCATACTATTCTCTGCAACTACGATCATACTTTTTTTTATCGATCCATTTTTAATAATTAAAGTCGCTTGTATTCCGCGTTTTGAATCAAGATCTGCTTCTATAACGAAACCTGATGCATCTTCTTCAGTATTTGCAGTGAAATTTTCCATTTCAGCTAAAATTAAAATGAGTGACAATAGACTATCCACTCCAGTACCATCTTTGGCAGAAATTTCTACGCATGGGATTTTACCTCCGTAATTTTCCAAATAGATTTCATTTTCTGCTAATTCTTTTTTTGTTTTTTCGATATTAGCTTCCGGTTTATCTATTTTATTTATTGCGACGATACATGGTAATTTTATTTCATTGATTGTTTTCCATGCTTCGATTGTTTGTGGTTGTACTCCATCGGATGCTGACACTATTAAGATAGCAATATCGGCAACAAGAGCTCCACGTTCGCGCATTTTTGAAAAAGCCTCATGTCCGGGTGTGTCGAGAAAAGTTATTTCCTTATTAACTCCCTTGTCGTCTTTGTGTAAAACCTCATAAGCTGAAATATTTTGAGTGATTCCTCCAGCTTCATTATCTGTAATATTTGTTTTACGAATATAGTCAAGAAGCGTAGACTTGCCATGGTCGATATGACCCATGATGACGACGACAGGCGGGCGAAGTATTTGGTTTTCTTTTTTTTGTGTTGTCATATTATTTATTTAGGCAAGTTTCTTTAAATTTTTTGTCCTGCGCTCAGCATTGTTTTATGGGATGAGACCCTCGGTAGAAAAAATTTAAAGAAACTTGTCTTATGTTATCTTTGCTCTTTCTAGCGCATTTTTTTCTTCAGCCGAAAGTTCGTATTCGGATTTATTATTTTTTACAGGCTTAGCAAAGACACTCATTCGGTCGCGGGAATATAGACTCGACAATACTACACCATCGCCTTCTTCATTCAACATTCCAATTGCAAAACTTTGGTTGCTGCCTTGATCAGGGAAAGGATTGAAACGGACAGTCTCTAGTCCACGAATGCTTTTTTTAAGTTTTGTATTTATCGTTGTGATATCTTTTTGGATATCGTTTTTAGCTTTTTGTAAATTAACGATCTCGTTTTCTAGACTCACAATAGTGTCCTCTAAATCCTTGGCTTTTTTTCCAAGGAAAAATTTTTTCAGGCGTTTTTCTGTAACGATCGCCCAAATAGCACCAATCAAGATGGCAATAACGACAAAAACAAAAAAAGCTATCTGGAGCTTTATATTCATACGTCTATAATATATACTATTTTTATGGCTAAATCAACTAATATATACCTTGATTATGCAGCTTCGGTGTCTGCAAATCCGAGTTCAATACACTCTTTTGGGGTAGAAGCGAAAAAGAAACTTCAAAATGCGCGGATAAAAATCGCTAATATTTTAGCTGCTCAACCGTCTGAAATAATTTTTACGAGCGGAGGAACTGAAAGTAATAATCTTGCCATTCAAGGCGTGGTTTTTGCCGCTGAGCTAAAAAAATTACCTCACATTATCACCACGAATATAGAGCATGTCTCAGTACTAGAGACTTACAAGATGTTGCAAAGACGAAAGCTCGCTAGTATAACAATCGTCCGAGTCGAGCCAAACGGAGTAGTTGATCCAAAAAAAATAAAAAAAGAATTAAAAGAAAATACTATTCTTGTGTCAGTGCAATATGCTAACAATGAAATTGGAACAATACAGCCAATTCGAGAAATTGCTAAAGAGATAAGACATTACAATAAAAATCAGAAAACTTTGTCTTTTCCGATTTTTTTCCATACTGACGCCGTGCAAGCTGCGAATTATTTAGATCTTTCCGTAGAAAGACTTGGAGTTGATTTGTTAACACTATCTGGCTCAAAGATTGAAGGGGCAGGGAGAGTGGGTGTGCTTTATAAAAAGAAATCAGTCTTACTCACAAATATTTATGGTGGAGGAGATCAGGAAATGGGATTGCGTCCAGGAACAGAAAATGTCGGAGAGATTGTAAAATTTTCTAAAGCTTTAGAAAAAATATCCGCCAAAGGCGGACCAGCCTTGGGTTGGAAAGAAAAAGAAACGAAAAGGCTGACCATACTTAGAGATTATTTTATAGAAAAAATTTTTAAAAATACTACAAACTCTTGCGTAGTAGAAAATGTAATAAATTCTGAAATAATTTTAAACGGTGATTTAAAAAATAGATTGCCAAATAATATAAATATTACTATTCCAAATATTCCAAGCGATCTTTTAGTAATCGAATTTTCCGCTCGAGGGATAATGGTATCAGCGAAAAGCGCTTGTAAAACTGGAGATGGAAAGGCTTCTCATGTTATTCGCGCTATTAATCCTAAAGTGAAAGATACAGATGGCTATTTGCGGTTCTCATTAGGTAGGCAAACCACGAAAGCAGATATTGATTATACTGTAAAAGCTTTATTTGAAATTTTGATTAAATTAAAAAAGTGGTATAATTAAGATATGGACATCAAGGATCTAAATAAAACGCAACTTATATTATTAGCAGTGTTGCTTTCTTTTGTAGTTTCTATTGCCACAGGCATAACTACAGTGACTTTAATGCAACAGGCGCCAACGTCTTTTACTGTTCCCGTCAATCGTGTTATTAAACAAACAATTGAAAAGATTCAACAAGTAGAAGGCAAGACCACCATACAGACTGTGATTGTAAAAGAAGAAGATTTGGTGGTAGATGCTATTGCTAAAAATCAATCAGCTATTTTTACTATTACCAGAGAGTCTCTGGATACAGATGGAAAAACTATTGAAGTGGGGGCTGGTAGAGGGTTCGTAATTTCTACTGATGGTGTAGTCGTGGTTGACGCAAATCTTGTTCCTGACAAGGGAGTTTATTATGTAAAAAATGATAGTGGAAAATTCAAAGCTAATTTTATTTTTAATGATAAAGCCGGATTTTCATTTCTTAAAATAGGAGCTCCGCTTAATGACAAAGATAAACTCATTTTTACTATGCCTACTTTTGGAGATTTATCTAAAATGAAAATAGGGCAAAAGGTTTTAGTTTTCGGCAGTGGCGTATCTTCTTTTATGTTTGATGGAAATAAAGATATCAAAATTAATGTTACAAAATCAAACGGAGGGGGAATAGTGCTTGATCTCGATGGAAATGTTCTAGGTATAGCTTTATTTGGAGAGTCTACATCTTTCGCTCCAATTGATTCTATCATTAATACCTTGAAGCTCTCCCTAAACCCCTCCACAGATCCTACGACAACCATGCCTGCAGCTTCTATACTTGCGCCTGCGTTTACGCCATCTTCGTCTACCACACCATAAAATACTTTCTTGATTTTATTAATTTTTCACTTTATTTTTATAAATATGCCACCATTAAATAAATTTACAACTAAATCAAAGGATGCTATCAAAAAAGCCCACGAGCTGGCTATTGAGCGTGGGGTTAATCACGTTTCAACACTACATCTTCTCGCTGCGCTACTCTTGCAAGACGAAAGCATGGTGAATTCTATTTTAGACAAATTAGAGATTGACACGATGCTACTTACTGATTCTGTTTTAGAATTAATTGAATTACCAGAGAGTCACAGCACTTTGTCTCCTTCATATCAGATTTATCTCAATCCTGATTTAGCGCAAGTCATAGAGCAATCAGCTAAACTGGCAGAATCAATGAAAGATGATTTTGTTTCAACTGAACATCTATTTATCGCGATATTGGAAGTTATGAGTGAGGCGCGTGAGATCTTGGCGCGATTTAGAATTCATAAAGATTCTGTTTTGAAAGTTCTAGAAGAACTACGCAGTCAAAATATTACTGATGTAACAGAGCCAAAGAAATTTAAATTGCTTTTAAAATATACTCGAAACTTAACTAAGCTTGCAAAAGAAGACAAGCTTGATCCGGTTATTGGTCGGGACAATGAAATAATGCGTATCATGCAGATACTTTCTCGTAGAACAAAAAATAATCCTATTTTAATAGGTGAAGCTGGTACTGGAAAGACAGCAGTGGTGGAAGGACTTGCTCAACTTATTGTAAAAAATAATGTTCCAGAATCCTTGAAAGATAAAGAGCTTGTTTCTCTTGATTTAGGGCTTCTTGTTGCTGGCACAAAATATCGCGGAGAGTTTGAAGAGAGATTGAAAGGTATTATGAAAGAAATTGAACGATCGGATGGAAAAATTATTCTTTTTATTGATGAAATTCACACGATTGTTGGAGCGGGAGGCGCGGAAGGCACAATGGATGCCTCAAATATGTTGAAGCCTGCATTGTCTCGCGGGGAATTACGGGCTATCGGCGCGACCACACTGCGAGAATATCAAAAACATATTGAAAAGGATCCAGCTTTAGCTCGACGTTTTCAGCCGGTGTACATTGACGAACCTAGCGTGGAAGACTCTATAGCTATACTTCGAGGTTTAAAAGAAAAATATGAACTCTTTCACGGTGTTCGTATTACTGACGAAGCTATACTTGCCGCGGTGAATCTATCTTCTAGATATATCACTAACAGATTTCTACCTGACAAAGCAGTCGATCTCATCGATGAAGCTTCTTCTTCTCTCAAAATAATGCTTGAAAATAAACCGCCAGTTTTGGAAGATGCGCATCGAAAAATAATGCGTTTGGAAATTGAAAAAGAAGCGTTGAAAAAAGAAATTTCTAATTTGGGTGGGGATATCAGCAAAGAAAAAAATAGTGAAATAAAAAATAGACTCAAAGAGGTAGATAATGAAATAGGTAATTTGCGAGAAAAGACTAAAGAGTTGGAATTAAAATGGCAAAATGAGAAATCAATTGTGATTGAAATTCGCGCTATTAAAAAAGATTTGGAAAGTTTACGTCTGGAAGCCGAGAGCGCCGAGATGCGAGCCGATCTTTCGCGCGCGGCAGAAATACGTTATGGAAAAATTCCTGCTCTGAAAAAGGATTTAGAAACGAAACTTTTGCGACTAAAGAAACTACAGAAATCACGCAGGATTTTGAAAGAAGAAATTATTGCGGAAGATATTGCCGAAGTTGTCGCTCGTTGGACTGGTGTGCCACTTACTAAGATGCTTGAGGAAGAACGAGCGAAACTTGAGAAAATGGAAATAGAATTGAAAAAGCGAATAGTGGGTCAAGAAGAGGCCATAAAACGCGTATCAGACGTCATTCGACGTTCTCGCGCTGGTATTGGGGATCCAAATAGACCCATTGGTTCTTTTATTTTTTTAGGTCCGACGGGAGTGGGCAAGACTGAACTTACGAAGGCGCTTGGAGCTTTTATGTTTAATGACGATCGTGCGATTATACGTGTGGATATGTCAGAATATATGGAAAGACATTCAATATCAAAACTCATTGGTTCACCTCCAGGATATGTTGGTTATGATGAAGCTGGTCAGTTGACTGAATCCGTTCGACACAGGCCTTACGCAGTGATACTTTTTGATGAAATTGAAAAAGCTCATCCAGAAGTTTTTAATATGCTTCTCTCGGTGATTGACGAAGGCAGATTGACTGACGGCAAAGGCAGAGTTGTAAACTTTAAAAATACTATAATTATTCTCACTAGCAATATTGGCTCACAGTTTGTGGAGAAAATGGAATCAATTGGATTTTCTAATAATTCTAAAAATGTTGATTACAGTAATATGAAAGAAAAAGTTCTAGAAGCGTTGAAAGATAATTTCCGTCCAGAATTCTTGAATCGCTTGGATGAAGTTATTGTCTTTGATATTTTATCAGAGCCTGCGATTGCCGAAATAGTTGATTTGAGAATAAAAGTAGTTAAAGATCGTTTATTGGGGAAAGGTATTAATTTTGAAATTACCAAAGAAGCCTTATCTCACTTAGCAAAAGAGGGTTATAATCCGCATTATGGTGCGCGTCCTTTAAACCGTTTGATTCAAAATAAAATTTTGAATCCTGTTGCTTCTTACATCATTTCAAATGGAGTGAAGAAAGGGGATATAGTGGTTGTGTCAGTAAAAAATAACGAGCTATTAATTGAAACTAAAAAATCTAGGATCAAGAGTTCCTATCATGTCCAATCTCATTCCGCGGTGTAAATGATTTACAGGTGACGTAAAAGATGCAAAAAATATTTTTTTGTGTTATTTTGAATGCACGCGTCGATGGTAGAGTGGTCAAATACGACACGCTGTAAACGTGTTGCCTTCGGGCTTCGGGGGTTCGAATCCCTCTCGACGCACCAAAACTTGTGGTTTTTAGAAAAGTATGTTATTATAAATATGTTTTAAAAAGGCCTTAGGGCTTTTTTGTTTCATTTAATAAATTTGTTTATCAAAAAATCATGGAAATTAGAAATATAGCAATTATAGCTCACGTAGATCACGGCAAGACTACTCTTACCGATGCTTTGATGAAACAAAATGGTGGGCTTCAAGATGAGGGAATCTCAATGGATTCAAATGCTCTAGAGAAAGAGCGTGGTATTACTATTTACGCAAAAAATACTTCTATATATTATCCTTCGACGAGCTCAGGACGTCCCGTAACGAAGATAAACATTGTGGATACTCCTGGACACGCAGACTTTGGAAGTGAAGTAGAACGTGTTTTGCGCGCAGTTGACTGCGTCCTTTTGCTTGTGGATGCAGTTGAGGGACCAATGCCCCAGACTCGGTTTGTCTTAAAAAAGTCTCTAGAGCTCGGACTCAAACCTATAGTTTTGATAAATAAAATAGATAAACCTGCTTCGGACCCAAATAGAGTACACAATGAAATATTGGAATTGTTTTTTGAATTAGGCGCAAATGAAGAACAAGCAGATTTTCAAACGATATATACGATTGGACGTGAGGGAAAAGCATTTAAGAATATCGGGGATGATTCTAAAGATTTATCTCCATTACTTGATTTGATTTTAAAAAAAGTTCCCCCCGCCTTTGATGGATCTTCTGACAGTAAAATGTCTGCGCAAGTTTTTAATTTAGGTTACGACAATTTTTTAGGCAGAATGGCTGTGGCTCGTATCTATTCTGGGAAAATTGTTTCAGGTAGTCAAATTTTTATAAAGGGTGAAAATGGAACTCGCAGAGGAAAAATTACTAAATTATTTTCTTTTGAAGGTATAACTAGAAAGGAAGTAGAAACTGCCTTTTCAGGTGATATTGTGCTTTTTGCAGGAATTCCGGACATATATATCGGTGAGACATTATGTGAAAATGAAAATTTAAAACCACTGCCCCATATTGCCATTGATGAACCGACTCTCACTTTAAATTTTTTAGTAAATGATTCTCCATTTGCAGGCAAAGAAGGAAAGTTCGTTACTTCTAGACAAATCAAAGAAAGGTTGGAAAAAGAATTGGAAATAAATGTCGGCCTGAAGGTTGATTTTTCCCCAGACCAAGGCGACAAAAAAATTGGGCCAAGTTTTTTTAAAGTGTATGGCAGGGGAGAGCTTCACATAGCGATACTTTTAGAATATATGCGTCGAGAAGGATTTGAAATGCAGGTTTCTCAACCGGAAGTTATTATTAAGGAAAATAATGGAGTTAAAACAGAACCCTACGAAGAATTAGTGATAGATGTTCCCATGGAATCAAGTGGTGGAGTTATAGAAAAAATTGGTAAAAGACGTGGAATAATGAAGGATATGCTAGAAAAAGAAGGTATAGCCAGAATCATTTTTGATATACCGACACGCGGATTGTTGGGATTTCGCGGAGAGTTTATTATAGATACAAAAGGAGAAGGAATAATGTCTTCACGCGTCACAGGATTTAAAGAATACGCGGGGGAGATCAAAAAAAGAGAGTATGGTTCTATGACTTCTATGGTTTCTGGCAAGGCAGTAGCATTTGCGCTTGCAAATTTACAAGAACGTGGTATTCTTTATGTAGGACACGGTACAGAAGTTTATGAAGGAATGGTTGTTGGTAATGTTTTGAAGGGGGATGATATGTCAGTGAACCCAACAAAAGGAAAACAACTTACCAATATGCGAGCTTCTGGTACTGATGAAGCGATAACATTAAATCCGGTTTTTTCTTTGAGTATCGAAAGAGGTCTCGAGGTGATGAATGAAGATGAATATTTAGAAATCACTCCAAAATCAGTTCGACTTCGCAAAAAATATTTAACCGAGCTTGATCGCAAAAAGAATTTTTCTTAAATTTGTAAATTAAACAAAAATTATGTCAACAATATCTTTCAAACCAAAAAAAGTTACAAAAAAAATAATCTCGGAGCTTTCTCCGCGTACTTCAGATGTGATTATGAGTCGTTTTGGTTTGACAAATTTAGGAGAAAAGAAAACTCTCGAAGAAATTGGTAAAAAATACAACATTACGAGGGAACGCGTTCGTCAGATCGAAGACGCTGCTTTGAATTTTATTAAAAAATCTAGTGCGTACAAATCAGAACAATACATTTTTGAAGAACTTAATCGTCTGATACATACGCTCGGTTCTATTGTGGCTGAACATGAGCTTTTACCTTACATTTCAAAAGACAAAGCAGTCCAGAATCATATTCACTTTTTTTTAACATTAGGAGAAGCTTTCAAGAAGCATCGTGAAGATGATCATTTTCATACTCGCTGGAGTATCGACAATGATGTGACCGAAAAGGTGCATGAAGCTCTCCGAAAACTTTACGCAAGCTTAAATGATGAAGATTTAGTGCCAGAGACGGAAATAATTAAAAAGTTTTTTGATCACATGAAAGATGTATCTATAGAATATCGAGACGAAGAAATGGCGCGCAGATGGCTTTCTTTATCGAAAACTGTAACTAAAAATCCTCTAGGTGAATGGGGTAAGGCAACGTCGCCCAACATTCGTGTTCGTGGAGTCAAAGATTATGCTTTTCTTGTGATGAGAAAAAATGGCTCCCCGATGCATTTTAAAGAAGTAGCTGATTCTATCTCTAAAACCTTTACTAAAAAAATTCATTATGCGACTTGCCACAATGAACTCATCAAAGATCCTCGATTTGTGTTGGTGGGACGCGGAATGTACGCTCTCGCTGAATGGGGTTACAAACGAGGCATTGCTCGAGAAGTTATTGCGGATATTCTAGCGCGTGAAGGACCACTTGATAAAGAAGATATAGTTCTCAAAGTTAACAAAGAAAGATATTTCAAAAAGAATACCATTTTGGTGAATCTTGCGAATCCAAAATATTTTAAAAAGAATAAAAGTGGACTTTATTCTGTAGTTTAGTAAAATGCATAGATGAGTGAGTTTTTTGAGGGGGTTGAGAATGTAATAAAAGAATATTGGCTTTGGCTTTTGGTTTTCTTCCTTGGCTTTTTTCTTTGGAAATACAATCTATTAAATGGCTTTATAGGAAGTATTGTCTTGCCTTTGATTGGTGTTATAATACTTGGCCGCATCACTTGGACTATATGGATGCATTACATACAACAGGATTTTATTTCTGGAATTGATTTTGTTGTGCTTGAGATCATACCTCCGCGCGATGTCTTGCGCAGTCCTAAAGCGATGGAGCTTTTTCTTACTAATGCTCTTTATCATATGAGCAATAAAGGTGGAAGGGAGGAATATTGGCAGGGAGCTGTTTGGTTTTGGTTTTCTTTAGAGATTGCCTCGATCGAAGGGCAAGTGCATTTTTATATACGCACGCCGACACGTGTGAGGGGTTTGATTGAGACCCAAATGTATGCCCAATATCCCCAAGCGCAAATAAAAGAAGTGGAAGATTACACTTTGGCAGTGGATGAAATTTCTAAAAATAGTGCTTGGAATGGTTGGGGATGTGAATTTAAATTAGAAAAGCCAGAAGCGTATCCAATTAAAACTTATGTTGATTTTGGATTAGATAAAGACCCGAAAGAAGAATTTAAAGTCGATCCTATTTCTCCAGTGGTGGAGCTTTTTGGTTCACTCCAAAAAGGAGAGCAGATGTGGATGCAAATTGTTGTTACGCCTTCCAAAAAAACTTGGCATACTCATGGCACGTGGTTTGGGCATCATGATTGGATTATGCAGTCACAGCTTGAAGTAAAAAAGTTGCTCTTGCCTTATGCTCGAGAGACTGAAAAGAAAACTCAACCAGGAGTTTTTACTCGAGAATTTCGTACACCAGACTTCCTGAAGAGTGCTATAGACGGCATGAACAAAAAAACCGCTAAGGTTGGTTTTGATACCGGAATTAGGATATATTATGTAGCGAAAAAAGAAGCATTCAATATGAGCAGCAGAAGAAACATTCGTCTTATTTTTCGTCAATACGCCAAGCCTGATTGCAATCAACTCGAGCGCCACAATAGTACTCAAGCAGATGCTTATAGTGGAATATTTTCTGCTTCTAATAAAACTGTGATGCTTCTTGCAGATCGAATGCTTAGAGAATATAGAGAACGCTCTTTTTTCCACGAATCTCTTCGACAACATATTATTTCCAAACACACTGTTCCTTGGCCATTTGATTCAATTTTTTGGCCTGTTTATTTTAATACCGAAATATTCGTTTTAAATGTAGAAGAAATCGCAACTATGTGGCATTTTCCAGGTCAAATATTGAAAGTTCCTACTCTTGAGCGTATCGAGTCGAAAGAAGCTTCTCCACCGACAAATTTGCCGATATAATAATTTATGGATTTTTTTTCAGCTAATCGTGTTTCCTTTTATGTACTTGGCACAATTACTTTTTTGCTACTTTTTTATTCTTTTTTTTTCAGTCCGCCGAGAGATTTTCCAACTGAAACGATAGTTAAAATAGAACAGGGAAAAAGTTTACGAAGTGTTTCTTTAAAGTTGAAGAATGAACATATTATACGTTCTCGTTTAATTTTCGAAGCTTTTGTGATACTTCTTGATAAAGAAAGACGTGTGATAGAAGCAGATTATTATTTTGAAAATAAGTTGTCAGTATGGAGGGTTGCAGAGCGTATCTCAAATGGTGAACATCATATGGCGCCTATTATCGTCACTATTCCAGAAGGATTTGATGTGGCGCAAATCGCGGATACTTTTAGTTCTAAATTAGAAAATTTTAATAAAAATAAATTTCTATTAGAAGCCAAAGGATTAGAAGGAAAATTGTTTCCAGATACTTATTTTTTTCTAAATACCGATACAGAAATAGATGTGATAAAGTCTATGAGTGCAAATTTTGAGAAAAAAATTATACCTATTCGTCCGGCAATTATTAACTCCAAGAAAACAGAAAGAGAAATTGTAATAATGGCTTCGCTTATTGAAGGAGAGGCAAAAGGGGAAAATGATCGAGGATTTATTTCCGGAATTTTGTGGCGAAGACTTGATCTAGGTATGCTACTTCAAGTAGATGTGGAACTAGAGACATACAAAACAAAGGGTTTACCAAAGAGTCCAATTAGTAATCCGGGTCTTCGCGCCATACAAGCTGCCATCTATCCACAAAAATCGCCTTATCTTTATTATCTTCATGATAAAGCTGGGGAGATCCATTATGCAAAATCATTTATCGAGCATCAAGCAAATATAAAAAAATATCTAAAATAATACAGAAATATATTTATGAGCAAAAAAAAAGTTTTTGTCGGACTTTCTGGTGGCGTTGATTCTGCGGTCAGCGCATCACTACTCAAAGACCAGGGCTATGAGGTCATCGGAGTATTTATTAAAACTTGGCATCCGGATTTTTTAGAGTGCAACGAAGAAGAGGAGCGACTCGATGCTATGCGGGTGGCGGCACATTTAAATATTCCATTTCTTACTTTTGATCTGGAAGATGTCTATAAAAAAGAAGTTGCGGATTATATGATCAATGAATATAAAATTGGCAGGACTCCAAATCCTGATGTGATGTGCAACAAAGAAGTGAAATTTGGCGCGTTTTTAAAAAAAGCTATCTCGATGGGAGCGGATTATGTCGCGACGGGACACTATGCAATAAAAAATTCTGCAAATGGTTTTGGAAAATACGCCCTCGGAGACATAGGACAGGAAACCCACTTTTCTAAAAATCACTTGCTGAATTTTTTATTGCAGGGTGTTGACCTTTTCAAAGATCAAAGTTATTTTCTTTGGACGCTTACACAAAAGCAATTAAGTAAAATTTTATTTCCAGTTGGAAATCTAAAAAAGACGGAAGTTAGAAAAATGGCAAAAAAGTTAAATTTACCAGTTGCGGAAAAGAAAGATAGTCAGGGTATATGTTTTTTGGGCGACATAGATTTAAAAGAATTTTTAAAACATTACATAAAAGAAAAAAAAGGCGAAGTTGTGAATACTCTAGGAGAAGAAATTGGTTATCATGATGGAGTAATGTTTCATACACTTGGCGAACGACATGGTTTTACAATTACCAAAAAAAGTCCACGTGATGGAGCGTATTATATTATTGGCAAAGATTTGAAGAAAAATATTTTAATAGTGTCGCAGAAATATGCGGAAGTCCAGATTCTGCATAAATTTACTTCACCTCAGCTCTCTCCTTCTCAAAGAGAGAGAAAATTAGATCTTGAAAATACAAACTGGATTTCCAAAATTCCAGAACCAGAGAAAACATATACAGCGCAAATAAGATACCACGGAGAATTTTTACCTTGCAAAGTAAAACACGGAAGTCTTGCTTCCGCAAAAGTAATTTTTCAAAAACACATTTTAGTTGCTTCGGGTCAATCTGTTGTTATTTACGATAAAAATGTTTGTCTCGGTGGGGGGGTAGTCGTATAATTTACTTGGAAAGATTTCTTATATCTTTTTTTGGATGTATTAGGCACAGACATTTGGCGGTTTGGCATCCTTTATTGTTTTAGACTGTAGAATCAAAAGGCCAGGAGAAATCTCCCGGCCTTTTCTTTTTTTATATTTCATTATATACTTTAAACATGATTGAATTTTTAACACAAAATAGCGATATTATTTTAAAGTTGTCGACGGCAGTAGGGCTTGGAATATTAATCGGAATTGAAAGAGTTTTAGTGCACAAGGAGGCTGGAATAAAGACGCATTCGTTGGTGTCTCTCGGTTCGGCGTTATTTGTAATTATTTCTGAATTATTAGCTGTCAAATATGCGTATCTTGGAGGTTTTGATCCGACGAGAATTGCTTCACAGATAATTGTTGGTATTGGATTTTTAGGAGCTGGTTCAATAATGTTACAAGGCAATAGGCTTTTGGGGCTCACGACTGCTGGCGGACTCTGGGTTACTGCTGGCATAGGTGTGGCGACCGGGTTTGGATTTTATGGTTTGGCGACTATCACCACCGTACTCGTGCTATTTGTACTAATCGTAATAAATATATTTGAAAAGCCAATCAGAAAAATTTCTAATGAAATCGATCCGTCCAATCCAAAGTTTCAATGATAGTTTAATCATAAACAATGCAATCAAGTGAAATTAGAGAAAGGTTTTTAAAATTTTTTGAAAAAAGAGGACATAAAATACTTCCTTCGGCTTCACTAATTCCTGGAGATCCGACAGTTTTGTTTACTACTGCTGGGATGCAACAATTTAAACCATATTATACTAATCCATTAAATGCTCAAAAAGATTTTCGAAGTGTAAATATAACTACTGCGCAAAAATGTATTCGTACTGGGGATATTGAAGAAGTTGGAGATTCTACACATCTGACATTTTTTGAAATGCTGGGCAATTTTTCTTTTGGTGGATATGGTAGACGAGAGGCCATTACTTATGCACATGATTTTATTACAAAAGAGTTAGAATTAAAAATTTCTTATGTTACTTTTTACAAAGGAGAAGGTGTAGTGCCAAGAGATGAAGAATCAAGAGATATTTGGACGTCGCTTGGAGTAAAAGAAATTCGTGCAGACGGTAGTGATGTTTTCTGGGGGCCGACGGGAGACTCGGGTCCTTGTGGACCAACTACAGAAATTTATTGTAAAAATGCTGATGGAAAAGACGTGGAAATTTGGAATATAGTTTTTAATGAATATTTTTGCGATAGTTCACGTGAAAAATTGGATAGAGGTGAAGCTAAGCTAAAAAAATTAGATGTTCTGGGTATCGATACAGGTATGGGTTTAGAACGATTAGTTGCAACAGTGCAAAAAAAGAAGAGTGTTTATGAGACTGATCTTTTTGATAATGAAAAAACAAAAGAAGCTCGTATTATTGTTGACCACACAAAAGCTGCTCTTTTTATGATTTCTGATGGAGTTTTACCTACAAACACTGGAAGAGGATATGTGCTAAGAAGGCTTATTAGACGAGCTGTTAGATTTTCTAAACAACCCTTAGCCCAAGAAGTTGAAAAAAATAAAAAGATTTATGAAGGAGTGTATGTTATTGACGATAAAGGAGAAATAGAAAAAGAAGAAAACAATTTTCGAGAGACTTTAGTTAGAGGATTGAAAGAGTTTGAAAAAGGAACTAATCCTTTTGTTTTGTTTACTACTTATGGTTTCCCAATAGAGATTACTCTTGAACTTGCTAAAGAAAAAAATATAAAAATTGATATTGAAGATTTTAATAAAAAGCTCACAGAACATCAAAAACTTTCTCAGACATCTTCTGTAGGTATGTTTAAGGGGGGACTAGTGAATCATAATGAAAAAACAATTAGATTGCACACTGCGCACCATTTACTTTTGGCGGGACTGCAAGCTGTTGTGGATAAAAATATAAAACAGCGGGGAAGTAATATTACTGAAGAACGCCTGCGTTTAGATTTTCTTTATGATCACAAATTAACCGATGAGCAAAAGAAAAAAGTAGAAGATTGGATTAATGATAAAATAAAAATTGGACTTAATGTTCTTCGTTTAGATATGCCTCTTAAAGAAGCAGAAAAAACTGGAGCACAGATGGAATTTGGAGCAAAATATCCAGAGGTTGTGTCTGTCTATTTTATAGAAGACAAAAATGGCAAACCTATATCTAAAGAATTTTGTGGCGGTCCACATGTTGCAAATACGAGCGAGCTTGGCCAATTTAAAATTCAAAAAGAAGAAACAGTAGCAAAAGGAATCAGGCGTATAAAAGCTGTGCTACTATAGCTTATATAAGGATAACCCTTGTAAGTCCTCTGCATTTATCTTTCTATATTTTTTTTGTGTTATAATTAATAAATGGGAATCTTTTCTGGAAAAAAAGACAGCGGTAAATTAGTATTAGTTTTTTATATTGGATCTTCTTCTGTGGGAGGAGCGCTTTTTTGGACTCAGAAATCTGGAATTCCAAAAATAGTTTTTTCCATTCGTGAATCGATAGCTCTAGAGGAAAATATTGAGGCTGATCGATTTTTGTCTGTAACTATCAAATCTCTAGAGATCGTTGCTAATCGAGTCCACAAGGCAGGCTTCGGCACTCCAGAGGAGATTTTTTGTGTCCTTTCCTCGCTTTGGTGTGTTTCTCAAACCAGAATTATAAAACTTGAAAAAAATGCGCCATTTTTATTTACCTCTAAACTTGCTGATGATTTAATTCAAAAAGAAAAAGCTCTATTTGAAGAAGAACATATAGCTCAATACTTACATTTTGGCACCAAGGCTCGATTAATTGAACTCAAAAACATCAAGACGATGATAAATGGATATGAAACACCTAGTCCTTTGAACCAAAAAGGAAAAGATGTTGAAATGACTATTTTTATCTCAATCAGTGGAGAGCAAATCTTGGGAAAGATTGAAGAGACGATCAAGAGACTTTTTCATTCTAAAGAGATAAAATTTTCTTCTTTTGCATTTTCTTCTTTTACCGTAGTGCGTGATATGTATGCGCACAGTGAAGATTTCCTTTTAATTAACATTGGTGGAGAAGTGACAGATATTTCTATGATAAAAAAGAATATATTATGTGAATCAATTTCTTTTCCTTCAGGTCTTAACTTTATGATACGTGGAGTTACATCTGTATCACACTGTTCACTTGATGAAGCCAAATCTTACATTTCTCTTTTAAAAGATGGGCATGCGACAGAATCTGTAGTAAAAGAGCTCGGCGCTATTGTAGATAAATTAAAAATGGAATGGCTCGTTCAATTTCAAAAGTCTTTGTCTAATCTTTCTAATGATATTTCTATCCCTGCGACTATTTATTTAACCGTAGATAAGG
>SIBT01000008.1 GCA_009695015.1 Candidatus Nomurabacteria bacterium | reverse complement strand
CTTTGAGTTGTAGTCATTCGAGGCCCCAAGAAACCTTTTGTAGTAGAAGTAAGATCTAAAATTGCAGTTACTGCTGGTGATGCAGTGCCGATACCAACACTACCGGAATTTAAAATTCTCATCGCTTCTGTCGCTCCGTTATTTCCTATTTGGAAAATTATGTCCGCATTGGTTGTGCCAACACCAGAAGTAGGACGCAGGGTTAAGGTTGAAGTCGTATCAGTGCCACCTATAATTAAGGGACTGGTGATTGATGTTGTAGTGGAAAGATTTGGGATAGTCGCTGCCCCTGTTACGTTCAAGGTTCCCGTCAGAGTAGAGTTACCACTAACACTTAAAGTGGTGATATTGGCAGTACTTGTGGAAAAGTTATTAGAAGATAGATTAGTTACTCCGAATAACGTGGCGCCATTGAAATTGGTTGCAGGATTAGGTTGAATTACACCTATAAAAGCAGGTTGTTGTGATGGAGAATTTATGAAGCTTGTTCCTGAATCACCTTTGAGTCCCGTAGGTCCTTGCGGACCGATCGGACCACGTAGTTGATCAGCAAATTCTTTTTTGGAAAATAAATTTTGGAGAGCGGAAATGAGTGCTACATTATTAATTGAATTTGGATTGGATGTGACTTGCGGTGAGCTCGTCGAAAGTGGTTTGACGACAACTGAAAGAATTTCTACTCGAGGCGGATTAGTTTCTGTTTGAGGTGACGCAACATAATTCTTGAAGGCATTTAATATGTCTGATTGAATTATACTTATTGTTGTCGGACTTGTTAGTACTGCCGCTGCTAAAGTTTTTGGTGCGATTGGTTCAGGTAAAATTATTGGAGCGCTCTGTATAATTTGTTTAGGAAGAGTAATAGGCACTACGAGTGTTTCAGGCGTCACATAATTCTTGAAGGCATTTAATATGTCTTCAGCCATAGGTTGATCAGCTTTTGGTTGAGGCTCTGATTTTACTATATAATTTCTAAAAGTATTAATTAAATAGTCACTAGTAAAATTTTGCGCTGAGACATTTGATATAGGCAAAAAAACCAAAGCAGAAAAAACTCCCAAAAACTTCAAGAGAGATAATCTTTTTTCAAATATTCCACCTGCTCTCGACGCAGGAGGGCAGACAGGCCTAAAAGTGTTTTTGTATGACATTTATTTTGATTAGGACTGATGTAATTATATCAACAATATCCTTATGATAGAAGGAAAATTCTGGGGATAACTCTATCTTAATATTTTTTGCAAAATTGAGTGAAATAAACTAGTATACAAAGAGTTGAAAGTTCTTTTTTTTGCCGTTGTAGCTCAGTTGGTAGAGCACGTCATTGGTAATGACGAGGTCGACGGTTCAATCCCGTCCAACGGCTCCCGGTTTGCCGAAGTAGCTCAGTTGGTAGAGCACGTCTTTCGTAAAGACGGGGTCGTGAGTTCAATCCTCACCTTCGGCTCTACGAAAAATAATTAAAATATTATGGATAAAGAAAAAGATAAAAATGAAATAGAAAAACTCGAAGCATTAATGCAAGGTCCGGATTTTTGGAATGACAAAAATAAAGCGCAAGAAATAATTAAAGAGCTTACAGAGTTGAAAGAAAAGAAATTGGGTTTAGGTAAGTATGACAAAGGTAATGCTATCATGACGATAATTTCTGGCGCGGGAGGAGACGACGCCGAAGATTTTTCAAGTATGCTTTTGTCAATGTATATGAAATATGCAAATAAAAAAGGTTGGACTATTTCCTTTATTCATGAACATAAAAATGATCATAGTGGATATAGAAATGTTTCGTTGGAGATAGTTGGGAGGGGAGAGAGGTTGGGTCCTTATGGAACTCTTAAAAATGAGGGAGGGGTGCATCGTCTCGTGCGAATTTCTCCTTTTAATGCCAAAAAATTAAGGCACACTTCTTTTTCTTTAGTCGAAGTTCTACCTAAATTTTCTAAATTGGAAGAGAAAGATATTGCCATACCAGAGAGTGATTTAAAAATCGAATTTGCGAAGTCCGGTGGCCCTGGCGGACAGAATGTGAATAAAAGAGAGACGGCTGTCCGAATTGTTCACACGCCGAGTAATATTTCCGTTCATGCCTCTGGGGAACGTTCTCAAGAACAAAATCGTGAACAGGCGATGAATATCCTTCGAGCAAAAATTTTCAAAAAAGCGAAAGAAGAAAAAAAGTCAGTAGAGGAGAGCATGAAGTTGACTAAAAATACAGAGATAGAATGGGGGAATCAGATCCGTTCGTATGTGTTGCATCCATATAAGATGGTCAAAGATCACAGGACAGATATGGAAACATCAAACACGGACGCTGTTTTGAATGGTGAAATAGATATTTTCGTTGAGGCAGAAAAAGATTTGTAAAATATTCTTTAATAGTTGTATAATATACTTACACATGCAAAAATCTGTAAAAATTCTCACCCTTCTGTTTCTTTTTGTATTAGTGTCTTTCTTTTCATTGACCCATGCAGCTACTTTTGGTGTCTCCCCAACCAAAACTCTCCAGAGTGGCCTCGTTGGTTACTGGACTCTTGATGGCAAAGACACCGTCTGGACTTCTTCGAGTGCAGCGACGACTTTGGATAAATCTGGAAATGGAAAAACAGGAACGTTGACCAGTATGACTCAATCCATTGCAACTGTGGCTGGAAAAATAGGGCAGGGGCTTAATTTTGATGGGACGAATGATTATGTAAGTGTGGGAAATGTATCAAGCTCAGTCAAGACAGTTGCATTTTGGATGAAGACAACGAACACTACAAAAAAGATTATTGATTTGAATGCTACAGCCACTATAGAAGTGTCGAGCGGTACAATCACCGCAAACAGTTTTACTAGTCCTACTATCTATGTCAATGGAGCTGTGACCTCTACTGTTGCCGCCAACATTTGGTACTATGTAACGATCACGACTGGAACAGATATCAATGCAAGCGCGGTGGATATTGGACGTATCAGTTCCGGATATTTCCCCGGCGTTTTAGATGATGTCAGAATGTATAGTCGCGCTCTCTCCGCTGCTGAAGTTGAGCAACTCTACAAAATTGGCATAGCAAAATTTTCCGTCTCCCCAACCAAAACTCTCCAGAGTGGCCTCGTCGGTTACTGGACTCTTGATGGCAAAGACACCATCTGGACTTCTTCGAGTGCAGCGACGACTTTGGATAAATCTGGGGGTGGGAATACCGGGACGCTTGGCAGTATGACTCAATCCATTGCAACTGTGGCGGGAAAAATAGGGCAGGGGCTTAATTTTGATGGGACGAATGATTATGTTGCCATAGGAGATGTTCTTGATCTTGTTGGTAATGACTTAACTCTTGCTGGTTGGTTTAATATCAAAACTTGTACTAATAATGGTGGTGGTATAGTAAAACTTTCTGCTGCGGGGAATTATCGTTTGATTACTGATAACTTTGGCTGTGTAATGGAGTTTGGAATTCGGAATACCGCAAACACCTTTCAAACTTTCAACTCTTTGGGTAATTTGTCGCTAAATAAATGGGTCCATGTTGTGGCAACTTTAGTGGATGCTACAGGAAGTGCTGTTATTTACATAGATGGTGTGCAAAATAATACCAATACTTTCACTATTACGAGGGGAGATACCGCTCAACCTTTAGAAATTGGTAGGAATTCAAATAACTCTACTTTTTTCAACGGCCCTATTGATGATGTCCGTATCTACAACCGCGCCCTAACCGCAGCGGAAGTTATGCAACTATACAACACGACTCGCTAAATAAATAAGACTTGGGCATTGATAAATGCGGGGAGGTAGGGGATTTTGTTTTGTTTCAAAATAATTTGTGTTAAAATGAATGAGTGATTTATTTTAACAATGTTTCCAAAACTTATAAGGATGCTTTGGCATTAGACGACATTACCTTTAATATTACCGCTGGAGAATTTGTCTCTATTGTCGGACATTCGGGTGCAGGTAAAACGACTCTCACCAAGATGATTTTAGCGGATGATGCACCTACGGATGGCACAGTTTTTTTTGAATCTATCGATGTGCATAAATTAAAAAATAAGGATTTGACTAAACTCCGCCGGCGTATTGGGGTAGTATTTCAAGACTTCAAATTGCTGGGTAACAAGACCGCGTATGAAAACATCGCTTTTGCCATGGAAGCTGTCGGCAAAACTGATGAAGAGATAGCTTCCGATGTTCCACATGTTTTAGAGCTGGTTGATTTAGGCAACAGACTTCATCATTTTCCAAATCAAATGTCTGGAGGTGAACAACAAAGGCTCGCTATCGCTCGAGCTATCATTAATCAGCCTGAACTTATAATAGCCGATGAGCCGACAGGGAATTTGGATTCGATCAATACGCATGAAATAGTTCAAATTTTAAAAAAAATAAATGATCTCGGCACCACTGTGATTTTGGCCACTCATAATCGTGGAGTTATTGATTCAATCGGAAAAAGGGTGATCATGATGGAAAATGGGAAAATTATTAGAGACACAAAACATAGTAAATAGATTATTGTATATTAATATGAAAGAATTAAAAAGAATTATAAAAGCGGGATTTATAAACTTCAAGAGAGGTGGTTCGGTTTCTTTCGCTGCGGTATTGCAGGTAGTGAACACCCTAGCTGTTATTGTTATGATTATTCTTTTACAAGCAGTACTCTATTCTTCACTTAATATTATAAAAGATAAAGTAGATGTGACAATTTATTTTAATGTGGGCGCATCTGAAGATAAGATTATGCTTTTAAAAGAATCTCTCTTTAAGTTGCCAGAAGTGGCAAGTGTTTCTTATACCAGCGCAGATGATGCGATTAAACTTTTCCGCGTTCGTCACCAAAATGATTATTCGACCATTGCTGCATTAGATGAGATAGGAAATAATCCGCTCGGCGCCACACTAAATGTCACAACTAAAGAAATTTCTCAATATGAAAATATTGTGAATTTCTTAAAGTCTGACAATGCTCTTATTTTAGGTTCATCGGACATCATAAATCACTCAAACTATCACGATAATAAATTAGTGATAGATAGATTAAATGTCATAATATCTGGCGCGCAAAAACTCGGTTTTCTTCTGACGCTCTATTTAATAATTTCTTCTATCATTATTACTTTCAATACGATTCGCTTAACTATTTATATTTCGAGAGAAGAAATAAACGTTATGCGCTTGGTAGGCGCTTCTAAAATGCGAGTTCGCGGCCCTTTTATGATCGAAGGCGCAATATATGGGGTTATTGGCACTATTATCACATTGATTATCTTTTGGCCAGTGACAGTTTGGCTCGGAAGCAATATGACTAGTTTTCTTGGAATTAATATGTATGATTATTATGTTTCAAATTTCTTTCAAATTTTTGCAATAATTTTATTATCAGGTATACTTTTTGGAGTAATTTCCAGTTTCTTGGCGGTGAGAAAATATCTTAACAAGTAGTTATAAAATTTAAAGTTCATAAAGTCATAAAGTATGCAGAAAAAATCAATAAAATACATTTTCGTGGTGGGGGGAGTGATGTCTGGAGTTGGAAAGGGTGTAGCTTCCGCCTCGATTGGTAAAATTCTTCAGTCTAGAGGAATAGAAGTTACTGCCCTGAAAATTGATCCATATGTGAATGTCGACGCAGGCACAATGAACCCAACCGAACATGGTGAGGTTTTTGTTTTGGATGATGGAACCGAATGTGATCAGGATATGGGAAACTATGAACGTTTCTTG
This sequence comes from Candidatus Nomurabacteria bacterium, assembly GCA_009695015.1. GTDB lineage: Bacteria > Patescibacteriota > Minisyncoccia > Phycocordibacterales > UBA9973 > UBA9973. The sequence goes on along the minus strand of SIBT01000008.1, from coordinate 17,772 downwards.
GATCGCGATTTGACTCGGACAAATTATATGACTACTGGCAGTGTCTATCTTTCAGTGATTCAAAAAGAACGTAATTTAGAATTTGGCGGTAAACAAGTAGAAGTGGTGCCACGTATTCCGCTAGAGATTATTGAACGCATAAATAAGGCAGTGATAAAGGCTGATGCCAAAGTTGCAATTACCGAAGTTGGTGGCACAGTCGGTGAATATGAAAATATATTATTTCTCGAAGCTGTGCGAATGCTCAAGATTAAAAATCCTCACGATGTTGTCCTTGTGTTGGTGAGTTATGTGCCTGCGCTAGGTGCGGGTGGCAACGAATTAAAAACCAAACCCACCCAACATGCAGTTCGCAGTTTAAATGCAGTGGGTTTAAATCCAGATATTATTCTCGCTCGGGCACATATTCCTATGGATGAAAAACGTAAGGAAAAAATTGAATTTATGTGTAGTTTAGAAAAAGGAGATGTTATTTCTGCGCCCAATGTAAGTAATATTTACGAAGTTCCGATAAATTTTGAAAATGACGGTTTGGGTGATCGTATTTTAAAGAAACTTAAAATGTCGTCACGCCCAAAAGATATGAAAGAGTGGCGAGATATGGTTCTCAAAATGAATAGTGCAACCAAGAGGTTGAAAATCGGAATTGTGGGTAAGTATTTTGGCACGGGCGAATTCGTGCTTGAAGATTCCTATATTTCTGTGATTGAATCAATCAGACATGCGGGAGGCGCAATAAATTACCGACCAGAGATTGTTTGGCTAAATTCTGAACAATTCGAGAAGGACCCAAAATCTTTGAAAGAATTAGACACCTTCGACGGCATCATCGTACCTGGCGGTTTTGGCAGTCGAGGAATCGAAGGTAAAATTTCAGTTATCAAATACTGTCGGGAAAATAAAATTCCATATTTTGGTTTGTGTTATGGAATGCAGCTTGCGGTTATTGAGTTTGCGCGACATGTGGCGAGCATGAAAGGCGCAAATACGACTGAGATTGACGCCAAGACTCCTTTTCCAGTGGTGGACATTATGCCGGAACAAAAAAAGAATCTTAAAGAGAAAAATTTCGGTGCGACGATGCGGCTCGGCGCTTATCCGGCTATTCTCAAGGAGGGAAGTATGGCGCAGGTAGCTTACTCGCAGTCAGAAATTTTCGAACGTCATCGCCATCGCTATGAAGTCAATCCAGAATATGCGGAGAAATTAGAAAAAGCAGGTTTAGTATTTTCTGGCGCTTCACCAGATGGAAGACTGATGGAAATTGCTGAACTTCCACGCACAAAACATCCCTTTTTTCTAGGTACTCAATTTCATCCGGAATTAAAATCCCGCCCACTTAATCCTCATCCACTTTTTGTCGCCTTTGTCAAAGCTTGTGTTCTAAAGAAGAAATAAATAGATTTTCTTAATATTGTTTTATGAAAATATCAGTTCTAATTATTGCTCATAATGAAGAAAAATATATTGGAGAATGTATTGAATCTATTTTGAATCAGACTAGACATCCTGATGAGGTTATTATTTTGGTGCATAATTCTACAGACAAGACTCTAGAAATCGCAGAGGGTTTTCCTGTTGCTGTCATATCTTTTGATGGACCCACCGGGATAGTGAATGCTCGAATAGAAGGATTGAATCATGTTTCTGGAGACATAATACTTTGTCTTGATGGGGATTCAATTGCTCGCGATAGCTGGGTAGAAGTAATGACCGACACACTAAAGAACAATGAAAATGTTTTAGTTGGTTCATGGGTAAAATTTTCAGGAGCAATTTTAGGCGCTGTCTATAATATATATAGTAAACATTTACATGTTTCCAAAAATAGAAAAATGGCTTTTTGGATGTGGGGTTCTAGTTTGGCTTTCTGGGGCAAAGATAAAAAATTTGTTCAAGAAATAATAAAAAATAGCTCTCTTTTATCAAAAAAAATAAATTTACGTAGTAATCTAGAAGATTATTGGCTTGCTATGTTTATGAACAGGCGGGGTAATATCGAAGTAACAAATAAAACCCATATTACAACATCTACAAAAAAAACTTCTTCTCTAGAAATGATCTTTCGAGAAATAACAGATCGAAAAAGTAAACGTTTAATAAATAGTTACTTTGAAAAAGTTAGAGAATGAAGTTTAAGCAACTAATTCAAACTCGTTACTGATTTAATAAATTCTGCTGCCCAACGATAAACATTGTAATCTTTAATAATGGTGCGCATAATATTCATACGACGATATTGTTCAGATGATGGCATTATTAGAGCGGTTCGAATTGCTACCCCAATCTCCTCTGTGTTATGTGGATTTATAATCAATGCTTCTTTTAAATTACGTGAAGCTCCAGCAAATTGGCTTAAAATAAGCACACCTAGAGAGTCATTTCTCGCCGCTATATATTCTTTTGCAACGAGATTCATACTGTCATGCAGGGAAGTAATAAGGCAAAAATTAGCTATTTTATATAGAGACAATAATTCCGCGTGGCTATATTGAATTGTTTCTAAAACAATTGGTTTCCATTCTTTTGTGCCGAACTTCTGATTGATTCTATCCGCTTCTTTCGTAATCAAATCTTGGTATTGCTCTTGATAATCTTTAAAATGCTCACGATGTGGAGAAGCGATCTGCAAAAAGGTAAGTTCTCCTTTGTATTCAGGATTTACGTCAAAAAAATGTTCTATCCCCATAAATCGTTCTGGAATTCCTTTTGCATAATCAAGTCGATCGACACCTATGCCTAAATATTTAGTTTGAATTTCAAGTTTCTTTAAAATACTTAGCCCAAGGTTATTAAATTCTAATTGCTCCGCTTTAGTTTCTTTACCGTTCGAAAAAGCGATGCTAATCGGGAAAGATTTAATATGGGTTGTGTGATCTTCGCGAGTTATTGAAAAAGTTTCTAAATCAATCAGAGATTCGACTTCCTTTCCAATTGTATCAATAAAGTTATTGCAAAATTGTTGAGTATTAAATCCGACGATATCAGCTCCCAACATTCCTTTGAGAATTTCTTTACGCCAAGGACAGACACTAAATGCTTCAGGACTTGGCCACGGTACATGCCAAAATATACCCACTTTCGCATCTGGTCTAATTTCTTTTATCATCTGTGGTAGAAGAGCAAAATGATAATCTTGTATAAGGATGATTGGATCTTCCACGTTTTTTAATTCTGCGAGCAATGTTTGAGCAAATTTCTTATTTACATGCTTATACATCATCCAATCCTCTTTTCTAAATATTGGACGTGTATAAGTCATCAAACATAATGGATACATCGCTTCTACCGAAAATCTATAGTGTCCGTTGAACTCTTTTTCAGAAAGCCAAACCCGCTTTAGAGTGTAGCGGGGATCATTTGGGGGTACTTGAAGTTTCCCATTTTCATCAGATGTTTCCTTGTCAGCGTCTCCACTTCCATGTGCAATCCATACTCCTCCGCAGGCTTCCATCACAGAATTAACCGCTGTATTCAAACCGCTCGGCACCATAGAAGCCACAATTTCATTTTTTATTTTTTGATGAATGTATGGCTCTTGGTTGGATACAACAAATATTTTTCTGTCTTTTAAATAGGCTTTAATAAATTCTTTTAGACGCTCGGCAGTCCACGGTGTGTCTAGTTTTTCTAGTCTCATACGAGCCTCTTCGCTCGCTGATGAACGGGCTTGCAATAAACTATTAGTTATATGAGTAATTTCTTTTGCCAAAGGTTTAAAAAAAGAATATCTAGCTGTGTCTTTAAAAGTTTCATTTTTACCCCCCATTCGAACTTTCTTAATAGAATCAACCAGACGAACAACTTGTCGAAAAACAAAAAATCTGAGAATTATAAAAATCGTAATTGAGAATATTATTATTTGAATTACCAATCTTAATAAATTACCTTTCCAAATTTGATTGATACTTGTATTTATGTAGCCCGCGTTGTGCACAATCATAAGCACTCCCAAGATGCTTCCTTCACTATTGTGAAGCGGGTCGACAAATACATATCGTGTTTCGCCATCTGCATCAAAAAAATCACTCTTTGACTTATTACTATCCATAGCTTCAGAAATTGATTCTGTATTTTCAATTATTTTTTTTGGTAATCCCGAAGAAGTGGCAATCAATGTACCTTTGTTGTCATATAGAGCAATACCTGCCAATCGTTCACGATTGGCAAATCTGCTAACGATTTTTTGAAGAGATGTCTGAAGGGAAGTCTGTGAAGAATTCGTATACGAAGGCTCGATGGATTCTTTTAGACTATCAGCCAAGAGCGAAGCTCTTTGTTCCAAGTTAATTTTTAATGTTGCCCGTTCTTCATTAACCTGTTTTAGATTAAAGAAAAATGCAACTAAAGTTACAGTTATGATAACACTACCAATAATGGTAAAGATATATCGCATATAATTATTCTACCACAAACACAATCATAATTCAAGGTAAAATAACAGACCCCGAGCAAAATTAATCGCTCGGGGTCAGGTTGAATTAAAACTTTACTTTACTCTTGCTTGCCTTATTTCTTCACTGGTGGGTGTTTTTAGGTCCCACACGAGATTTAATTTTTGTAAGAGTTTGATCACAAGGTAGCTGATATCCAGCCACTCGTGCAATATTGCATGTTGGGGCGATCTTGGGAAAGCGTGGTGGCTATTGTGCGCACCTTCACCAAGCCCGCACACTGTCCAGAGCAAACTATCCTTCGAATTATCTTTGGTGTTGAAGTTCCTTTTTCCCCATATGTGGCACCAACTATTGATGCTCCACGTGAAGTGTTGGACGACAAATAATCTTACCAAGAATCCCCAGAGGAATCCTTGCCACACTCCATGAGAGGAGTGTTCATAAACGTAGCCAGCCAGCATCGGTATGCCCATACTAACAAAGACCCACAGAATTGCCGTACGATCTATGATGTTGGTAACAAAATCATTCGCCAGTCTTGTTTGGCAAGAATTTTTGACGGGACGCTTGGCAGAAAAAATCCATCCGATATGCGCCCACCAAAAACCTCGAAAGATAGCCCATGGTGTTGTTCCATAACGCCATGGTGAATGAGGGTCACCTTCATTGTCTGAGTTTTGATGATGCATATGGTGACGCGCACACCATATGATCAGTCTTCCTTGCACAGCCATTGTGCCGAGAATAGCGAAGAGAAGCTTCACTGATTTATAAGTCTTGAAAGACTCGTGCGTGAAAAGTCTGTGGAATCCAATTGTGATTCCCAGGCCCGTTAAGATGTACATCATGACTGCGAGAAAGGGGTAAAAAATACTGACCCCATTCTTGTATGTCATCACTGTGACATAGATGAGTCCCACGAATGGTAGGACGATGATCACGAAGACCAGTCCTCGCTCAACGAAACCCTCTTTAACAGTTCCGTCTTCCGCGATTAATTGATTCATATGTTTTATGTCGATGAACTTTGATTCTTTTGAATTAAGGATAACATATGTATACCAGGATACACAGCTAAAAAAAGAATTCTAAAACTTGGCTGGGAGTTTTGTGCTAAATTTTTCCAGCCAACGTAAATCTCTCCTAGCGCTTCAAGGTAATGCGGATGATAGAGATGGGCGGAAGAGTTATTGGATCATTCTCTCCTTTCGGAATTATTTTTATTGAAACAGGAGTCGCGGAAGATTTGAGGGAGTTTCCGGAACTGTAACTATCTCCTCGAAGTTCTTCCCACTTCTCTATTTTCCATCCATCAAGACCTTTGAGAGTAACAGGGCGACTTGGATGCTGATTTATTGCGAATAATTCTCTTTTTCCAGTCGCTGGGTCCTCAAACGCACGCACCATTACCCAAGGAAAATAAACCTCTAATCCTTCCGGATTTGTTGTTTTACCCACAGCCGCATTTGTGGCAACGAGATCAATATACTTCATACCGCGAAGTTTCATTGCCATCTGATAAACAAAGTATGTTGGAGTTTTTGTAGTCGTCTTAAATGTTTGGATTTGAGCTGTGGAGAATCCTTCAGCCGCAAGTACCCACATAGAATCCCAATCACTATTAGAGCGCATGATCCCCGCAAGCCATCCAGCAAAGTGAATGGCCCCAGTCATATCGTTATATTTGAATGGAGAACTGATGGTAATACCGTGTTCAGAGAAACCAATTTTGACAGTCTTTGGATCAATACCCCTACGAGCAAGCGCAACTTTTGTATCATCTATAAGCCAGAGAAATCGGGCGTAGTTGACTGGCCAGGTTTTCTTATCAAGCCACCAGTTGGTAAATCCTTCCACTCGCAAACTCATCGGAAATGAGCGCTCCCAATCAGCTGTGCCTGCAAACGTATAGTAATGATAGAGGTCAAAATACTTTGGTGTATCAGTTTTTGACAGAGCATCCATCATGGGATGAAACCATGAGCGATCAGTGGGATTGAGTTGGCTCACATGAACACCGTAAGGTAATGTTACCCCTCGCTTGCGCATTTCCACACGATAGGCTTCCGCGGCAATGCCATAACTTTTACCATCGTTAGCATCCCAACCTTCTATGTGATATGGTTCTTCGCCGAAAATAACAGCTTCGGCTTTGTAAGGTTCTATGCGGCCTCTCTTGGCACGAAGGTTGGCCCAATTAAATTCAGCCGGCTCGGTTGAAAAATCGATAGAAAGAGGAAGTTTACTGTACACGGCCTTACTATCCGCAGTACCGAAAAGATATTGCAGTTGTGCTCCATAAAATTGGGGAGTTTGCCAGGCAAAACGGGCATCTCCAAGTTTCAAACTGGGATGAGGAAGAGGTACATTCAATATAAATTTAACATTTTTTGAAGCGCCATAAATCTGAAATATATCGTCTAGATTTGAAGGTTGGTTTTCCAAAGGCCCTTTGAAATTGAAGTAGCCGTATTCGATAGGTCCCGGCAAGTACTTATTGAGGTCGAAACGGTAGCCAAAGCCATTTGAAGAGGCTTTAATGTTCACAAGAAGATTGTCGGGATAAGAAGAAAATGCTAATGCTTGTGCCCGCGCAATCTTTTTTGATTGAATCCAAATGACACCCCCAAGAAGCGGATTCCATGTATGTAGTGTTTGTCCAAAACTAACATTGATATCTGCAGGATCTTTTTCGGTAGAATTCCAAAGGACTGCCGCAGCAGCTCCTGCTATCGGATTCAAATCGGGAATGAATCCCTGCCCTTGAGACTCTGGTTCAACTTCATTCGACGTTATCAATTTTTCTGGAACAGTAGAAGTTATTTTTGTTTCGGTTTTTTTAATGACCCCAATAGAAACGACTGTTATAAAGAGAACAGCGATAACTGTCGCCCAAATAAATTTGCCAGCTCCTTTCTTTTTTGGTTCTTGTTCTATGTACATGGTTAGTAGGTAGCTATATTATATAGAGCTTATTGCACAAGTACTATAACCTATTATAGAAAATTAAGACAGTGTTCGTATAAGTAACTCCTCAAGATCCTGAGTATCCTATGTGGATAAATACCTAGATTTTACAAGGATTTTCTAGTAATATAGTCATACACACGAAGGATTAATTAAGTAGAGAAAACAGATTAGGAATTAATGTGATGAGATTTAAAAGCAATGTTTACGACGCTCCGAATTTTGGTGAAAACGGCGATTCTATTTCTTGGCTGGGAGACTAGGATTCGAACCTAGATAAATGGATCCAGAATCCATTGTCCTACCGTTAGACGATCTCCCAATATTTAAACTTTATTTAATATACCTTAATTTGACACAATTTCACAACTGTATGTTACAATTACTCCCAATGAAAAAACTTCGAATTTTCCTAGGTTTTCTAATAGTGATTGGAATTATTTTACTTCTCACTCAAAAAATTTGGGTGCCAAAGATGGTTGACCAGATTCTTTTATTTGAAACTACGCGTAAATAAAGAATTTCTTTTATTATCTGATATACTGTACGCAATGAAAATCTTGAAGAAAAAACACATCCACTGGCTTTTTTTAATTTTCCCTGTTTTGCTGTTTATTTCCTTTTTTACATTTCCGAAATTTTTTAGCAATATGGTCTCTTTTCTCAAAAGTAATGACATAATTTGGGATAAAAAAATAACGGTTTCTGTTTTTCTTCCACTTGATACCGTAGCTTATGATAAAAAATTAAATGAATTAGCGAATAATCCGACTCCGGAAGCGTTTGAATCAAAACCCGCGTCGTTAAATCTTTGGCCGGTAAAAACTGTCTATCCAAATACTGGCGCAATTCTGCCTTTTAATCGTATCATCGCTTATTATGGCAATTTATATTCAACTAAAATGGGAGTTTTGGGCGAATATCCCGAAGACGAAATGTTGAAACGATTAGATACTGAAGTAAAAAAATGGGAAGTTGCAGATCCAAATACTCCAGTTCTTTCTGCGCTTCATTATATTGCAGTTGTAGCACAAAGTTTTCCAGGTAGTGATGGTAAATACAGAAGTCGAATGCCCGGCTCTGAAATAGATAAAGTGTTGGGAATTGCAGATAAGGCGAATGCGATTGTGTTTCTTGACTTTCAAGTTGGATTTTCAGATTTGCAAACAGAAGTTCCATTGTTCGAAAAATATTTAAAATTACCCCATGTGCATTTAGGAGTTGATGCGGAATTTTCGATGAAGGCTGGCATTCGGCCGGGGAAAATGGTGGGAACATTAGATGCTGAAGATATAAATTTTACGACAAATTATATAGCAAAGATTGTAAGAGAAAACAATCTTCCTCCCAAAGTGCTCGTCGTTCACCGTTATACGAAAGATATGATTACAAATTATAAGATGATAAATATTTTACCTGAAGTGCAAATAGTGATGCATATGGATGGTTGGGGCGAAATGGCAAAAAAAATCGGCACTTATAAATATATTATTTATCCGGAACCTGTTCAATTTACCGGCTTTAAATTGTTTTACAAGAATGATATTGCGACTCCGGGCACTGTTCTAATGACTCCGCAGGATTTACTCAAATTAAGCCCCCAGCCTATTTATATACAATATCAGTAATGTGATATACTAGAATCATGAAAAATATATACATAACGATTGTTGTCGTTATAATTACTTCAATAGTAGGAGCGGTTTTCATTTTTGGGAAGGGGAAAAATGTGGAAGCGCCTGTTGGAGAAATACAACAAGAAATACCAAAGTCACCATCAACAACCAAAAATATAATTACTACACCAGCAATCAAAGAGTTTATCGTTTCAGGCAAGAATTTTTCTTTTACACCAACTCTCTTAACAGTTTCCAAAGGAGATAGGGTTAAAATAATTTTTCAAAATAGCGCAGGATTCCATGATTTTGTTATTGATGAATATTGGGTAGCGACAAAGCAAGCACAATCGCCAACCACTGAAGTTTTAGAATTTACGGCGGATAAAGTCGGAAGTTTTGAATATTATTGCTCTGTCGGCAGTCACAGAAAGATGGGGATGAAGGGAACTTTAATAGTTCAGTAAAAAATGGATTCTCAAAAAGAAAAAAAGGCTTGGCGTGAAGTGAAATATAATGAAAAATTCTTAAATGCTTTTCGTGGTTTGCGTGTTTTTTCCCGAACGACTAGGCACTTATTTATACATATAACGTCAGCTCTGATTGTGGTAGTTCTTGGATTTTACTTAGGAGTTTCTAGTCTCGAATGGATCGCGCTTATTTTTGCGATTGGCGGAGTTTTTGTGACCGAAGCGTTAAATACAGCTATAGAGATAGATATTGACCTTACTTCTCCGGAATATCATCCGTATGCTCGGGATACCAAGGATGTAGCCGCCGCCGCGGTGCTCTTGTCTGCAATTATGGCAGTGATCGTCGGACTCATTATTTTTTTGCCAAAGATTTTTAATATGATATAGTGTAAATATATGAAAAATTTTACAATTATTTTAATAATTGTGTTATCAGTACTAGGATTAATTATCTGGTTTACTATTAGTCAAGATACAAAAAACGCCAAATATCGAATTGGAGATAATCCTCAAAAATTAGATCCAGTCGGGGAAATATTTGAGAATCAAGGACAAACGCATATAAAAATTGGCGAATCACATCCGCCATACAATTCAAATCCTCCTACTTCGGGTTCGCATTATATACAGCCAGCGAGTTGGGGAATATATACTAAAGCTCTCAGAGATGAGCAGGCCGTACATAATCTCGAGCATGGTGGTATCTGGATTTCGTATAAAGATATTGACGAGGCAACTAAGGCGAATTTAAAAAATATTGCTAAAGCAAACAATAGAAGTGTTATTTTATCGCCGAGAGATGCTAATGATTCAAAAATTGTGTTAGCATCTTGGATGAGATTAGAAAAGTTGGATAGTTATGATGAAGTAAAAATATTAGACTTTATTTTACGAAATAAGAATAAATCACCTGAACCATTAGCTAGGTAATATATTAATAAATTAGGAGTATAATGTAATTATGCAAAAAAATATTATTGTTGTAGTTGGTATTATTATATTAATTGTGGGTGTTTTATTTTTTACAAGAAATTCCAAAGAAAGTAACACAACAACAGGAGATACACCAAAGATTACCATAGAAGAAGAAATTGATATCAATGATACAAAATCCATTACTAATTTAATTGATCCAGAAAAAATTATGAGCGCCATTTTACACACAAATAAAGGAGATATCGCAATTGAACTTTTTGAGTCACAAACCCCGAATACAGTGGCCAATTTTATAAAGCTTGCAAAGGAAGGTTTTTATAATGGAACCAAATTTCATAGAGTAATAAAAGGTTTTATGATTCAAGGAGGGGATCCTTTAACCAAAGATGATGGAAAAATGGACTTTTGGGGTACAGGTGATCCGGGTTATAAGTTTGCGGATGAACTTAGTGGCACAAATAAAAATAATAAAAATGATAAGGGCACCATATCTATGGCGAACTCAGGTCCGGACACTAATGGAAGCCAGTTTTTTATTAATACCGCTAGCAATAATTTTCTAGATACCAAACATACAGTATTTGGGCGAGTGACAAGCGGTATGGATATAGTTACAAAAATCGAAAATACTCCGACATCTGGTGCGCCTGCTGATAGACCAACAACGGCTATGGTCATTGAAAGTATTTCTTTGAAGTAAAAAACTAAAAGGCGAAAAATCTAAATGCCTACTTACCAAAAGGTAAAAGTTATGATCTTCGGAACTTTCGATGGATTACACAAAGGACACCTTAATTTATTTAAACAGGCTCGAAAATTAACTCGAAAAACGTTCCTGATCGTTTCCGTTGCCAGAGACAGAAATGTTTTGAAGATAAAAGGCAAGTTGCCGATTTTAAGTGAGAAAAAAAGAATGATTTTAGTTAAAAATTGTCTGCTTGTTGATAAAGTGGTTTTGTCCGGCGTTAAGAATCATATACCACATATCATAAAAGAAAGTCCTGATATTGTCGCCCTAGGATATGACCAAAAAGTTTACGTTAAAAATCTAAAAAAAGATTTGAAAAATAAGGGTATTTCAGTAAAAATTGTCCGTTTAAAACCATATAAAGAAAAAATATATAAAAATCATCTACTTCACATCTCGCAGTCGTATACTTAAGAGAAAACCGCTTAGCATAATGGCGCCCAAAACAAAAAAGAGATATTTAAAAGAGGGGACTAGTAGAAGAATGGGAATTGCTAAGAGTGGCGCTATGATGTAAGACAATGGATTGGTGTTGCGGAAAAAACTGAGCACGTCAGCATCTTCTTTTTTTATAGATTTAAAAAAATAACTTTCACTCATGATCTCAATAATAGCGGCGCCAATACGAGTGGTAAAAAGTATAAACATCCAAAGAAAGAGTTCTTTTGCGGTAAAGAACGGAATCATCAAAGTAGAAATACTAATTATTAAAAATCCAATAATAAGCATTTTTTTCTCACCGATTTTGTCGGATAATTTTCCGAGAGGGAAATCTAAAATAATGAATGGCAGGAGCATTATACTAAAGATTATTCCAATGGAACTCCAACTAAAACCAATATATTGATGCATATATATTGGTGTATAAATAATCATCCAAGCGTAGAAAAATTTTAGGATTAAGTTAATTAAATAAATTTTTAAAATATTTTTCTTTTGTAAAAAAAAGGTGATCGTTTTTAAAACAGGCGTTTTTGTATATTTTGGATCTTTGAAATCATGCAAAAATAAGGTAAAAACGACACATACTAGAGCAGCGAAGAGAGCGGATAAAAGATATATGCCTTGAAACGAGCTTTTATTTATAATTGATCCAGAAATCATTTGAGAAATAACCCAAGCGAAACTGATTATAGTAAGATAAGCTCCTCGTACTGCGCCGATAGACGAGTTTTTGGAAAAATCTTCAATGAAAATATCTAGTGAAGCAAAAATAAAGTTGCTTGATATAAAATAAAGAATAAAAGCAGGAATCACAATAAAATCTTTTCCGCCGAGAGCAAGTAAGATGAGCGATAAAAGAAATAATAGACTGAATAAAAGAGTGGTGAGGCGATTACCTAAATAGGTTAGAATTTTTGACATTTTCAGCATTCCTATTATGGTTATAATAGAAGCTATCACATAAATAATTCCTAAATAATATTTATTCACATATATCTCCAAGATGCTGGAATTTATATAAGAGGTAAGTGCGATGGGCATGGAGAGCAGAAAGCCCGCTATATATATTATTTTTCTATTATGTCTCATTTGTTTTCTAATTTTACACACCCAATATTACAGGTATAACCAAGGGTCTTTTTTCGGTTTTCTGATATAAGAATTTCGAAACTATTTCTCCTAAAGAAGCTTTAATATAGTCAAAATCTATTGGATTTCTTTTTTCTGCGCTATCTTCTACTGATTTTTTAATGATGATTCGTACTTGACGTAAAAGTTCTTGATTTTCTTTTAGATAAACAAATCCGCGAGAGATGAGGTCTGGGGATTTTTTTAATTTTCCAGTTTTTTGATCAAGAAGTGCAATAATGACGAACATTCCATCCTGCGCGAGCATAACACGGTCGCGAATAACAACATCCTGCGTATCACTAATAGAAATACCGTCTACCATCATGATCCCACTTGGCGCTTTTTCTTTTCGTGTTATTATTTTTTGCCCATCAGCCGATATTTCGATAATTGAGCCGTTATCTGGAACAACTATATTTTCTTCACTCATGCCAAGATCCATAGCTAATTCTTTGTGCAGGACTAGACGATAATGATTGCCGTGTATAGGGATAAAGAATTTTGGATGGGTCTTTCGATGAAGCCATTTTACATCTTCTTGGTTGCCGTGTCCTGTCGCGTGGACGAAATCTTCACCAGCTGTGCGGTAACTTATGATACGCGCTCCTTGTCTAGTCAGTCCGTCTTTCATTTTTTCCACTGCTCTTTCATTTCCTGGGACAATAGAGGCAGAGAGAATGATCGTGTCTCCTTTTTGTAAGGAAAATTTTGTATGAGTCTTGTTGGCTACACGGTTTAATGATGCATATTCTTCTCCTTGAGCTCCGGTCATAAGAACTACAACTTTATTGGGTGGATAATTTTTAGCTTCTTCAATCGAGATAATTGTTCCTTTTTTGGGTTCAAATAATTTTGCTTCGATTGCTACATCAATGTTTGTTTTCATAGAACGTCCATCGATTGCTATTTTTTTACCTAAGGTTTCAGCAAATTTTACCACATAAGCGAGCCGAGTAATGTGTGAAGCGAAAGCAGCAATAATTATTCGGCCACTTACTTTTCTTATTAAATTTGTAAGTCCTTCGTGTACTCTTATTTCGGGTAAGGAAAAGCCCTCGTTTTCAATATTTGTAGAATCAGTCAGCAAAAGAAGTACTTTCGCTTTATCAAAAATAGAATATTCTTTTTCTTCTTCATCGGAAACGATTCCGTCTATTTGATCGAGTTTATAGTCTCCGGGAGTTACGATCCACCCATTCTCTGTTTCGATGATTATTCCCATTGAGTCAGGAATAGTATGAGTAACTCCAAAAAATCTTATTTTTATTTTTCCACAAGTTATCGTTTCATCTTTTTCAACTATATGCTCTTTCACTTTTGGTAAATGTGGAAATTCTGCTTGACGTTTTCTCATCATCAAGATAGAAAGGTTTCTGGAATACACAGGAGGATTTCCTATGCGCGAAAGAACCAGAGGTACACCTCCAATATGATCTAAATGCCCGTGTGTTATGATGAGCGCCCGTATTTTGTCTTTACGTTCTTCTAGATAGGTTGTATTGGGGATAACATAATCAACTCCGGGAGTAGCTTCATTAGCAAAATGCATACCAGCGTCAATGACAACAATGTCTTCTCCAATTTCAATAGCCGTCATATTCTTGCCAATTTCTTCTACTCCTCCGAGTGGTATGATGCGAATAATTCCTGTTTCTGGTGGAGGAATTTTTATATTTGAACTTGGTTGATTTTTCTCCCCAAAAGAAGAAGGTCTTTGATTTTGTCCGTATCTTTTTTTACTATATTGATAAGTCGAACTCTTTATTAATCTTTTTCGATCATTTTTTTCTGACACTTTGTGTGTCGTTGCGTGTTTCTCGCTTACTACATTTTGTGTAGCATTGTACGAAGGTGTTTTTTTATTATCGACGCTTACTGCGCTGAAAGATAGTCTCTGCCTTTTTATCATTTTTGTTTTTTGTTACTTTACTCCCGATGTTTTTATTTCAGGATTCCGACTTTATGTCGGGATTAATAATTAATAATTGGAGAATATTTTCCAGACATTCTCAGTTTTTGTGTACCATAAATATGAATTTAGAAAACGATCTGAAGGCGAAATAATACTTTCCATTTTAAACTCTTGAAGATTTTTTGAAGCTACATATATAAAATCAGGACTATACAAAAAAACTGCTGGCATGTCTTTTTTGATTTCGTTGGAAAATTGGGTATATTTTTCTATTCTAGACTTTTTATCAATTATGATAGATGCATCTTCCAAAATTTTATCTACCGTTATGTTAGTATACATAGCAACATTGAGTCCAGGATCCTTTCTCTGTGAGGAGTGCCAAAAAGCAAAAAGATCTGATTCACGATTTATAATCTCTCCAAACAAAAGAACATCATATTGACGTGGACGAATCACGTTTTGATTTAGATTACCTTTCTCAAAAGTCTTTATCTCAACCTTTATACCGATGGTTGCTAAATCTTGTTTTATTAGTTCTGCAGTCTTTACGAGTTCTCCCACGTTACTTGTTGATATAGAGAACTCTAATTTTGTAGTTGTCTTTTTATTTTTCTCAGTTGTTGTTTTTTCTAAAAATCCATCTACGCCAGCTTTCCAACCATCTTTCGATAAGTCTTTCTGCACTTTTTGTAATAAATCTTGTCGTGAGATAGTATTTCCGGTCGCTGATTTTTGGTATTCAATCATATTTGGTGGTATTGGACTATCAATTGTGGTTCCATATCCCAAAAGTACCTCTCTGACAATTTTATCTTTATCTATTGTTTGATCAATAGCTTTGATAATAGTTTTATCGATAAAAAGATGGTTTTGATTTTGATTGAAAAAAAGCCCAAATACTCTTGGAAGAATTAAAGATTCAACCTGATATTTTTTTTCTTTTAAAATCTCTGCATTGTGAGGTGAGATGGAGCTTATTTGGTTTACCTTATTATTAATAAGGGCTTTGAAAAGATCGTCTTCATTTTGATAAAAATGCAAGTCTATATTTTTAATATATGGCTCACCTAATATAAATTTTTTAAATGGCACTAGTTTATAATAATCTATAATTCCCGAAGATTGTTTGTTGGCCGAACTTATCATATAAGGTCCTGATCCGACAGGATTTGTATTTGCACTATTGAGTTCAAGGGGCGAGTTGTCCCACAAATAGAGAGGCATTATACCGATAGTCGTATTTTCTAGAAATGAAGCGTAGGGTTGTTTCAAAATAAATTTAATAGTTTTTGCGTCTATTTTTTCAATATCCACACTTTGCCAATCCACTTTGTGTGGACTGGCGATGATCGAATCCTTTATTTTATTGATGGTAAAAATTACGTCGTCTGCGGTCACAGGTTTTTTATCATGAAAATACAAATTATCTTTTAAAGTGAATGTATAAATTAAGCCATTATCTGAGCTCTCATATTTTTCTGCTAAATCTGGAATCAGGTTACCGTCTTTGTTTTTTCTCATTAGGCCAGAATAAATAAGGGCAACCAAGTCTAGGTCCGCTTCTCCATTTGCCAGTACTGGGTTTATAAAACGTGGCACTCCGATGATGCCGAGAGATAAAGAGCCATCTTTCCGTGGTACAGTTACCATAAAAGATTTATTTATATTTTGGAGTATCAATATTGTACTTAATACTAGCACAACAATAAGTCCAACAAAAAGAACCCGTTCTTTTTTAGAGAAAGAATAAAAGATAAAATTCATTTCTTTTTTTGAAGGTAATTTAAAATTACGCATACAACATTTTCTAAGACGAGACTAAAAAAAACTAACTTTGAGCTTTTATTATTATACTGAGCAATGCCAATAAAGCAAAGAGAATTCCGCAAACAATAGATAAATAAAAAAGAAATTTCTCAAAACCTCGGCGAGTGTGGTGAAAACTTCCGCTTTCACTTCCACCCAAAGCACCCCCCACTCCGGCGCTAGATTGTTGAAGTAAAATTGCTAAAACTAATACCACCGAAACAATTATCTGCACATATGGCAGAATCTGTATCACTAAATTCATATCGTAATTATCGCATATTAAAGACAGGAATGCAAATAGCGATATTGTTGTATTTTATCTCTAATATTTGGTATTATTTGTGTAATTACCATGAAGAAGATTTTTAAAATTCTCATTTCTGTTATTTTTTTAGCAATTCTTGGTGGGTTTTTGTATCAATACAAAGATATTATTCATATTCGTCTCATACCATTTATTGATGGAATTAGTGAAAAGCTTGGCTTGAAGAGTGTTCCTTGTAAAAATCCGATTGTCTATACACTTGGCGCTTTTGATACACAATTTAGTATTTCAAAAAGTTATTTTTTAAGTGCGGCTAAAGATGCTGAAATGATCTGGGAGAAGTCTTTTAATAAAGAATTATTTACTTATGTTGAAAATGACAAAGATAACAACAAGAAAAATGATATGTTGAAAATTAATCTTGTTTATGATTATAGACAAGAGGCAACCAGTAAGCTCGCGAGTCTAGGTATCACAGTGAAAAATGATCGTGTCTCGTATGATACGCTTAAAATAAAATTTGCGGAATTAAAAACAGAATTTACAGTAGTTCAAAGTAATTATAATGCAAGTGTGCAGAGTTTTAATGCGGAGCACAAAATTTATGAAGAAAAGGTGCAATATTGGAATGCGCAAGGCGGGGCGCCAAAAGGTGAATATGATCAAATGCAGGCAAAGAAGCTCGCCCTAGATGTGCAGGTATCTCAATTAAAAAATTTAAAGACGCAAGTAAATAAAATGGTAGACGAAATAAACGCGATGGTTGTCGTGCTCAATCGCCTGGCTAGTACTCTCAATCTAACAGTAGATAAATATAATACGATAGGCGCTTCGCGCGGAGAGTCTTTTACCGAAGGAGTTTATTCTTTCGACGGATTAAGTAAACAAATAGATATTTATGAATTTAGTAGTCGAGCAAAGTTGGTGCGAGTGTTGGCACACGAGCTTGGACACGCACTTGATCTTCCTCATGTAGATGACCCGAAAGCTATTATGTATAAATTTAACCAAGGTAATAGTGGAGTTTTAACTAAGACAGATCTTGTGGCCCTTAAGACAAAGTGTAGAGTG